>JAGCNI010000074.1 GCA_017646015.1 Lentisphaeria bacterium
CTTCTCCCCAAGCAGTATTACGATCTTTATATCGACTATAAATTACACCTTGACGAAGAGAAAATTTATCACATTTATAATCGGCATCAAGATAAAAAGGGACATGATCACTATTATGGTCAATTAAGACATCTATTAGCGTATCATTGAGAGTAATAGTTTTTACGGAAATATGTGGAATATTACCCTCTGCCCATTTTAACTTTGATAGCAGATCAATAATATCTGCCTGTTTCCATCTTTTTTGTTCCATTCCGGTAATATTATAAGTATCATTGACCCCAAAAATCAAATAACAATCCCGTTTATGAATTGAATTTGCGAAACAAATTATATCTTTAATCAAATCTGCTTTTTTATTATCTGTCTGCCATTCTTTCTTAAAATCCCAAAAATCACCTTCTTGTTTCAGAGAAATTAACTTAGATACTATCTGTTCCAAAGATTCCTGCTGCATTCAAAAAACCTTTTTAATAATAACTTTCTTCTCTCACAATATCAATCAACATACATTTTCCATAAAAGTTAAAAGGAAATCTTTTTTAACACCTCTAATCCGTCCTGAATGGCGACTAACAAAGGCATATAATTCCTCAACCTGAGAATAGGGGAAAAATAATGTTTTTAGATCTTCGAACTGCTCTTTGGAAGCTTTTGTTAAAACATCATCTCTATCATCATCAGGAGCAACAATGACAAATTGAGTATTTAAATAATTTGCAGCATTCTTAAACTGTAACATTCTGGTTAAACCACTAGTAACGCCAGTCGTATGCTCAACTTCAAAAGCAAATGGTAGTCCTCCATTAAAATACATACAGTCAATATGCTTGGCAACATGAACTGCATTTGCAAACGAAGATATCACGGGCTCATGATTTAAATCTTTTACAATAAATGGATATTCTGTAATTTTCTTCCCATTATAAATAATTCCATGATCCTCAACTGCAAGCCATGTCCTCATATTAAGAGATCGAGCTATTTCAGCCAATGCAACCTGGATTTGAGAATGCCGTCTACGAATTTCGATATCAATTTCACTATTTTGGATTTGAGCAGGAATGACATCATACATCATATCTATGGACGGGATTTCGCTGATTACACAATTTTCCCCCAAATCTTTTTGTACCATCACCCCCATCGTATGAGGTTTTTCAGGATCCCAGATAATATGTTTATGTCCTCGTTTGATACTAACAACACCTCTAATTGTTTCTTGTCGTCCAGGAGAACAAGTATATATTTCCGGGGTATGTGCCAATAAAGCTTCGAGAACAGAGCGAGTATTATAACTTCCACCAAGAACGCGATCAACATTTATAGGAATACGAGAATTCAATGCATTAGCTATCCGCCATATCATTTGAGAACTAATATTTTCATCATCACTCCAAGGCTCACCAATTCGATGTCGTTTGATTATTATTGGTCCTTCTGGCAACTGAACTCTAACTATTTTTATTTCAGCATGAGTCGTTGAATTCACATAACTATAATAGACCTTTTTGTTCAGAGCATTTATTGCCCGACAAATATCAGCTGCAGTAAAAATTCTCATATTAAATAGACTCCTTTTCTAGAAATTCTTTTAATGATTTTGCAACACCGAAAGCTGCCACGAAAGGAACTCCATTACCAATTGTTTTAAATTTTGCAGACATTGTAATATCAGGAGGCAATTCAAACTCTTTAGGTAAAGATTGAATAGCGAGAGCCTCTGCCACAGATAAACGACGAGCTTTGTATGGATGCAAATGGACTTCATTATTTCCATATGCAGCAGTAGGAGAATAACGCCAACGATGTAATCTTTTGTAGCACTTTTTAGAATCATCGCCCTCATCATATGTCTGCATTTTTACAAGTCCAGCACGAGGAATAAAAAAATCCAATGCATTAGGATGATTTTCTACATCATTTTTTCGAAACCAATATTCTACCGTCAACTCTGGAATTATATCATCAGGGGCAGACAAATATCCATTCTGAAAAAATGGATCTGTTTTAGGCCATGATTTCCGTTTTATTTCTGAAAGAGGATATAAAATCTGTTTATCCCATGGGAAATCGACTATTTCAAAGCTTTCATAATTTTTTTTCAATTTACTACGCTGAACACCAATCAGAATAATACGATCTCTATCTTGAGGTGCTCCATATTCTAATGCGTTTATTAAACGAGCAGTAGTCACATAACCAGCAGCATGAGCTTGTTTTACAAGTTTATCAAAAAAAGCTCGATGAACTGCAGTACGCCAAAGTCCTTTCACATTTTCAAACACAAAAAAATCAGGCTTTTCTCGACAAATTAGATCCATATAAATTTGAGACAATCTTCCATGTTTTCCTTCAGCACCTCTATTTTTTCCAGCAACAGAAAAATCAGGACAAGGTGGACCTCCAATAAAACCAACTAAATCAAAATCTCTCTTCGCTTGGCAAAGAGAATTTTGCAAATACCGACGTTCTTGTAAACATTCTGCCTGATGAAACCATGTATCCGAACCATTTGAATCGCAATAAGTCTCAATATCTAGCTCTTTCAATCCATATTTAGGTAAAGGAATGTTAAGTTTATTGCGTGAATATTTATAAGCTCGACAAAAATCAGGAATAAGCTCATTAGCAAATAGGGATTGAAATTCAGCCATCTCAAATCCTAAATCTAAAAAACCTGCACCTGTAAAAAACGTAAAAATTCCAAGTTTTAACATTATTCAGTTCTCCATGGCAATAGATTCAAAGGCATTCGTAATATCACCCTGCTAGATTTTATAGATTATAACAAGCAACTCAATTGAAAATTTTTCTTCTATACTCAATCAAGTAATAATAAATTTTTGCAATCAAGTGTTTTCGAAATAACAATAGGTTATTTATTTTCCGAGCTTGTCACTGCTGAATATATCCCATCATCTTCAGAAATTTTATTAATATCTAATAACTTAGCATATAGTTTCTATAAGTCAAGATTTGTTTTTATATAAACACAAAAATAATTATATTAATCGCTTATTTTATTAGTTTAATATTTTGATTTATCTTAAAGGGATAACTTTTAAATATTTTTATTTTTTTGCTAAAAAAGAAACAGTATTATGATAAACCGCTTCAAAATCCGGATTCGAGGGCTTTTGCAAACATTCCAGCGGCGATCGGAGCAGCGGTTTTGTTACCGGCTTCGCCACGGAGAACTAAGACTGCTACACTTAAAAGTCTGCCTTTCGGCGTCTTGGTAAAACCGACAAACCATGTATTTTTATAACGATTCGCTCCATAACCGACTTCAGCCGTTCCGGTTTTTCCATAAATTTCCAACCCGGGAACACGGGCATTTTTCGCTCCACCGGTGGAGAGATTCACAGCATTATACATTCCCCGGCGGACAACATTCAAATTCTCCGGAGAAATCAAGAGGCGTTTTCTGATTTTCGACGGAAAAACCACCTTCTCGCCCGTTACCGGGTTATACAATTCAGAGACCAGACGCGGCAGCGGCAAAGATCCACCATTTGCCAGTGCAGCAGTATAACAGGCTGCCTGTATGGGCGAAACAAGGATCCTGCCCTGTCCGATCGAAATCAGCGCAGTATCATATTTTGACCAGCGTCTCCCCGGTTTCCGTTCCGGCAGCAATCCGGCACTTTCCGGCAAGCCGATCCCGGTTTTTTCTCCGATCCCGGCGGAAGCAAGCAAGGGAGAGATCCCGTTGATCCCGATCTTCATTCCCCCCTCGATAAAGAAATCATTACAGGAGACTTCCAATGCTTCCAGAATGGAAAGAGGACCATGTCCGCCGGAACGCCATGCCCAGCATTTGATCCGGGAAGAACCGCCCATCGGAGTACCGCCGTCACATTCCACCACTTCATCTGCCGGAAAATGATTTTCCAACATCGCCGCTCCGATCAACGGTTTGATGATCGAACCCGGCATAAAAGCACTTTGAATGGCTTTATTGATGAAAGGATGTCCCGGCTGTTTCAGAAGTTTACGATAATTCTGAGCGGAGATCCGCGGAACAAAATCATTCAGATCGTAACGGGGAGCGGATGCCATCGCCAGGACAGCACCATCATGGGCATCCATCAGGATCACAGCCCCCTCCCGGTTGCCGAGCAGATTTTCAGCCGTCTTCTGCAAACGGGTATCCAGAGTTGTTTTCAAATCAAATGCCGGTTTGGCAGGGATCGGATCCCCGACCTCCTCGAAAACAAATCCGCGATGATTAACGATCACCAGTTTTTTTCCGGGTTCACCCCGTAATTTTTCATCATAGACCTTTTCCAATCCGCTCCGCCCGGCATTGTCCGGCAGATAATAAAAATACTCCCCGCGATCTTCGGCGGTATTGGGATCCTGCGGGCCGGTATAACCGATGATATGGGACGCCATGGAACCGAAAGGATATGATCTCATTCCTTCGGCTGTCAGTTCCAATCCGTTGACATGCGGATTGATCTCTGCCAGTTTTGCCAGTTCAACAGTGGAAAGATTTTTGAAAATGATCATCGGGATCCCCGGATAACGGGTCATGTGTCTTACAATATTTTTCTCTTCGATCCCGCTTTGTCTGCCAAGAACTTTTTCGATCCGTTTCAATTCACTGTGGATGATCCGCGCGGATTTGCCCAAATGCGGCACCAGTTCCATTTCAGAAAGATGCAGAACAGCTTCATAGGAGGGCTGGTTTTCTGCAAGCACTTTCCCATCCGATGAAAAGATCCGTCCACGCAAAGCTGGAATACGGATATCACGGGCATATTGTTTGGATGCACGCTCATTGAACTCCCGTCCGGCAAGAATCTGTACTGTCCACAGACGCAATATGATCACAGTCAACAGCAGCATGATGGCAAATGCCAGCAGCAAGATCCGTAAAAGGGATTGTTTTTCTCTGATTTCATGATTTTCTGTATTCATTGTCATTTCAAATCCAGTTTGGCATTGGTATAAAGCGGCAACGAAAGCCGTTCATTGAGTGTATCGAAAAAGTAAATCTCCAGCGGAAGAAACAATGCACTGAAGAAACACGCCGGCAGAAAAGACGGAAAATGATCCAGAAAAACCATACCGGGCGACTCCGAAAAAAACAACAGGGAAAAGATCCAGATGATCCCCGGTACAGCCGCACCCGGCAGAGAATGAAGAAAAAGTGATTCCGATTCCACCCGGTGAAGCCAGAAACAGGAAAGTCCGATCACGGCACTGAAAGAGATCATCGACCACGGATGAGCTGCCCCGTTCCCGAGAAAATCCAACGGACACGCCGCCAGAAATGCCGCCAGAAATCCATATCGTACCCCGAATGCAGTCGTTACATAAAAAATAAACAATCCGCAAAATGGAAAAAAGAGTCCGATATTCCGGAAGAGCAGCTCCGCCAGAACACTGAAAAATGTAATCAGAAAAATGTAAACGGTTTTGATCATTTGCGGTCCTTTACAAAAACAGCCACAAAGCGGACTTCCGCAGGAGATTCAAATGGACGGATCAACGTTTCAATATAGATCTGATCATTTCTTGACACCGCAGAAGGACGGGTATAATCGGTAATGGTTCCGACCGGCAATCCCGGAGGACTGTTGCCGGAAAAAGAGTTGGTATAAACGATCTGTCCGGAGGCTGGCGTGGACTGCAACGGCAGGAAACGCAGGATCGCACGCATATCCGTGATTTTTCTTGCACCCTCCAGAATTCCGGAAGAGTTGGAACCGGGCAGTGATACACTCATTTTGAAATCCTGACTCAATATGGTTGAAACAACAGCTGTATGTCCGGAAACCGATTTGACTTTCCCGATCACAGCCACCGCAGGAAACGCATTGTTGCCAATATGGGTCGTCACGACAACGGGATTTCCCGGTTCGATCCCGTGACGGCTCCCTTTGTCGATGATGAACTGTTCCTGCCATGTCATCGAATCACGGGATAAAACTTCCGCAAAGATCGGAGAAAAAGTTCCTTTCCGACCCAACCCGAGCAGAGCACGAAGTTCGGCATTTTCTTTTTTCAAGTCATTGACAACGGTCCGTTCGGCTGCAAGGATCGTATTATCATTCTGTAAAATACGCAACGCTTTTACAAGGGTTGTCTTCTTCTGCATCAGCAAAACCTTGTCGGCTATCGAATTTTCAGTCACTCGGGCAATCTTCAAAAACGGATAATAATAATCCATCGTAAGGCGTTCCATACTGCGCCGCAGCATGCTGTATATCCCGAAACACAATAACAGGAAAAAGCAAATCCCAATCCCCCACAACAATATCTGCAGAGAAAAGAAATCCCGTTTTTTACGGGCAGGTCTTCTGTTCAAATCGATCATAAATCACCGGACTCACTGGTTACATTGTTGAAAAATTCTGTCAAACGACGGGAAATCTGCATTTCCGGACGTTCATACAGGCGGAATAAACGGAAAGATAAAATATAACGGGCAGCAGGAGAAACCATCTCCTGTTCCGTTGTATCCAAAAAACGTTTCAAAGCAATATGATGCTCCAATGCAGCATAAAAAGCAGAATCCGCTTCCCTGAGCTGGTTTGCGGCAGAAGCAGAACCCGGATTTGCCGCAAAATTCATCAACGCATTGCGTACTCGCATCACAGGCAGCTGCAAATCAGGGGAAACATAACGGCGCAACTGCAATAAGGATATCCCCATCTCATTCACAACCTTCTGAAAATCATATATTTTCCGGTGATACCGGATCAACTCTGACACACCACCGGCAGAAAATTGCATGTTCGCGGGTCTCTTCTGTAAATTTTCAGCAGAACGGAAATCGACCACCTCCCCTTTTTCCCTGCCGGAACGGTATAAAGGATCCAGCAGATCAAGAGGCAGAAAACGCAGAGAAAGCAAAAAGGAATTCCGGGATTCCAACAAAGGATCACGCTTCCAATCAACTTTCACAGGTTGAACAGCAACAGCCTTTTTCCTGCCGCGACGCCGACGGCTGCGGCGGAGCGGACGATCCTCTTTTTTCTTCCGGGCAGAAAGTGAACTCTTTTTCTTTTCTTTCCCGTTCCGTGACTCCAGACGCATCTCAAATGTCATCGCCTCACGATAACCGGACTCGATCTTCTCCGGTGAGGCAGGAAGAAAATAAATGTTCAACAGAAAGTCAAGCTCATGACGGAACCAGCGGTCAAGCTGAACATCCGGATCATATTCCGGACGGGAAGAGATCCCATACCAGCAGGATGAAATTTGTTTATCACCCGATAACAGGTAATAGGTCAACAGAAGACTCCCCGGATCAGAAGAAAATTGTTTCATGAAAAGTGAACCGTTATCCATCGCAGGATCAGACTCTTCCACTGGAAAAAAACGTTTCTCTTTCTGCCGCAGCTGCGGCAGGGCATGTTTTTTGAAAAGCTCATACATCCCCGCCCCCGGATCTGCACTGAAATCATTCAGGATCCCTGTGAGCAATCCGCTCCGGAACAGATTATTCCGGGTACAGATCAATACAAGAAGCTGACAATATTCCTCATAGATCATCCGCATGACTGTATCCTCCTGCGGCAACGGTACAGATAAAAGAGAACGTAATGACGGAAAATGATCTCTGCTTGTCAGCACATACGCCGCTGGAAAATAACCGGAAAAAGGCGTATTGCCCAACTGCATATCCTCCAGGATCTTGCGGGTCATCCCAACAATAAACCAGGAATCCCGGAGACGTTCTGTCAATGATACAGGATATCCGCCGCGCCCGAGAGTGATCCATGACATCAAGGTAAACGGTGCCGACGGATCCGCAATCAGATGTTCATACGAGTCCGGAATATGGATGATGTAATTTTCCTTTTTATCCCGTCGCCAGGAAAGCCCTTTGAAATCTTTGACAGGATCCTGTAAGTAAAGATACGATTCAAAACCGGATGTCCGCAAACGGGCAGTCGGCAGCACTTGCCGGGCGGTACGTTTCATTTTCTCCCCCAATGCAATCACCTTGGCACGGGGAGATGCTGCCGCATCTTCATAATGCAGCCAGAAAAAATTACCATCCGGAGCCGCTTTCAGAGGGGTTGACACCCCGGAAAACCACATTCCGGTGATAAATATTATAAAATATTTTCTGAAAATATGAAACATTCATTTGCCCTTTCCGCAATAAGGGTTAAATTTACAGTCTAAAGTGCATCTTTGCAACATAAAAATTAAAAAAAGAGTGAACAAGTCTATGTTTCAATATACGTTAAAGCGGATTATGTACTCGATCCTGATCATTTTCGGGGTCATGATCCTCACATTTCTGTTATTCCGCCTTGCCGCCGGCGATCCGGCTGCAACAGTGCTCGGTAAAAATCCTGCCCCAAGAGAAATCGAAGATATGCGCGAAGAACTCGGTTCCGATAAACCGCTCTTCTTCGGATTATGGAAACAGACCCAACTCTATCCATCCGCCGATTTCACGCAGGGAAAAGTATCATTCCACGGAATCCAGTTCAGCCCTGAAATCATTTTCAACAAAGATCATATCCGCCTCTCCGCAAATGATACGATCCGGATCAAAAGAAATTTTCTCAAACAAACTCAAATCCGTTTGACTGTTGACTCCTCTTCTGCTTTGAAAATCAATCAGATGATTTGTTCCCCGGAACAGGGAAAGATCTGCAAAATTTTGGAATATCCGCCGCAGGAACTGGTAATTTCCGCTCCCGACGGGGCTGCGATCCGCAACATCCTTTTCCAACGTCCCACAAAAGGATGGACAGACAGTCAGCTGGTTGCCTCTTTCAAGGAAATCATGACTTTTACAGATACATTCCCTTATGTCAGTTTCTTCAATTTCGGAAAACTCTTCAAATACGGGAACCGATCCGGGCAAAACTTTGGAAAGGAATGTTTCCCTCTCTGATGCTGATGCTCCCCATCTTCTTCGGAGAACTCTTTTTCGGGATCGTTCTCGCCATGCTGGCATGTGCATTCCGGGATCACTGGCAGGATCGGGTGATCCTCTGTTTCTCCGTGGCAGGAATGAGTATCAGTTATCTCGCTATGATCATTTTCGGACAATGGTTCTTCGCTTATTATCTCAACTGGTTCCCTGTCTGGGGATGGGGCGATATCCGTTATCTGCTGCTGCCCGTGGCAATCGGAATCTTCAGCGGGACTGGCGGAGGAGTGCGTTTCTACCGGACTGTATTCCTGGATGAAATGAACCGGGAATACCTGCGGACAGCTGTCGCAAAAGGAGTCTCCCCCTCTAAACTTTACTTCAAACATCTGCTGAAAAACGCTCTGATCCCCGTGATCACCAGAGCTTCTACGGTACTGCCGTTTCTCTTTACCGGCAGTCTGCTGCTTGAAACATTTTTCGGAATCCCCGGACTGGGATATGAAGGAGTCAATGCATTGAATGATGCGGACTTACAAATGTTGAAAGCACTGGTTATCCTCAGTGCTTTCCTGTTCGTCGGGATCAATCTCATCACGGACCTGGCATACGCATGGGCAGACCCGAGAGTCCGCCCCGCAAAATAAAATTCGGAAGCAAAAAAGAATCAGAAATCGTCTTCCAGATCCTCTTCCGGACGGGCAGGTTTGAAACTCTTTGCCCGTTTGGCTTTGTCACGGTCACGTTTGAATTTTTCTTTCCGCTGCAAAATCTCGGAAAGTTCTTCACGACGGCGCGCCTTGAAATACAAACGGATGGGGAATCCGGTGAAAGCAAAAGCTTTCCGGAAATAATTCTCCAGATATACTTTATAATTTTCAGCACAAAGTTTCGGATCATTGACAAAGAGCGAGAAGCACGGCGGACAATTTCCGACCATGGTTCCGTAGTAGATACGGAAAAGTTTACCCGCATTGACAACCGGCGGCAGATTCTTTTTCTGCGCATCAGATACCACTTTGTTCAAAACAGATGTGGAGATCTTGACCGACATCTGAGCACGCAATTCTGCGATTGCTTCAAAAAGTTCACGGAAATTATACCCTGTTTTGGCAGAAACCGGAACCATCGGTGCGTAAAACATCTTCGGCAAAGATTCACGCAGCCCCTCGATCAATTCTTTTTTCTTCCCTTCACAGGCATCCCATTTGTTCGCCACGATCACACAACCTTTGCCGGACTCAATGATCATCCGGGAAATCGTTTTGTCCTGCGCCGTGGAGGAACCGATCTGTGCTTCAATCACAAACAACACAATGTCACACTGTTCCAGTGCTTCTTCCGCACGCATCATGCTGTAACGTTCCACAGCACCGTCGATCTTGGAACGTTTCCGCAATCCGGCAGTATCCACCAGAACCGCAGAAACATCTTCATCACCGCAACGCAATGTAAACTGAATATCAACAGCATCACGGGTCGTTCCCGCAACGTCACTGACAATCACACGGTCTTCACCGAGAACACGGTTGACAATGGATGATTTACCGACATTCGGACGTCCCAGCACAGCGATCCGCAAAGGACGGGGTGCATTTTCCGCATCTCCGGCGGCTGTATTGGGAGCAACCCCCTCCAACGCATCCAGCATCAGAGAATCGATCCCGATCCGGTGCAGACAGGATACCGCATGGACCCGGTCAAAGCCCAGAGAATGAAATTCCAGAGTACCCTGTTCCGCTTCATGATTATCGGCTTTATTACAGACAAGAATGATCCGTTTGCCGGAAGCACGGAGCCGGGCGGCAATACTTTCATCCAGAGGACTCAAGCCGGTTGAAACATCCACCACAAAGAGGATCGTCAGAGCAGACTCGACCGCTGCTTCGACCTGTTCCTCAATGGAGCGATCCCAGAAACCGACTTTCCGCTTTTCTCCGGAAAACATCCCAAGTCCTCCGGTATCGATCAGATTGAACCGTCTGCCGTCAAATACACCCGCCGCTGTCACACGGTCACGGGTCACTCCGGCATCAAAATGAACAATCGCCTGCCGTCTGCGGAGAATAGCGTTGAAAAGAGAGGATTTTCCAACGTTTGGACGGCCTACGATCGCAATAACGGGAAGAGCCAGTGAAGCATCGCAGGCAGGTGCTTCAAGCTCCGGAGTCTTCTTCCGTTCAGGACGTTCTTTTCTCATGATGAAAAATCCTTCTCTTTCGATATTACAATGACTTAAAAAATAAATTTGGCATCAGAAAGACGGCGGGCAAATTCAGCCAGCACTTTTTCTTCTGCATCTTTTCCGCCGCGTGCAACGAATGTAGCAGAGAAACGGACATAGTTTCCTGCGTCGTCCCAGGGCACGGAACTGATCAGTTTGTTTTTAATCAGCCACTGACTGAAATCTTCACCGGTCGCAAAGACGGAACCGTCGGATGCACCTTTCGGAGCCTTGACATACAGATAGAAAGAACCGGCAGGCACTTTTGCATTGAAGCCAAGACCCTGCAGGGTGGCAACCATGCTTTTCAGACGGCGTTCATATTTTTCACTGATCATCGGAGTGATGGATGCCTGATCATCCAGAGCTGCGATCGCAGCTTTCTGGATCGCCATGAACTGACCACTGTCCGCATTGTCTTTCACGTTTGCAAATGCTTTGACAGCCAATGCATTACCGCAAACCCAGCTCAAACGCCATCCGGTCATATTGAAACCTTTGGACATACTGTGCAATTCCACAGCAACATCTTTTGCTCCGGGGATCGCAAAAATACTCAGGGGTTTGCCTTTGAAGTTCAGCGGAGCATAAGCTGCGTCACTGACAATGAGCAGCTGATGTTTTTTGGCAAATTCAACAGCTTTGGTGAAGAATTCCACACTGGCAGATGCACCAGTGGGGTTGTTCGGATAGTTCAAATAAAGCAGTTTTGCTTTTGCAAGCTGTTCCGCCGGAATAGCATCCAGATCCGGCATAAAACCGTTTTCTTCGAGAAGCGGCAGCTTCACAGCGGTACCGCCGAGATATTCAGTCCAGGTGCCGAGCACGGGATAACCGGGAACGGTGATAAAGGTGATGTCACCGGGATTGATGAAACAGGCAGGCAGCAGAGAGAGAGCAGATTTGCTTCCGATCGCATGGCAGATTTCTGTTTCAGGATCCAGATCGACATTGTAGAGGGCTTTCATGTAACGGGCAGCGGCTTCTTTGAATTCAGAAATGCCGTTATCTGCATAAATACGGTTTTCCCATTTTGCAGCTTCTTCGCAAAGTTTGGAAACGACAGAAGGAAATGCCATATCATCCGGTTCACCGACGCCCATATCAATGATTTCAACACCGGGATTCTTGGCACTGGCTTCGCGTTTGGCACGTTTGATCTTTTCAAATTTGTAGATCTTGGTGTCTTTTCCGAACATATTACCGCCAATGCGGTTGGCAAAATTGTTTTGCAAGAAACTTTCTTCCATACGTATTTCTCCTGTTTTTATGAAATTGTTTTTCAACTCTTTTATGTAAGCTTGATACAATACCCCGGAAATGCCTGAAATTCAAACTGATTTCAGGCAAATTTCCAAGAAAACTCAGCTCATTGTGCTGTTCCCGCCTGTTCAGCCATCTGTTTCCGGTGAGTTTTCCGGGCAATATCAATGATCTCCATCAGTTTCTGACGCTGCACATCCGGAGGCAGAGCATTGAATGCATCCAGCAGGATTTTCTGATCCGAATTCAATTCCGGCGGTTTGTGATGAGATTTTTCCTCTTTCCGTTCTTTGGTTTTATACAATTTCAGCAACGGCTGGATACGGTTCCAGGTATCCTGACGGATCGAGGCTGTTTCCGATTGCAGATAACGGGTCACTGTTTCTGTGCTCACATTCGCAAATTTTGCAAACTCAGAGACAGAATCAAATCCCTCCTGAATACATTCCTGCAATACTTTTGTGATCTCCCTGGTCAGTTTCATCTGACAAACTCCTTATTCTTCAATATCTCCAAAATTAGTCTTGATATAACGGCAGGCTTCTTCCAGATCCGGCAGGATCTTGGTCGAAAAACGGACGATCCACGGACTGCAATTTTCAAATGTGAACGGAGAAAAAGCGATCACAAATTTTCCAAGCGTATATGCTGCATAAAAAATTTCCATCGAAGTCCCGATCGAGGGTTTATTATAATTGACAAGAATAATATCTGCATCACGGACATCCTGCAAATCGAATTCCACGATCTCATTGGCGCTGTCCACCTGACGGTCCACAAATTTCCGACGCATCGGATCAAGCAAACGGAAATCCTTTCCCAATAAAGACTTTGCTGCTTCACGCCATTCCCGGGCAAGTCCTTCATGTTCATCCATGATCGGACCGCTCAGATAAATGGTCTTACGCCGTTCAGAGCCGGATTGACGGTTCATTTCATATTTCCTTTCTTCGTTTTACGGTTTCGTGGCTGGAAGGGGTCATACAGGTGCAAATCGACCTGCACCGGCTTCAAATGCCAGATATTTTCTGCGTAGTCATGGATCGAACGGTCACTGGAAAAACGTCCCATATTGGCAATGTTGAAAAGACAACGTCTGTTCCACGCATCACGGTCACGGTACAGTTCCGCCACCTGTTTCTGACAGTTGCAGTAAGAATCAAAATCAGCCGCCACCATGTAGGTATCTGCATACAACGAATCAAGCAACGGGCGGAATACTCCCCGTTCTCCCGGCGAGAAGAAATCACTTTCGATCAACGCACGGATCCGGCGGAGTTTTTCATTCTGTTCAATCACTTCAAAAGGATTATATCCCGCCGAGCGGCAGGCGCGGACTTCATCCACATTCATTCCGAAAATAAAGATATTTTCCGCTCCGACCGCTTCATAGATCTCCACATTCGCACCGTCCATTGTGCCGATCGTAAGAGCCCCGTTCAGAGCAAATTTCATATTGCTTGTACCGGATGCCTCCGTCCCGGCAAGAGAAATCTGTTCTGAAAGATCCGCAGCCGGAATGATTTTTTCTGCAAGAGAAACACGGTAATTCGGAACAAAGATGACTTTCAAACGATCCCGCATATCCGGATCGGCATTGATCACATCACCAATGGCATTGATGAATTTGATGATCAGTTTCGCCATAAAATAACCCGGTGCAGATTTCGCTCCGAACAGAATGGTGCGCGGTACAAAATCGCCATTGGGATCATCTTTGATCTCCAGATACAGTGAAACAGCATGGAGTGCATTCAGGAGTTGACGCTTATACTCATGAAGACGTTTCACCTGTACGTCAAAGATCGAATCCGGATTAACAAGCACATTGCAATTTTTCTTCAGATAATCCGCCATGACAGCTTTATTTGCCCGTTTGGCAGTTTCCAGTCCATGCAGGAAACTGGCATCATCGGCAAAGGCTTCCAGATCTTTGAGCTTATTCAAATCCTTGCACCAGCCGTCACCGATCCGGGAAGTGATCAGAGAGGAGAGAGCCGGATTGGACTTTTTCAGCCAGCGGCGCGGTGTGATCCCGTTGGTCACATTGATGAACTTATCCGGATAAAAATCATTGAAGTCACGGAAAAGTCCATTCTTCAACAATTCCGTATGCAGTGCCGCCACACCGTTGACTTTCTGACTGGCAACCACACACATATATGCCATCCGGACCATCTTTTCCGACCCCTCCTGGATCAGAGACATACGAGTCAGACGATCCACATCGCCAATATAGCGGGTGGAAACCTGACGCAGAAAACGGAAATTGATCTCATAAATGATTTCCAGATGACGCGGCAGCAATTTTCCCAACAGATGAACCGGCCATTTTTCCAGAGCCTCACTCATCAGTGTGTGATTGGTATAGTTGAATGTCTGTGTGCAGACTTCCCACGCTTCATCCCATTCAAAGTCTTCCAGGTCGATCAGGAGACGCATCAATTCCGGAATGGCAAGTGCCGGATGGGTATCATTCAACTGGATCGAGGCATATTTCGCAAAATCATGCGGATCTTTTCCATACATTTTGATCCTGCCGAGAATATCCTGCAATGTAGCGGACACAAGGAAATACTGCTGTTTCAACCGAAGTTCTTTCCCCTCATAATTGTTGTCATTCGGATACAACACTTTTGTGATATTGCTCGACAACGCCGCTTCCAGATTTGCGCTGATATAATCGCCCTGATTGAATTTGGAAAGATTGAATCCGCATTGAGATTCCGCAGACCACAAACGTAAAGTGTTCACAGTATTCGTCTTGTAACCGGGGATCGGTGTATCATACGGCATCGCCAACACTTCCTGTGTTTCCACCCAACGGCGACGGAACGGATTGCGGCTGTTGCTTGAATACGGTTCAACACGTCCGCCGAACTGGATCGGACGTGCCAGTTCAGGACGCCGGATCTCCCACGGATTCCCACGGCTCAACCAGTTATCCGGTTCCTCCACCTGATACCCATTCTGAATGATCTGACGGAAAATCCCGTAATCATACCGGATCCCATATCCGAAAGCCGGCAGTTCCAGGGTTGCCATGGAATCCAGAAAACAGGCGGCAAGACGTCCCAGCCCACCGTTTCCCAAACCGGCATCGACTTCCTCATCCCGAAGCATGGCAAGGTCAAATCCGAGCTCTTTCATCGCATCTTCCACAGCATCCAGGACATCCAGATTGATCAGTGCATTTCCAAGGGTTCGTCCCATCAGAAATTCCAACGAAATATAGTTGACTGAACGCGGCAATTCTTCCGATTCATATGTATCACGGGTCGCAATCCAGCGTTCCACGATCAGGTCACGGACACTGAGTGCCAATGCCTGATAACGGTCAAGATCGCTGGCTTTATCCGGTCGCTTGGCAAGAGAAAGAGTAAGATGTCTCCGGAAGGAATTGATGATTGTATCTTTCATTGACGTCATGACGTTCTCCTTTTCAATTTCACGGAATGGCTGAGCCACTCCACTGTATTCCTCTTTATATTTTAATGAATAATATAATTCGACATTGATTCTTTTGCAATGTTTTCTTTATAAAAAAAATTTCTGAATTTCTCTTCTTTTCCCATATTTCCCCGCTTGCCCCCTCTTCCAACACCGGAAAAATTCTTTTTTTCAGATCAACTCCAAAAACCGGAAAACAGAAAAAAATAAACTCTCTTGAAAAATAATCCACGGGAAAGTGTATTCTCTTTTACGAATCAGATCCACTGATCGCACCCAAAAAAAATATGATCTTATCCCTTGAAACATCTGAAATCCGTGATATATTTCCAATAGAAAAATATTAACTATCAAACAAAGATACAGCGATATTATGAGTGATACAGACAATTATGATATGATTGATAATCCGCCTGTTGCCACAGTGGCGTATAATGAAGACAAGATCAAAACCCTGTCTTCTCTGGAACATATCCGCCAGCGTCCGGGGATGTATGTCGGGCGGATGGGCGACGGGTCCCATCATGACGATGCGATTTATGTGATGCTGAAAGAAGTGGTGGACAACAGTATTGACGAATTCATCATGGGTTACGGCAGACGGGTCGATATTTCCATCCGTGACAACGAATTTATCATCCGCGACTACGGTCGTGGAATTCCGCTGGGAAAACTGGTTGCATGCGTCTCCCAGATCAATACCGGAGCAAAATACAACTCCGATGTCTTCCAGTTCTCGGTCGGTCTGAATGGTGTCGGTACAAAAGCTGTCAATGCGCTTTCCGAACGTTTCATTGCAAAATCTGTGCGTGACGGCAAATACAAACTGGCAGAATTCACCCGCGGAGTCCTGACACGTGAGGAAGATGGTTCAACCGAAGAACGCAACGGAACAATGATCTCTTTCATCCCGGATACAAAACTCTTTCCGAAATATCAGATCAAAATGGAATTTGTGGAACACCGGCTCTGGATGTACGCTTACCTCAACAGCGGCCTTTCACTCTACCTGAACAATCAGCGTTACTACTCTAAAAACGGTCTGCTCGATCAGGTCGAGACACGGGTCCAGGGAGAAAATCTCTATTCCACGATCCATTACAAAGATAAAACTCTGGAATTTGCTTTCACGCACGTGGCAGACTTCGGCGAAACATATTTTTCATTCGTCAACGGACAATATACCAATGACGGCGGTACACATGAATCCGCTTTCAAAGAAGCTCTCCTGCGCGCTGTCAATGAATACTCCGGAAAAGATTATGACGCAAAAGATTTCCGCGGCGGCATCGTCGGCTCCATCGCAATCAAACTGCAAGACCCCGTATTCGAGTCTCAGACAAAAAACAAACTGGGCAGCACGGATGTGAAAAGCTGGATCGTCCCGACTGTCAAAAAAGCTCTCGTGGATTACCTCTACCGAAATACGGAAGAAGCAAATCTCCTCCTGGAAAAAATCAAAAAAAACGAAGATGTTCGCAAAGAAATCCAGGCTGTCCGGAAAAAAGGAAAAGAGTTTGAAAAGAAACTCAGTATCCGCAACAGCAAACTGCGCGACTGCAAATATCATTACGGCGATAAATCCGGACACGGTTCTGAAACCATGATCTTCCTGACCGAAGGAGATTCCGCAGGCGGTTCCATGACTCAAAGCCGCGATCCCAATACACAGGCAGTTTTCGCTTTGAAAGGAAAACCATTCAACTGTTACGGGAAAAAACTGGATACGGTCTATACCGTCGAAGAACTCTTCAGCATCATGAGAACTCTGGATATCGAAGAGGGAATCGAAAATCTGCGTTACAACAAAGTCGTCATCGCAACCGATGCCGACGTGGACGGACTGCATATCCGGAATCTCCTGATCACGTTCTTCCTCTCCTATTTTGAACCTCTGGTTCAGAAAGGACATCTCTATATCCTTGAAACTCCTCTCTTCCGTGTCCGCCCAAAAGGGAAAAAGGATGACAGAAAAGCGACCCGCACTTCTGCAAAAAAGAAGAGTTCCAAAGATAAAGCAGATGAAAAACCGGAAGAAAAACCCAATGAAAAAACGTATTACTGTTACTCGGAAGAGGAACGGGATGAAAAAGCAGCTATCATCGGCAAAAATGCGGAAATCACACGATTCAAAGGGCTTGGAGAAATCTCGCCCAACGAATTCCGCCAATTCATCGATGAGAATATCCGCTTGGAACAGGTCATGATCGACCAGTCCAAAGGAATTGATGAAATGCTGCGTTTCTATATGGGCGACAACACTCCCGAACGCTGGGAATTTATTCAAAATAATCTGGTGTGACCATGGCAAAGAAAAAAACAAATGATAAAGCTCCCGCCGGGAACAAGAAAAAAAATCAAACTCCTCCTGTCTCGGAAAATTCCATCCCGCAGGATCCGGTCGATTCTGAAGAAAACGATCTCTCCGATGAATCGGAAATGGGATCCGATGAATTTGATGACGAGGATTTGAGCGATGTAGCAGAAAAAAATTCCTCTGCCAACGAACAGCTCCGGCAGATGATGAATACAAACTACCTGGAATATGCCTCATACGTCATCAAGGATCGCGCGATCCCCGACGTGGACGACGGACTCAAACCCGTTCAGCGGCGTATCCTCTGGCAGATGCACAGAGAGGATGACGGATCCTATCACAAAGTCGCAAACATCGTCGGCGGAACCATGAAATATCATCCCCACGGCGATGCTTCCATCGAAGGGGCTCTGGTCTATCTCGCAAACAAAGAACTCTTCATCGACAAACAGGGTAACTTCGGCAGTATTGTGACCGGTGACCGGGCGGCTGCCGCACGTTATATCGAAGCAAGACTTTCTCATCTCGGACGGGAAGTCCTCTTCAATGACGGCATCACAGAACTGGTCGATTCCTATGACTCACGGAATCTTGAACCGGTACGCCTCCCCATCAAGATCCCCTCTCTCCTCCTGATGGGCGCATCCGGACTCGCCCCCGGAACCCGTACGGACATCATGCCACACAACTTCAATGAACTGCTCAATGCTCAGATCGCGATCCTCAAGGATGAACCGTTCCAAGTCTATCCCGATTTCCTCCAGGGCGGTATCATGGACGCCTCCGAATATGATGAAGGAAACGGAAAAATTATTCTCCGGGCAAGAATCGATATCGACGGGCGCAAACTGGTGATCCGTGAAATCCCCGCTCTCACCGATACTCAACGCCTTCTGGAATCAATCGATAAAGCTATTTCAAAAAGCAAAATCAAAATCGCATCCATCCATGACCTCACCGCGGAAAGTGTCAATATCGAAATCATCCCGCAGCGGGGCTATGAACCCGAACGCGCGATTCAGGCTCTCTATAAATATACCGATTGCCAGATCAGTGTCTCGCTTAATATGATGGTCATCTGTGAAAACAGACCTGTCCGCATGTCTGTCAGCGATATCCTACGCAGAAATACTGAAAAACTCCTGGAATATCTACGGGCAGAACTGAATATCGAAATCGGAAAACAGCTCGATAAACTCCTCTTCCGGACTCTCGCTCAAATCTTCATCGAAGAACGGATCTATAAACGGATCGAAACCTGTAAAACCCAGGAAAAAATATTCAGCGAAGTCCATAAAGGTTTGGAAAAATTCCGCGATGAATGGTTCCCCCTCGTTCAACAGCTCGAAGAAAGTGTCCGCGCACGCAGTTTTGAACTGGATAATAAAGAGGTTCAGAAACGTCTGGAACAACTTTCAAACGGCGTGATCCCCGATCAGGAAATCGAAAAACTCCTGGCGATCCCCATCCGCCGCATCTCGCTCTTCGATATCGAACAGAACCGCAAAGAAATGGCGGAAATCAATGCGCTCCTCGCCGAAGCTCAGAAAAATCTGCGACAACTGAAAAAATATGCCATCAGCAAATTACAGGATCTCCTCGACCGATACGGAAGCAATTTCCCGCGCCGGACAGAAATACGCCTGGAAGGATTCGACAAAATCGATGCCGCTGCAATCGCTCTGAATAATATCAGAGTCGGATGGGATAAAGGCGGAGGATATATCGGAACCAGCGTCAAAAGCGAAGATGTCGTGGTCTGTAACGAATTCGATCACCTCCTCTGTATCTGGCGGAAAGGCGATTATAAAATCATCGATATCCCCGATAAAGTCGTCATGGATAAACTCTATGAGTTCCGTAAATACGACAAAACGACTGTTTTCGGAATCGTCTATTCCGATACAAAAACGGGAAAAGTATATGGAAAACGGGTCGTGATCGACAAATTTATCAAGGATAAAGAATACCGGCTCTGTCCGGAAAATTGCCGTTTGGAATTGATCACACCGCGCCCCAATGCACTCTATGAATGCCGCGTGGATACTCCGATCAAAGCAAAACAGATCCAGCAGATCAATCTCATGGAGTTGCCGATGCGTTCACCTCGCGCCGGCGGAACACTCCTCTTCCCTCGAAAATTGATGAAAATCACTTTCGTCAAATATCTGGATGGAACAGAAGATGAAACAGATCCGGCTCTCCTGGAAGTCTCCGCTGATCCGGTCAACCCCGCAGTCAACTCTGAAATAACTGAAACAGAAGATCCTGTCGCAGAAAATCAGGAAATAAAAGAAACGGAAAAACAGGAAAAACAAAGTCGTAAACGGAAAGTGAAAAATCCGGAAAACGATCCGCTTGAAACAACATCGCAGGATTCAGAAGAAGAAAATTGGGGCATTTCCCAACCGGAATTAGGTTTCTGATCTGATTTGAATTCTGAAAAAATTTGGAATCTCACTCCGCAGATGAAAAATAAATCTCGGCGGAGTGAGTTTTTTTATATCATTGAATTTTCACTCTTTGATCAAATCGACAAACTCCGCACCAACAAAATCTGCCAATCTTTCAGGATGGATCGCCACATTGGTTCCAACTTTACCGCCACTCACACAAATATAATCATATAATATCGCAGTCTCATCAATAAAAGTCCGGAACGGCTTCTTCATCCCGACCGGAGAACATCCCCCATGAATATACCCGGTCAAAGGCAACAGTTGTTTCATCGGGATCATTTCAATACTTTTCTGACCGGAAACACGGGCAGCTTTTTTCAAATCCAACTCACAACCCGCCGGAATCACAAATACAAAATGTTCTTTGGACGCACCGACTGTCACCAGTGTCTTGAAGACCTGTTCCGAAGCCTCGCCGATCTTCCGGGCTATGGACAACGCATCCAACAAACCGTCTTCAACCGAATATTCATACATCCTGTATTCGATCTGTGCATTATCCAGCAATCGCATTACATTGGTCTTCAGCATGATTCCGCAACCTGCTTTCCATTCTTTGATTTCTGTTCATAGTAAAAACAGTAATATACCATCCCTTCCCGGAAATACAAATCCACTCTCAACAGATTCATCATCCAACCAAAATATTATAACATCCATCAAATTTTCCGCTTGCATTTTGCGAAACCCCTGTTATATTTTTAGAAAAGGAGAAAATTATGTTGGAATTTCTTTACTGGTGCATGGTGTCGTTTTGCATACGTTTTTGGGATGTAATAAAATACATTCTGGCGTTTGTAATTCTATATTTCATCCTCAAGAGCTTCTTTTCGGAAGTCTTTACCTGCATCGTCGGCTTGTTCAGTTGATTTGAATTCTGCAAAAAATAATTTTTTCAGAAAATCATTTGACTTTTTGGAAAATAGTGGTAGATTCACGATTATTGAAATGTTCTTGGGATAGTGCACCGATGTATGCGGGTTGGTTCTGAGAAC
>JAGCNI010000075.1 GCA_017646015.1 Lentisphaeria bacterium
GATAAAAAAACGATGACCATTTTTTCAAGTCTAACAAAAATTCTGTGAAGTTTTTTTCACAAAACCGCTTCACAAGGGCTTTTTCGCTGCTTTTTGCCACTTACCCGAACCGTGCCGCAACCGCCGCGACATGCCCCTTTAAACTCAAAAAATTGTCATTCCGCAGTTGTAAACGCCTGCGGGAGATGGTATATTTGTAATAAACAAAGGTTTGAAAATGGATTTTTTTGTTTACATATATCTGACTTTTTTCTTTGTGATATTTCCATTATCGGCATGTTTGCTGTTTGATAAGTATCAACAGTTTTTCATCGTGATAATCTGTCAATTTTGTAGATTTAGTAGCTGGGCTAAATGAAAAAAAACTGTCCTCTTGTCATAACGCAGGAGAAATCCGCTGTTCATTTTCTCTTTGTCTTCTGATCCTGAAACTTTTTGTAAGCATCCATAATCACAGTTTTCCGGATTCAATGACCTTCAGGGGCGGGAGCAATGGACGGAACAAGGAACATTTCGTCTCCCAGCAGAATTCAAGAGTGTCATTTTGGAACGTAATGCTCCAAGTATCCCGGAATGTGCTGTCAAGATGAAAAATGTTTATTTCAAGCAAGTCTTCCGTCTTCCAGAACGCATATCCTGTCACTTCGTGTCCTCTGAGATCCTGAAGCCGGATCCTGCTGTTTTCAAAGGTCCCGAAACCTGCATTGATCGTTTCTGTTCCACGGGCTGTTTCCAATGACAAAATACATTTTTCCGGGAAAAACTGAATCGTTCCGCTTTGGATTCCGACAGAGTTCGGAAAGAAGCGGAAAGAATAACCGGGAAAATCTTTCTTGTTCTCAACCGCCTGCGGCAGAATCTCTCCGGAACGGCAGAGTTTTTCTAAAGCGGAAACTGCAGCCGGATCTTCCGGCAGTGCGGCAGAGTGAACTCCGGGCAGAAATTTTTCCCAGAGCAAATCCAGTATCCGTCCCATTTCAGGCAGAGAACCATTGACTGCAATGGCAATATCTTCCTCCGGTAAAACGATTGCATACTGTCCGCATGCTCCATCGCCGCGAAATCCGAACCGGGATCGCCAGAATTGATAGCCGTAACCGCATTTCCAGTCCGGATGCTGATTCATAGAATTGTCCGCATGAGGATAAACAGCTTCTTCCAGATAGGCTTCCGGCAGGATCTGAACCCCGTTCCATTTCCCTTTATTGAGCAGAAGCTGGGCAAATTTCGCAATGTCCATGGTCTTCAAATGAAACCCGAACCCGCCTAAATTTGTTCCGGCAGGACAGCACTCCCAGCGTCCGGGGGTGATTTCCAGCGGATCGAAAAGACGGGGGATCAGATATTCTCTGACATTTAAACCGGTCACGCGGCGGATGACTGCGCTCAGCATATAAGTTGCCAGAGAATTATAAGCAAAGAATGTTCCGGGAACATGCTCCAGAGGCGAACTCAAAAAGCCACGGACCCAGTCATTTGCGCTGTCAGCTTTTGCATAAGGATAAGCGCAGTTTGCATGACCGCTCCGCATGGTAAGCAGATCCTGCAGGGTGACATCAAGCATTTTTTCATCGATCACGCAGGAACAGTATTCCGGGAAGAACGAGATCAGTTTATCATTGAGGTCAAGAAGTTTTTCTTCCCTGGCAAAACCGATTGCGCAGGAAGTGAAACTTTTGCTCAGGGACCAGAGTGCATGAGCTGTTTCTCCGGAATAAGGCTTCTGATACC
>JAGCNI010000076.1 GCA_017646015.1 Lentisphaeria bacterium
ATTTGATACCTGCTTTACAAAGTGATAGGGGGAGAGCCGGACCGCTTTGCAGAAGCAGGCGATACACAAACCGCCGACCAGTGCATAAGGGAGAAAACGCCATATTTTTTCGGGAATGTATTTTTTGAATAGAGGAGCGATCAGGTCGGAAAACTTGAAACACGCATAAACAGAAGCGATCACTGCCGGATAAAGCAGAATTTCAGCATAACGGGAAGAAATAATCTGGATCGCGATCCGCCAGATAAGCATATAAAGCAGCATTCCGGCAATGAGCCAGTAGAATTTTCCAAACGGACGCTTTGCATAAAAAACAGCCGCAGCCAGAATACCGAGAAGTCCGGCAACCGCAATAGGTTCATACAGGATCTGGGGAATCTCTTTCAAGAAAATTTCAAGAAAATCGTTCATTGAAAAACTCCGATTTTGTCCTGCAGAAGCTCATACTTGTCTTCGTAGTAGGTCTGATATTGCTTTTTTACATATTCCGTTGTGCCGGAGACGGAAAGCAGCAGAAAAAGGACCGCACAGAGTGTGATTGAAAAAATACCGCAATACAGGACCTGTTTCAGGCGTTCGTTTTTCCGGATGATCAGAAGAATCAAAAAATAAAGACCGAAAACCGGGATCATTTCAAGGGTTTCATAGCGGATCAGGAAGGAAACCGAAAAACATCCTCCGGCAGCTAGCCAATAATACCAGCGGTTCCGCCGGATGGCACAGCTGGTGAAAAACAGTAGCAGTCCGCAAAAAAGCAGATAAGGCATATCCCGCTGGGCTTCTACCGCCAAATCAATGACAACCGGATTGAATGCAAGCAGAACAGCGGAACACAGTGCAATTTTTCTGTTTTCTGTGACTTCATTCGCAATGCCGAAAATGATCAGGGGGAGAAAACAGGCAAACACCATATTCATCCCGACTGCAGCAGATTCGGCGGGGATGCCGCAATCAACCAGCAGCTTCCCCAAAAACAGGCTCAAAGGCGGGAACCAGAAATTCGGCTGTGCTTTGAGTACCCCCTCAATCGAACCGGTGTCATGCCAGGTTTGAATGATCCTGATGTAATGTACACTGTCCCTGCCCAGAGTGGGGTCGCAAATCCGGTGATAAACAGAAAGAGAAAGAAGAACGAGGACGGAACAGGTCAGAACCAGAATTTCAAGCCAATGTTTACTCAGAAAGTTTCTCATTTACCGGGCGCCCTTCCGGAGTAGTACGATCAATACAGTCTTGAAGAAAATGTAATAATCCAGCCAGATGGACCAGTTTACGATATAGTAGGAATCCAGCACTACCCGATAGGAATATTCGGTATCATTCCTGCCGGAAACCTGCCACAAACCCGTGATCCCCGGCTTGACCCGTTTCCGGATTTCGTATGTCTCGCCATAATAGTGAACTTCCCCCTCAACAATGGGACGGGGACCGATGATCGACATCTCACCGGTCAATACGTTCCAGAATTGCGGCAGTTCATCCAGAGACGTTTTGCGCAGAAAATTACCGATCGGTGTGATGCGCGGATCATTCTGCAGTTTGAAATCTTTTTCCCATTCTTTTCTGATTTCCGGATCGCCGGCAAGCATCCTTTCCAGACGGGCATCAGCATCCGCATACATTGTCCGGAACTTTAAAACTCCGATCTTTTTACCGTTTTTTCCCAACCGCCAGGAGCGGTAAAATATCGGTCCGGGACTGGACAACTTTACGCACAATGCAAGAACCAGAAAAACCGGAAACAGTACAATGATTGCAGAAAAAGACATAAGTACTTCAAGACAGAATTTGAGAACTCTTGGAACAGGCTGCAATAATTTGTTGCGGACTTCAAAACCGCTGAAAACTCCGATCGATATGGGAGACAGCCACGAAATTGGAAATATCGTACTCGCCGGGACAAAAAGAATATGCTTGAAGTAGGCGGAATACTGCTGGAAAGTACGCATGGCAACCTGAACCGGAAGACAGCAGATCACATAGTTGATACTCCATTCTTTGGCAATGTTGTGACCGGACGTCAACTCGCCGACCACCGGAATTCCGGAGATATTCCGGTTTTGCTTTTCGGGATCATCATCCAGAAAACCGACAACCCGGAAGCCGTAGTAGCTGTTGGCAGAAAGTTCTTTTGCGATTGCGATACCGGTCTTTCCGGCACCGGCAATGAGAACATTGATCTCGCCGAATTTCAGGAATTTCATGATCCTTCTGGCAATTGCACGCGCCATTGGTAAAACAATGATCGTTACCGCCATGGAAAATGCCAGAACAATACGGGAATAAATCTCGGCATGGCGATTGAAAAGCAGCCAGGCAAACAGCACAAAATAGGTCGTTGCCACCGAATAGAACAGATGCTCGATCTCCGTGATCTTGTTCAGCCCGGCTCCGGGATAGAACACATTGCCGTGATAGCAGCGGAAAATAATGTTGCAAAAAATCAGAACGCCGGCAAACGGAAGCAGAGGCAGATAATCAGAAATCAGATAGCGTCCGAACCCGATAAAACGGTATAGCCACAGCAGAAACAGCACAACGGAAACTGATGTTACAACATCCGTCAGCAGCAGAAGTAATATTCTGCACCGCAAACCGCTGATTTTTTTCGGGGGAGCGTGATTTTTCATCGGCAGACCTCAATGTTTTCCGAACAGCCGTTTGCTGTCATAGAACTTGAAGAGCCCCGCTATTCCCCAATATGCCGTGTTGAAAAGACTCCGGAGTATCCCGAGTCCCAGATGTTTACGATAGAATTGATACTGGATCCGGATCAGTTTGGATTTCTTCCCGGTAGTGGATTGTGTGAAAATCCGGTAACTTGCCAGAACCTCCGGATTGCCGTATGCGATTCCGGTGTTTTTCATAATATCGACCCAGTACGCATAGTCATCCCGCAAACTCTTCAATTCTTCCCGCAGGTAGATCTTGCCATATTTTGAAGTGTCATAGACTCCGGTCATGCACTGGATGTGATTGGTGATCAGCATCTGTTTATAGGTGACCTGCGGTCTGCAGATGAAGGGCCTCAGAATCTCATTGCCCCGTTCATTGATCCGTTTGAATGAGGAATAAACCAGCAGAGCGTTCTTTTCTTCCATAAACTTCAGCTGCTTTTCGAGAAACGCCGGTTCCCAGAGATCGTCTGCATCCAGAAGGACGATATATCTGCCTTTTGCCTGCCGGATCCCATTGTTGCGGGCGGCGGAAGAACCGGCATTTTCCTGCCGGACAGGGATAATGCGGGAATCTTTATCCGCATATCTTTTCAGAATTTCGGGGGTGCTGTCTTTCGATCCGTCATCAATGACCAGCAGTTCCCAGTGGGGATAGGTTTGATTCAAAACGGAATCCAGTGTCTCAGTTATGAAACGCTCTGCATTGTATGCCGGTGTTATAATTGAGACCAGTCCGTTCATATTTCAACCTTTCAGGTAATGATTTCTTGAAACAACTCCATCGCTGCAAGGATCGTATCGTCCATATCAAAGTAACGGTACATCCCAAGCCTTCCCCCAAATATAACACGCTTTTCCTGTTTTGCAAGCTCTTTGTACTTATTATATAGAGAAATGTTGGAAAAATTATTGACCGGATAATATGGCTCATCTCCGCGTTTCCAGTCTGCCGGATATTCCCTTGTGATGTAGGTGCAAGCAGATTCAAATGCAGCCTTGTTTTCCGGTTCAAACAGTTTATGTTCGATGCTTCTGGTATAGGGAACTTCGGCTGCGGTATAGTTGATCACCGCCACCCCCTGGGCATTTTGGAGAGGCAGTCTCTCCGTTTCAAAGCGCAGACTCCGGTACTCCAGTTCGCCGTAGCAATAATCATAAAAACGGTCGATCGTGCCGGTATAAATTACTTTATCTGCAAGGGCATCCAGTTCGGCGCGGTTCTGCAGGTAGTCGCAGTTCAGTCGGACTTCCGTGCCTTCCAGCATCCGTTCGACCAGCTTTGTGTAGCCGCCGAGGGGGATCCCCTGATAGCGGTCGTTGAAGTAATTGTTGTCATAAATAAACCGCAGAGGCAGACGCTTGATGATGTCTGCCGAAAGCTCCGTGCAGGACCGCCCCCACTGTTTTTCGGTGTATCCCTTGATCAGCAGTTCATAGATATCCCGTCCCACCAGAGAGATCGCCTGTTCTTCCAGATTTGCGGGTGCCTTCCCCGACATTTCCGCAGCCTGTTCTGCAATCCGTTTCTGCGCCTGTTCCGGTGTGAGAACATCCTCCCAGATCTGGTGAAATGTGTTCATGTTGAACGGCAGATTGTACAGCTTTCCGTTAATATACGCCACCGGAGAATTGGTATAGCGGTTGAACTCGGCAAAACGGTTCACAAAATCCCAACAGACTTTGGAATCGGTGTGAAAAATG
>JAGCNI010000077.1 GCA_017646015.1 Lentisphaeria bacterium
GATGATTTTGGATCAGTTCTGTATTTTGAACCTGTAACCTATTCGATCGATACCTATGGAATGTCGGGCGAAACCTATCAGAGGCAGGTTTCTGAAGATGGGGCTACATGGTACGAGGGAAAGAATATTGTATCGGATCTCTCCGCAACTCCCCAGACTTTGATTTCGGATGAAGACGGCAATATGGATTTGTTCTTTGCCAGAGCTGCCGGACAATGGGAAGAAGATTATGCAGCACAACATTTTGGGGTGTTGGATGGTTGGGAGGGAACCGGGGAACAGGTTGCTCTGGATGGAAAGAATCAGTTGGCGGATATTTTTGAAGGTTCAAGCGATGCCAATATTCTGGTCATGACTGATGATCTCAATGGAGATGCGTTGTTTGTGGATGATATTTATACGGCTTTGCCGGGAAGTGTCACGGAACAGCAGGCGCGTATTGCTCTGATCGACGAGATCCGGGCGGGGGCTGGCGATGATATTGTCGATATGACCAGTCAGCAGTTCGCTTATGACGGAGATGGGGTCAAAGTGTATGGCGGTCTCGGAGATGATACGATTTGGGCGAATAATGGCGACAACATTCTTTTCGGGGATGCAGGAAATGACCGCATTGTTGGCGGTGCAGGGAATGATGTGATCATTGGCGGTGTTGGCAATGACTCCATGCATGGCGGTGGCGGAGAGGATCTCTTCACGTTCGGCGAAGATTGGGGCAAAGATGTTGTGGAACAACTGGACGGCGGAAGTGTAACTCTCTGGTTTGAAGATGGTTCTGCAAGCAATTGGGATGCTTCAACACTCACTTATACGGATGGAGATAATTCTGTGCAAGTGATCGGTATTGATGCGGAAAATATCTCTCTCGAATTCGGCGGCGATACATCCTCTCTGCCCGAAGGTGCATTTGCCGATGCTGCCAGCGAAAAAATCTTTGAAGACAAGGATAAAGGTATGATCGCATAACTGTTTTCCAAAAAACAGATACAAAAAAATTCCGGCGATGAAAAAAAATTCAATCATTGCCGGAATTTTTTTTGATGACAGACGGAAAAATTATCAGAGCGTACAGCCGATCATTTTCAACGGATTGGAGTAAGAGACCATTCGCAATTCCTCCGGAGTGAGAAGTTCCAGAGAAGAAAGGTAACGGACACAATCCGCCATACTGGCAGAAGAACCGCAAAGACAACCTTTTTCAGGGTTGTGATACAAACCATCCGGTTCAAGGACAGCATCATTCCCCCAGAGATTATAACGTCCGGGAGGCAGACCGGCAACCGGAGCGGCATCGCTGGTGACAATGACACGTTCCGCACCTTTGACACGGAAAATACATTTGATCAAATCCGCGGGAAGATGATGTCCGTCAGTAATGATCATAGCGGTCAGATCATCACATGCCATTCCGGACCAAATCATATTTTTGTGCCGGTTGATCATGTTCGGACAACCATTGCCAAGATGAGTCAGGAGACGTGCTCCGGCATTGGCTGCGGCGGTAAGATCTTCTCCGGTTGCGAGCTGATGACCGCAGGAAACTGCGACGCCTTTGCTTACGGCATGACGGATCAGAGAATCAACATTTTTACTTTCTGCGGCGACAGTCAGGAGTTTGACATAATTTCCGGAACGCGTCATGATTTCATCGAAGAAATCGCAATCCGGTTCGAGCACAAATTCCGGCATGTGCGCTCCGACTGCCCCCGGTTCTCTGGAAATAAAAGGTCCCTCCAGATGGACTCCGGGGATTTGTTTGAGCCAACCGTGAGACTCCACCGCAGAGCGGATCACTTCCAGATTCCGCAAATAAACTTTTTTGGAACTGGTCACGAGGGTCGGCAGAAAAAGAACTGTTCCGGATTCAAAGATATGATCGGCAGCTTTTACAAACATCTCCTGTGTCAATTCGGGATCAGAAAAATCCACACCCATATATCCGTTGATCTGCAAATCAACGTATTCGCCAGCGACAGTTGTCATTGCATCCATTCCTTTCCAGTATGTTAAAAATCTCTCATTAAAATATTGAATTACAGCATGACAAAGTAATTCTTTTTAGAGATTTTTCAAGTCCGGAACCGGAACTTTCTGAACTTTTTCAGTGGAATTGTTCCGGTTCGCAGAAAAAAGATATGGATTTCAGGAATTGATCCATGCTGCCAGATCCGGCTCCGCCATCCGTCGGGGGACATCCTCAAATTCCACTTTAAGGACACTGCACAAAGGATCGGGAGGCAGTTTCGGCAAACCGGAAATGGTCAGTCTTCCTGTTTTGCTGTTCCATTCAAAGGGATAAGTTTTTCCTGTAGCAAGCAGCGACACTGATTTGACAGGAGTTCCGACCCGGACAGCGGTTGCGACTTCACCCGGCCAACGGAAAATACACCAGTACCCGATATTCTCTTTCCGTGTCCACGGTCCCTGCAAGTTCAAATCGACCAACCCCGGCTGGGAAGCTCCGATCAAATCACAAGAGGAGGAATTATAAATCGCTTCACCATTGACTTTCAACCAGGAACCGATCGCCTGCAAACGTTCCAATTCTTCATTGCGGATACGTCCATTGGCTTCCGGTCCGATATTCAACAGATAATTTCCGCCGAGCTGTGCCGCCTGCACAAGATACTGCAAAAGCTGTTCCGCAGATTTCCAGTTCGGGTTGAAACGGGTATAGCCCCAGCAGCAGGAATCCCCGATACACATACAACTTTCTGTCATTTTGGATTTTCCGGCACGGACAACCTGTTCCGGAGTTTCAATATCTTCATCTTTTCCGGAACGGTCATTGATAATGATTCCCGGCTGCAGTTCGCGCACCATGGCATTGAGTTCTTCTGCTTTCCAGAATTCAGCCCACTGGGGACGTCCTTCAGAAAGATCAGCATCCCAACCTCCGTCATATTCGAGTACTTCGATTTTGCCGTAATTGGTCATCAGTTCACGAACCTGTCCATGGACCTGCCGGAGCAGAGCTTCTTTGGATTGCGGATATTTTTCCGGTTCAAAATATCCCGGAAAACGCCAATCCAAAAGAGAATAATACAATCCGACATGCAATCCTGCCTCCCGGGCGGCATCCACATATTCCCGGACAATATCACGGTGCGGACCGAGTTTGACACTGGTAAAATCAGAATATTGACTGTCAAACAAACAGAATCCTTCATGATGCCGGGTAGTCAACACCACATAATTCGCGCCCGCTGCTTTCGCTGTTTCCATCCATTCTTTTGCACAACCGGGTTCCGGCAGGAATGAATCTGCCAGCTTTGCATACTCCGCTGCCGGGATCCGTTCGGAATACATTGTCCATTCGCCGCGCCCCGCAACAGAATACAATCCATAATGAATATAGATCCCGAAACGGGCTTCGCGGAACCATTTGATCCGTTCTTCATAAGTTTCCATTTTACTCTTCTCCTTTTTCTGTCTTTTACGGTTTTGTAAATACACTATATTCCGGATCGCTGAAAATCAAGATACACAGAAAGAAAAGAGAGGCTATTTTATGTATAAAACAATCATTTTATGTATTTACTTTTGTTCAACCTTTTCTGTAAGACACCAAAAATTACACATAAAAAAACAAAAAATACACCTCTCCGGAATTGTAATTATCCATGAAATATATCATATTTGAGAAAAATAACTGATCATTTTCCTGAACAATAAAGAGTGTAAGGAGTCTTTTTTATGAGAATCGTGCAGAAGACAAAAATTTCAGGCTGGCAGGATCTGCCCAACAGCAGCCAGACCTTTCCCGGGATCGCAGTGACTGATACCGGCAGAATTATTGTTTCATGGCGCAGTGCGATCAAAAAAGAACAGGTCGATGGACAATATCCGTTATACAGTTATTCCGATGATCACGGCAGGACATGGAGTAAGCCGGTAAATCCTTTCACCGCTCCGGCAATCAATGGTGTTCAGGGAAATTTCCGCGCAATGTATCCAACCTTTTCCAATGGAAAATTGTGGATGCACCTCTGCTGGGTTGATTGTGATGTCCCCGGACGGCCTTTTTTCAAAGAGGAAAATTCCGGCTTGCTCGATTGCAAAATCTTCCTTTCATATTCTGAAGATGATGGTCTCAGCTGGAGCAAACCGCAACAACTGGATGCGGGACGGTATGCTGCACAGCCGACACCGATCACAGGGCCGCTGTTGGTATTCCCGGACGGAGAGATCATTTCTCAATTTGAATTGAATAATCCCTATGATTCTCAGGAAGTCTGGCGTCATCTGCCGGTACTGAATTTTTCACGCGATTCCGGAAAAACTTTTTACCGTCTCGCAATTCCGGCAGAAGATCCACAAAATGATATCTTCTATTGGGATCAACGCCCGCTCATTCTGAAAGATGGCAATTCCATCGTAAATTTCTACTGGACATGGGATAACGCACAGAATGTTTATCACAATATCACTACGACCATCTCCCGGGATCGCGGAATAACCTGGAGTGCCCCGCATGATACAGGTGTCGCCGGACAAGCCGGACAGCCTGTTGAGTTTGAAGACGGCACACTTCTTCTGCCGCTGGTTGACCGGACAGGAATCCCCAAAATCATGGCAAGGATTTCCCATGATCAAGGTCAGACATTCGCCGATGAAACGATCACACTGAGCAATGAAATCTGCAAAAAACAGACAACGCAACAGGATGCTGTTGCCGGAGCATGGAATGAAATGACAAATTTCTCTCTCGGACTGCCCGCAGGATGTTCATCCGGACACAATACAGCGTATGTAGTCTGGTATGCCGGGAGCCATACCGATCAGACCGATATCGAATTTGCAGAAATTGAACTCTGAAAAGGAAAGAATTACCCTGTATAAATTTGACTTTTATAAAATCAGTAGTACATTAGAGACTCACTGAAAAATGACAAATAACAGATTTATATACAGGAAACAATCATGAAATTGATTCTGCTCGGCAGTGGAAATGCTGCAACACAGTTGGGAATAGCGTTCTATGAGGCTGGATTCAAGATCCTGCAGATCTACAGTCCCAACCCGGAACACGCCTCCCTGCTGGCAGAAAAACTGGAGTCCGCACCTGCCACAAGTCCGGCGGAATTGAACATCAATCAGGCGGATGCAGTCATTTCAGCCCTCAAAGATTCTGTCGCAGAAAATGTCTGGCGTCAATTGGATTTCGGGAATTGTCCCGTCTTTCACACCGCAGGCAGTATGCCCATGAACACCTTGCAGCCTTTTGCAAAACATTATGGCGTTCTCTATCCGCTGCAAACACTTACCAGAAACAGGAAACTTGATTTCAAAAAAGTCCCGCTCTTTCTGGAAGCTGAATCCGCAGAGACAATGCAGTTGCTCCACAAAATGGCAGATACGATCTCCAATTCTGTCCGGGAAATCACATCGGAACAACGTAAAGAATTACATCTTGCCGCCGTTTTTGCCAATAATTTCTCCAACCACATGTTCAATCTGGCAACACAACTGTTGCAGAAAAACAATTTGGAATTTGAACTTCTCCTGCCCCTGATTGATGAAACCGCAGCAAAAGTCCATGACCTGCCGCCGGAGCAGGCTCAGACAGGACCCGCAATCCGTTATGATGAAAATATCATCGGAAAACATTTGCAGCTTCTGGAAAATCAGCCGGAAATCGCAGAAATATACCGTCTCATCAGCCGCAGTATTCATAACAGCTCCCGGCAGACAGACAAATCGCAGAAGGGGTGAGCTTGATGCTGATCCTGAAAGAACCGACAATTGCTGAATTCACAGTAAAAAATTCCCGTTTTCTCTCCGAAGCGATCCCGGTTGACTCCCCGGAAAGAGCAAGAGAAATCTGGCGGGAACAGAAAGCAAAGTATGATAACGGCGGACATATTGTGTATGCGTTCATTGTCGGACCGCAGGGAAATATCATGGGATGTTCCGATGACGGCGAACCCTCCGGAACTGCAGGACGTCCGGCATTGACAGTATTGAAAGGCAGCGGGATCACCAATGTGATCGTCACCATCGCCCGTTGGTTCGGGGGAACAAAACTCGGTACAGGCGGACTGGTTCATGCTTATACGGAAAGTGCACAGCTGGCATTGGAAAATGCTGTAACCGAAGAATTGATCCCGATGATCTCTACCGGATTCACTCTTTCCTACGCATTATATGAGACAACAAAAAGGATCCTGGACGAATTGCAAGTCAGGATCCTGAATGAAGATTTTGCAGATACGGTTCATTTTTCTGTGCGGCTCAAAGAAGAAACAATGCCGGAATTACAGAAAAGACTGTCTGATCTGACCAATGGAAAAGTCTCTTTTGAATAATTCGGGAACATTGTATCCCCGGATTATGTTTTATTCCTCATCCCCCATATCATTGCCGTTGCCATGATGTTCCATGCGTTTGCGGGACAACAATGCAAAACCGCCGGCGATTACTTCACGCTGAACAATCACATCCGCCGGAAGTTTCAAACAGGTGTTGGCAAAATTCCAGAAGAGTTTGATTCCGCAATCGACCAATTCCTCCGCAACTTTCTGAGAGCAGGAACCGGGAATACAGAGGATCGCCATTTCCAAACGGTTCTTCCGGATCTGAGCTGCCATATCACGGGCATCTTTGACAAGATGACCGTAAATCTCGGTTCCAATACGTTTGGGTGAAATATCAAAAACTTCACAGATATTCAGACCATATTCAGAAAATTCCTGAAATCCAAGCAATGCCGATCCCAGAGAACCGGCTCCGACCAAACAGGCTCTTGTCCATTTATCCCAACCCAGATAACTCCGGATCGCTTCGATCAATTCGCCCACTTTGTAACCGACCCCGCGATATCCGGTGATCCCCGTCAACTCAAGATCTTTTCTGACTACAATGGAATCAATCGACATGTATTTTGCAAGAACAGAAGTCGATACATATTCCTCATGCTGATTATACATCAGCATCAGTTTATGCAGATAAGTCGGCATTCTACGGATTGCAGGTGTATTCAATACTCTATGTTTGTTCATACTTATTTACATCTTTTCATTGTTATTCTTTATATGTGAAATAAAAACACAAACTTAGCAGATAATATAACATGAAATCACAATAATGTCAAATGTTTTTCCAATAAAGATAAAGATATTGGAGTCTTTGCACCTCTGCCCCATGATTTTGTTGCGGAAAAACTTGCAAAATATCTGTTTCTGCTGATGAAAAATCAACAAATGTGGTGTATATTACTGTTTTAATGATAAAATCGCAGTTCTTTTTTTGGAGAAAGGATAATATTGCGGATGAAAGTGCTGTTTGTCTGTACAGGTAATACATGCAGAAGCCCGATGGCAGCTGGATATCTGGCTCATTTGTGCCGGATAAACGGAATGGATCATTCCGGGATCACCTCTGCCGGAATTGCGGCTCCGGAAGGACAATGTGCCAATCCGAAAGCCTGCAGAACTGCAGCGGAATACGGGTTCGATCTCACAGCACACACCAGCCGTCCAGCTTCTGTTGATATGCTCAAAGAACAGGATTTGATCATTGTATTGTCTCGTTCTCATCAGACGGCATTGTTGCAGATCGCACCGGAAACTGCCGGAAAAATTCATCTGCTCTTGGAGTTCTCCCCCGCAAAAGGCGGAGATGTGGCAGACCCGTTCGGCGGAACCATGGAAACATATCGCACCTGTTTTGAACAGATGAAACAACCCATCGAAGAAATTTTCAAAAACTTTTTCAATAGAACCAAACAATAAAGGGAAAAAAAATGCAGAAAATCACAGATTGGCAGAACGCTCCCAAAGGAGCAATCGGTATCGCATCCGACCACGGCGGATTCGAATTGAAAAAACAGATCATGGCGTTCCTCGCAGAACTCGGTTTCCAGGCAAAAGATTTCGGTCCGTTTGAACTGGATCCGGCAGATGACTATCCCGATTTCGGCGCACCCATGTCTGAAGCCATCTCCAAAGGTGAACTCGCAAGCGGTATCCTCCTCTGCCGTTCCGGCGTCGGTATGGGTATCACTGCAAACCGCTTCCACGGCGTCCGCGCAGTCGTCGCTCACAGCACGAAAGTCGCTAAAGCTTCCCGCGATCATAACTGCTCCAACGTCCTCGTCATCCCCGCTGATTACCTCGATTTCGATGCCATCAAAGAAATCATCTCCGTCTGGACAGCTTCTCCGTTCAGCAACGATCAGAGACATATCAACCGTCTCGAAAAACTCGAACGCAAATCCTATGATGATATCGCTGCGATCCGTTCCGCTGACCCGGAAATCGCCGCTTGGATCGACAAAGAAGCAGCACGTCAGAATGACGGCATTGAACTGATCGCTTCTGAAAACTTCACAAGCACTGCGATCCGCGCAGCTCAGGGCTCTGTCCTCACCAATAAATATGCCGAAGGATATCCGGGAAAACGCTACTACGGCGGTTGCGAATTCGTTGATGAAGTCGAAAAACTCGCGATCCAGCGCGCTTGCGAACTCTTCGGTGCTGAAGCTGCAAACGTTCAGCCCCACGCTGGAAGTCAGGCAAACATGGCTGTCTATTTCGCCCTGCTCAACCCCGGCGATACAGTTCTTTCCATGAGCCTTGACCACGGCGGACATCTTACTCACGGTCATCCCATGAACTTCTCCGGAAAACTTTTCAACATCGTTCCCTACGGTGTTTCCGCAGAAACTGAAATGATCGATTATGATGAAATCGAAAAACTCGCAATGGAATGCAAACCCCGCATGATCCTCGCCGGTGCTTCTGCTTATCCGCGTACGATCGACTTCGCACGCCTCCGTCAGATCGCGGACAAAGCGAATGCTTACCTCTTTGTGGATATGGCTCACATCGCCGGTCTCGTCGCCGCCGGAGTTCACCCCTCCCCCGTCCCCTACTGCGATGTTGTCACAACCACCACTCATAAAACTCTCCGCGGTCCCCGTTCCGGCTTGATCCTCTGCAAAGAAAAATATATCAAAGCCATCAACTCCAAAGTCTTCCCCGGTCTCCAGGGCGGCCCGCTCATGCATGTGATCGCTGCAAAAGCAATCTGCTTCAAAGAAGCCATGAGCCCCGAATTCAAAGCATATCAGCAGCAGCTCGTCAAAAACGCAGCAGTCCTCGCTCAGGCTCTGAAGGACAAAGGATTCCGTATCGTTTCCGGTGGAACAGACAACCATCTGATGCTGGTTGACCTCCGTCCGAAAGGCGCAACCGGTAAAGAAGTTCAGATCGCCTGTGACAAAGCTCACATCACTCTGAACAAGAACATGATCCCCTTCGATCCGGAAAAACCGATGATCACCAGTGGTGTCCGTATCGGTACTCCCGCAGTCACTACACGCGGCATGAAAGAAGCTGAAATGCTCAAGATCGCTGATTTCATCGATCGCGCTGTCGCTGCGAAAAACGATGATGCAGCTCTGGCTGAAATCGGCAAAGAAGTCATGGCATTCACCGCCAACTTCCCCCTGCCCCAGTTCTAAGTTTTTTCAGGGAGTTTTACCATGCTGGATATCAAATTCATCCGGGAAAACCCGGAAATCGTCAAAGAAAACATCCGCAAAAAATTCCAGGATCAGAAACTGGATCTGGTGGATAAAGCAATCGAACTGGATGTCCGTTTCCGCGCCATCAAAACAGAGGTCGAAAACCTCCGTTCCAAACGCAATGCTGTTTCCAAACAGATCGGCGCATTGATGGCTCAAGGTAAAAAAGCGGAAGCGGAAGAAGTCAAAAAACAGATCGCTCTGGATGCAGAAAAAATCACAGCTCTCACAGAAGAAGAAAAAACGGTCGAAGAAGAATTGACAAAAACCGTTATGGTCCTCCCCAATATCATCGACGACTCCGTTCCTGTGGGCAAAGATGATTCTGAAAACGTCGAACGGGAACGTTTCGGCGAACCGGTCGTGCCTGATTTCGAGATCCCGTATCACACTGAGATCATGGAAAATCTTGCAGGGATCGATCTGGACAGTGCACGTCGCGTCGCCGGGAACGGATTCTATTATCTGACCGGAAAAATCGCGATCCTCCACTCCTCGATCCTTGCGTATGCTCGCAACTTCATGGTCAACCGCGGATTCACATACTGCATCCCGCCGTTCATGATCCGCAGCAACGTGGTCTCCGGCGTGATGAGCTTTGCTGAAATGGAAAATATGATGTATAAGATCGAAGGAGAAGACCTCTATCTGATCGGTACATCAGAACACTCCATGATCGGAAAATTCATCGATCAGATCGTTTCGGAAGATGAACTGCCCATCACCCTGACCAGTTATTCCCCCTGCTTCCGCAAAGAAAAAGGTGCTCACGGGATCGAAGAACGCGGCGTGTACCGCATCCATCAGTTTGAAAAACAGGAAATGATCGTCCTCTGCAAACCGGAAGACAGCATGTACTGGTTCGATCAACTTTGGAAAAACACCGTTGATTTCTTCCGTTCTCTGGAAATTCCTGTCCGCACTCTGGAATGCTGCTCCGGCGACCTGGCTGACCTCAAAGTGAAATCTCTCGACGTGGAAGCATGGTCTCCGCGTCAGAAAAAATATTTTGAAGTCGGTTCATGCTCCACACTCGGAGATGCTCAGGCTCGCAGACTCCGTATCCGGGCAAAAGGAAAAGACGGCAATTACCTTGTTCACACGCTGAACAATACTGTCGTGGCTCCGCCGCGTATGCTGATCGCCTTCCTCGAAAATCATCTGCAGGCCGACGGCTCTATCTTCATCCCTGAAGTGCTCCGTCCCTACTGCGGATTCGATAAGATCGAGCCGGCTCAAAAAAAGAAATAAAAACGTTCTGAAGGGGACATTGTGAGAACAGCTTTTTTCGGTGGTACATTTGATCCGCTCCATACCGGACATATCTGTTTGGCACGCAAAGTGCTGGATGCAGGTGCCGCCGAGAAGATCCTCTTTGTCCCCGCACCGTCGCCTCCTCATAAAGATGACACGCTCATCACTCCTTATAAATACAGATTGGAGATGTTGCAGCTGGCTCTGAACGGGGAGGACGGCTTTGAGGTGTCTGACATTGAACAGCACCGGTGCGGAAAATCTTATACGATCGATACTCTCCATGAACTTTCTGCAATGCAGTGTTATGGAGAGATTTTCTTATTGATCGGCGGAGACAGTCTCCGGAATCTTCATACCTGGCGACAGGCACATGAACTGGTTTCGGAATTCGGGCTTATCATCTATCCCCGCCGGGAAGAGGAGATCCGGGAAAAGGAACTTGCTCAACATTGGAATCAGGAGGAAATCCGGAAAATCCTTGCATCCCTGCTCCCGGATGCACCGGAATTTCCCTGTTCATCCACACAAATCCGCAAAATGATCCAAAAAGAAGGGATCAAAAGCGTCTCGGCATTTGTCAGAAGCCCTGTTGCGGAGTATATTACCGCCAGAAAATTATATCTTTGAAAAATGTGGTGTTTCAACAGCCTAACCAACATCCGGAGGGACTTTATGGCAACAACCAAATCAGCCAATGAAAAGCTGATCAAACTTTGTGAAGAGATCGCCTATGACCGTAAAGCGGAAAATATCATCCGCATCAATCTTACGGAAATGGCGGCAGTCAGCGATTATTTTATTCTCTGTACCGCTACTTCTGAACCGCATATCCGGGCTATCTCCGAAAGAATCCAGAGAGATGTTCTGGAAAAATTGAAAATCAAACCGCTCCATGTGGACGGTTCCCCTGAAAGTCATTGGAGTATCGTCGATTACGGCGTGGTCATGATCCATATCATGACGGAAGATGCCCGTTCCAATTATCAGTTGGAAGATCTCTGGAGCGATGCACCCATGACCGATGCGGTCAAACGCATCGAAGCAGCTCTCAAACGCAGAGCCGCTGCCGCAAAGAAAAAAGCCGGAGAAAATTGATTTATGCCCGGTTTCCTGAGAGATCAATGGGATGAGTTCGATTGGGAAAAAGAACTCAAAAAAGATGACGCGAGAATCTCTGCCTATATGCAGGAACTCCCGCAGTATATCGACCTGCCCGGAGAGGATGCTGTAATCATGAAACACATCCTCGATAAACCCGAACTCGTCCCCATGGATGTCAATAAAAATACATACCTGGCGGAAATGTTCAACCCCTCCGCAGATGAAGAAGAGGAAACAGATCTTTCAGATGACTGGCAGAAACGTGACGGAGCTCCTTTTTTTATGGCAGCCGGACGCCTTGCACGGCTTTGGGCATTGCATTTTGCAACGATCCAATCCTCGCCCGCCGCCACTGAATCCAGCATGAAAATCCTCTGCTATTACGGCAAAATCTGTGCCCGGTGCGCAGACCTGATCGAAATGGAGGAAGAGGAATTTCCAAAATTGAAACTGGCAATCGTCAAACGCCTCTTCGCAGATCTCAATGCTCTCATGGGAGAACTGCGTCACTATGCGGAATCATTCCCGAATCAAACTCAGAAAACAGATTTTCACTTCGATCAGCTCATGAATTTCCGTGAAAAACTGTTTGCTCTCCTGCATAAATACCGTTCAAATAAAAAAGATTGAAGAAAAATCATGGAAAATCAGGACGAAATTCTTATACTGACAGATAAATATGTATTATTCCGCGATATCTGCGATCTCCCGCAGGATCGTTTCATCGAATTGGATCTCGGTTGCGGAAAAGGCGGATTCACTGCCGCTATGGCTGCCGCTTTCCCAGACCGGATCATCCTCGCCGCAGATATCATGCTCGGCAGAATGCGGAAAGTTCAGAAAAAAGTCAGACAAGCCGGTGCAGACAATGTCCGTTTTCTCAGAACAGAAGCACGTTTCCTCATGGCTATGTGCCTCCCCGATCAATGTCTCGACCGAGTCCATATCCTCTGTCCTGATCCCTGGCCGAAGGATCGCCACCGCGGACACCGTTTGATGAGTTCCGATTTCTTCATGCCGCTCAACAGAGTTCTCAAAAAAGGCGGAATCTTCCATTTCGCAACCGATGATCCCGAATACATGGAAACAGTAATACACCTGACAGAAACTTCCGGTTTGTTTGAACGGGTCAGCAATGAAGCGATCGCAGATGTTTCCGGTCCGGAATTCCGGACTGAATTTGAAAAAGACTGGATCGCCATGGGAAAAACTGTTCCCCATGTCGCATGGCGTGCACTGAAACCGGAATTCACCGGCATGCACTGAAAACAGGTTTGAATCATGGAATTACTGGCTCCCGCAGGAAATCTGGAATGTGCTCTGGCAGCGTTCGATGCCGGCGCAGATGCTGTCTATGCAGGATTGAAAAAATTCAATGCACGTGAACGGACAGAAAATTTTTCCATAGAGGAAATGTCCAAACTCCTCGCTTACGCACACGGACATGGAAAAAAAGTGTATGTCACATTCAATACACTGATCAAAGAAAATGAATTGGAAGAAGCCGCAACAGAATTATCTCGTCTGGAACAACTTGCGCCTGATGCGGTCATCATTCAGGATCTTGGGATCGCACGATTGGCACGGAAATATTTCCCGACTCTCACCCTGCATGGTTCCACACAGATGGGGCTTCATAATTCCGCCGGATTGCATTTCGCTCACGAACTGGGACTGACACGCGTCATTCTCGAACGGCAGACAACGTTACAGGAAATGGAAATCATGCTCCGGGAAAAACCGCCCGTTGAACTGGAAGTCTTTATCCATGGCGCACTCTGCTGCTGTATCTCCGGAACATGCCTGCTCTCCTCATGGCTCGGCGGTTGGAGCGGCAACCGGGGAAAATGCAAACAACCTTGCAGAAGACGGCACCGTTCTGAAAATGGAAACGGTTTTTTCCTCTCTGCTCAGGATTTGGAAACATTGGAACTGATCCCGCGTCTGATGCGTTCCGGAGTAACCTCGCTCAAAATCGAAGGAAGACTCCGCCGTTCCGATTATGTATCCAATGTCGTTGCCGCCTACCAGATGGCGATCAATGCGGCGGAAGAATCGGAACAGAAATTCCGTGAAACGCTTTCCGGAGCAAGAGCAAAACTGGCTCACACTCTCGGAAGAAAATGGTCTCTCGGTTTTTATACAAAAGAATCCGCAGCACAACTCATCAAATACGATGCAATGGGTGTCTCCGGACTCCTTTGCGGAAAAGTTGTTTCAACCGATCCGAACGGTTTCAGTGTTTCTGTCGGACGTCCTTTCTTCACCGGAGATATGATCCGGATCCAGCCGGTCAGCGGCGATGAAGGTCCCGCTGTCAGAATCACAAAAATGAGTGTCAACGGTAAAACCACCTCCCGCGCAGCAAAAGGAGAAACAGTTTTCATCCATGCGGATAAGGAGATCCCGCGCGGAGGAATGGTTTATAAAATCGGCGAAAAAACCAATGATTACACCGCCCGGATCCAGGCGTTGCCGGAACGAAAAACAGTTCTTGTTCCAACGATCCACATCAGCCGTAGTTGTTTCAAAGTGGAACTCGGCGGACAAGTTTGGGAAGAACCGGTTCAACTGGAGGAAGCAGGACGCCACCCCCTTTCCGCAGAAAGGATCTTGCAGGAATTCAAACGGATCCGGGATGAACGTTTTGAAATGGGAAACAGCAATGTCTGTATCTCAGAAAATCCCTTCCTCCCGGCGGCTGTCCTGAAAGAACTCCGGAAAAAATGGGAATTGGATTTCCTTGCAAACTATACCGATCATCCGGAGCAGCGTTTGCAGAAACAGGCGGAAACATTGGAGCAATTCCGGGAGGAACACAAAAATCTCCGGACACAATGTGATTCCGGGAATCATTTTCCCAATACCGCACTTGTTCCACGCGGCAAACATCCGAAACTGCCGGAAAATTGCCGTATTGCCCGGATGATCGATGCAGATCCGGCACCGGGTGAAGAGTTGATCCTGCCGTTCTATATCCATGAAACAGGGTTGAAACAAGTCCGCGAAGCTATTCATCATTATTATAATAAAGGCGGCAGAACGATCCGTCTGACTTCACCGGGACATATTCCGCTGGTCAGAGAATATCCGGATCTGATCCTGAAAACAGGCATGCCGCTTCCGGTATGCAATTCCATGGCGGCGGCAGAACTCAAAGAACATGGAGTCCGTTTGATACAGGCTTCGTTGGAATTGGGCGGAACGGAATTGAAAGAGTTGATCCGCTGTTCCCCGCTCCCGGTCGAACAATATTGTTTCGGCAGACCGGTTCTGCTCTCGACCCGTGCGGAATTGCCGGTCAAAGGAAAAATGACCGATGCCAAAGGGGATGGATTCCGGATCAGAAAACAAGGGATCCTGACACAGGTTCTGCCGGAAAAAGTCATGTCGGTTCCCCCGTTGAAAGAAGCATCTGCACGTTTTTATGACTACACGGATGCTGAAAACGGAGAAAAAAATATATCCCGTTTCAATTATGATATCACGCTTGCATAACAGAAAAAGGGTCAAAAAGAGTGCATAAACAGGAAATTTTGAGTATAAAAACGAGGAATTTTAAAAAAAATCACAGGAAATATTTGCAATTCCAAGAGAAGCGTGTATATTATATTTCCAAAATTGCAAAAAGAACTAAAAACTTTTAAGGAGATACATCATGGCACATAAAAAAGGTCAGTCCAGCAGCCGCAACGGTCGTGACAGCCAGCCGAAAATGCTCGGTGTCAAGGCTTATGGCGGAGAATTCGTAACTACCGGCAGCATCATTGTCCGTCAGCGCGGAACAAAATTCCACCCCGGCCGCAATGTCGGTTGCGGCAGAGATTACACTCTGTTCGCTCTCACCGACGGCACAGTGAAATTTGCCAAAACAAAACGTATGGTCGAAGTGATCCCGGCTCCGGTCGCTGAATAAGCAGCCGCAACGGTTTTTACATTCGTACATTCAAAGCCCGGAGTCTTTTCCGGGCTTTTTTTTCAGATTGAAAGGAGATTTTGCCATGTTTGTTGACAAAGCTCAAATCACGATCAAAGCCGGTGACGGCGGAAATGGCTGTTGCAGTTTCCGGCGGGAAGCGTTCATCCCCAAAGGCGGTCCTGATGGCGGTGACGGTGCAACCGGTGGAAATGTAGTATTCGTTGCCGCTCCCGGGGAACAAAGTCTGCAGGACTTCCTCTTCAACCGCAGATTCGCAGCAAAAAACGGCGGAAACGGAAAAGGAAAAGATATGCACGGACGGAACGGGGCGGATGTCATTATCAAAGTCCCCCCCGGAACGATCATCCGCCGTGTGGATACCGATGAAGTCCTGGCAGATATTGATACCATTGATAAACAGGTCGTTGTGTTGCGCGGCGGCAAAGGCGGACGAGGCAATGCCCGTTTTGCAACCAGTGTCAACCGGGCTCCCCGCGAACATGAACCCGGCGAAAAAACAGAACCTGTCCTGGTGGAACTTGAACTCAAATTGATCGCAGATGTCGGATTGGTCGGATTCCCCAATGCAGGAAAATCAACTTTGCTTTCCGCTCTTTCCAATGCAAAACCGAAAATCGCTCCTTATCCTTTCACGACACGTCATCCGGTGATCGGAACAGTGGAAATGCCGGAGTTCAAATCTTTCCTCATGGCAGACGTTCCCGGACTGTTGGACGGTGCCCACCGGAATGTGGGATTGGGGCATGAATTCCTGCGGCATATCGAGCGCACCAAAATCCTGCTGTATGTTTTGGATATGGCTGGAATCGACGGCAGAAATCCGGTCGATGACCTGACTGTCCTCCAGAATGAACTCGAACTTTACCTGAAAGGTCTCTCCTCCCGGGCGGTCTATGTGATCGCCAATAAAATGGATTTGGAAGAAAGTCAGGAAAATCTGAAAGTTCTGAAACGGAAATTCGGCAGAAAAATCAAAATCCTTCCGATCAGTGCTGCAACCGATGAATCTTTTGACAAACTGAAAAAGACCATTTGGGAAGCATTGCTCGAAGCCCGTGAAAATGAAAATAAAAAGGATTACGAAAAATATGCCCGTTGATCCTGATTCATTGAAAAAACTGGAAAAAATGCCCTTTGAAGAGTGCATGAAAAAGCTGGAAGAGATCGTGCGGGAAATGGAATCCGGAAATATTCCGTTGGAAGAGATGATCGCCCATTTTGAGACAGGTTCCGCAATCGCATCGATCTGCCATAAAAAGCTCAACACTCTCAAACAGAAAATCGAAATGCTGCAGCCAGGAAAGACAGCTGTCGCAACAGAAGAAAATTCAGACTCACTGTTGTGACACCGCTGTATAGGAGAAAAGATGAAAGAGTTGAATATTCCCGGAACTGTAACCGATTACAACGGTTACAAAATGTATGAATTTCAAGTGGATGGCTGTATCTGCAAAATCGTGGAACCGGCGGATCCGCTCCCCGGCAGACAATGGATCTGGAAAGCGGAATATTTTGAAGCATTCCCGGTATTTGAACTGGAAATGCTCAAACGCGGCTACTATTTCATGTTCATGCACACGGAATACGGATTCGGCTCGCCGGTCGTCAATGCTCATTGGGATAAGTTCTATCAATTTCTCACAGAAGAGCTTGGTTTTGCCAAACGCATGATTCTTTTCGGACTCAGTGTCGGCGGGCTCTACATCTACAACTGGGCAGTCAAAAACACAGAAAAAGTGGCCTGTCTCTATGCAGACAATCCGGTTTGTGACTTCAAGAGTTGGCCCGGAGGCAAAGGGATCGGGATCGGCGAACAGGAATGCTGGAAAAAACTGTTTGATTTCTATGGTTTCAAAGATGAGGCGGAAGCTCTGGCATACAAGTTTAATCCGGTGGATAATCTGAAACCGTTGATTGATGCAGGGATCCCCCTGATCCATGCAGCGGCGACAGAAGATCAGGTCGTGCCGGTCACTGAAAATACCGATGTACTGGAAAAAAATTGTCTGGCTCTCGGCGGAAAGATCACTGTGATCCGTCATCCCGGTGAACATCATCCGCATCATGCAGTGGATGATTTGAATGGATTGATCGAGTTGATCATTGATTCAGCAATCCGATAAACAACAATTTTGAATACATTCTGAAGAGACCCCGGAACAAAAATCCGGGGTTTTCTGTTTATATTCTGTTTTTTCTCTGAAAAAGGTTCTCCGGGCGGGCATAAAAATATTGACAAACAAGAGTCCGCATGTATATTATATTATAAAATAATATAAACGAAAACAAAATGGGGCTGTGGATCAGCCCGGAGATTGGAGAATATTATGTCAGAAGAAATTCCCGCCCAGGCGGAAAACCCGGAAATTCCTGCACAGGAACAGCAGGGTGGCAATTACACCGCCAGTCAGATCACGGTTCTGGAAGGTTTGGAAGCTGTCCGGAAACGTCCGAGTATGTATATTGGAGATACAGGTGAACGCGGACTGCATCATCTGGTCTATGAAGTGGTTGACAACAGTATCGACGAAGCTCTTGCCGGTTATGCGAGCCACGTATATGTGACGATCCATCCGGATAACAGCATCACCGTGAAAGATGACGGTCGCGGTATTCCTGTTGACATGCACAAGGAAGAAGGCAAACCGGCAGTGGAAGTTGTGCTGACAGTTCTTCACGCCGGCGGTAAATTCGACCACAGCAACTACAAAGTCTCCGGTGGTCTCCACGGGGTCGGGGTCTCCTGCGTCAACGCATTGTCCGACTGGATGTCCGTGGAAGTCTGCCGTGACGGTTTTGCTTTTTCAATCAAATTTGCACGGGGCAACACGGTTGAACCCTTGAAAAAACTGAATGAAACAACCAACCGCGGAACAACGGTCACCTTCAAACCGGACGGAACCATTTTCTCCACCACGATCTATCAGTGGAAGATCCTCTCCAACCGTCTGCGTGAACTGGCATTCCTCAATCGTGGAGTACACATTACACTCAGCGATGAACGTGCGGACAATCCTCAGACAGAAGAATTTTATTATGAAGGCGGCTTGATCGAATTTGTGAAATTCCTCAATGCCCACAACAATGCATTGCATGAACCGATTTACATGCACCGTGAAAAAGACGGTATTGACGTGGAAGTTGCGATGCAGTACAATGACAGTTTCTCTGAAACGATTTTCAGTTACACAAACAACATCAACACCTTTGAAGGCGGAACCCATCTTTCCGGTTTTCAGGGGGCTCTGACACGCTGCGTCAATTCGTATGCAAAAGGAGCCAACCTGCTCAAAGGCGATAAAAGCTCCATGAGCGGAAACGATGTCCGTGAAGGGCTCGCAGCAGTTGTCAGCGTCAAAGTTCCGGAACCGCAGTTTGAAGGGCAGACCAAAACAAAACTGGGGAACGGTGAAGTCCGCGGGATCGTGGATTCCGTTGTCAACGACTGTCTCAGTACCTTCCTCGAAGAAAATCCTGCGGTAGCAATGCAGGTCGTCAACAAAGCGATCGTGGCGGCACGGGCACGTGAAGCAGCCAAGAAAGCCCGCGAACTGATCCAGCGGAAAGGGGCATTGGAAGGACTTTCCCCGTTCCTCGGAAAACTGGCGGACTGTTCTGAAAGAGATCCTGCTCAATGCGAACTTTACATCGTCGAAGGAGACTCCGCAGGCGGTTCAGCAAAACAGGGAAGAAACAGTAAATTCCAGGCGATCATTCCGATCCGCGGAAAACTGCTGAACGTGGAAAAAGCACGAATCGATCAGATTCTTGCCAACAACGAAATCAAATCCCTGATCTCTGCCATCGGCTGCGGATTCGGAAAAGATGATTTTGATATTTCCGGACTCCGCTACAACCGTATCGTGATCATGACAGATGCTGACGTGGACGGTTCTCATATCCGTACACTTCTGCTGACATTCTTCTTCCGCGAACTCAAACCGCTGATCGAAACAGGTCATGTTTACATTGCCAAACCGCCGCTGTATAAAGTCTCCCGCGGGAAAAAAGAAAGCTATATTGATACCGATGATCAGCTTGACCGTTACCTGCTGACCAACGGCAGTGAAGATATCGAAGTCCGCAGTGCGGCTGATGACTCGATCATTGCATCGGATAAAATTGCTGAAATCGCAACATTTGTCACGACAGCCAATCAGATCGTTCAGGGCTTGCACCGTCACGGAATCGATCCGGCAAATTACTTCGGGATGGAAAAAGACGGCAAGTTCCCCATTGCCAAAGTTGGAGTCCGCAATGCAGACGGTACAGTGACAGAAACCTTTGTTTTCACCCGTGAAGAACAGGATGCTGTCATTGCCGAAGCAGAAAAAGTGCTGGCAGCCAATGCGCCCCAGTTACCAGAGGAAGAAAATGCAGAAACAGCGGAAGGTCAGGAACCCGAACCGTACCGCATGCATCCAGCGATTGATCTGACCGATATTTATGAAGCAGCTGCATGTGAAGAACTCTGCAGCAAAGTTGTTGCCGCTTCTTACGATCCGAAAACGATTTATAACGGAACGGACCCGATTTTCAAAGTGGTCGAAAATGATGATGAGATCATGATCAACACACTTTCCGATCTGTTTGAAGAGATCAAGAAAAACGGACGTCACGGTCTGCGGATCCAGCGTTACAAAGGTCTGGGGGAAATGAATCCGAAACAGTTGTGGGAAACCACAATGGACCCGGAACGCCGCAAAATGATCCAAGTGACCATGGAAGATGCTCTGGAAGCGGAACGTATGTTCTCCCTTCTGATGGGTGATGATGTTGAACCCCGCCGTGAATATATCGAAAAACATGCAGCGGGCGTCAAGGATCTGGATATTTAACTTATTTGACTTGCAAGGAGATACGACATTATGGCTGAAAAAGATAAAGGAATCAAAGGGGCTCCGGCAGTTTCTGCAAGCGATGCCCGGGCAAAGAATCTCGGAATTGCTCTGGGACAGATTGAAAAAGAATTCGGTAAAGGCGCGATCATGCGTCTCGGTGATAACAGTGCAGTCGATGTGCCGGTGATCAGTACCGGAGCGTTGTCTCTGGATATTGCACTCGGGATCATGGGACTTCCCCGCGGCAGAATCATTGAAATTTTCGGTCCGGAATCTTCCGGTAAAACCACACTGTGTATGCACGTGATCGCCAATGCCCAGAAAGCCGGCGGTGTGGCAGCTATCATCGACGCTGAACATGCGGTCGATCCCCAGTATGCCAAACGGATCGGTGTTGATATTGACAAACTGCTCATTGCCCAGCCGGACTGCGGAGAAGATGCCCTGAACATTGTCAATACACTGGTTTGCAGCAATGCAGTCGATATTATTGTGATCGACTCGGTTGCAGCACTGGTTCCGAAAGCAGAATTCGATGGACAGGTCGGAGAATCTTTCATGGGCTTGCAGGCTCGTATGATGTCTCAGGCTCTCCGTAAGATCACAGGTGCAGTGAACCGCAGCCGTACATGCTGTATTTTCACCAACCAGATCCGTGAAAAAATCGGTGTGATGTTCGGCAATCCGGAAACCACCACAGGCGGTAATGCAATGAAATTCTATTCATCCATCCGTATGGATATCCGTAAGATCCAGACGATCAAAGATTCTTCCGGTGAAGCTACCGGGGCACGTGCAAAAGTCAAAGTTGTCAAAAACAAACTTGCACCCCCGTTCAAAGTGGCAGAATTTGACATCATGTGGAACGAAGGGATCTCCCGGATCGGTTCCATCATTGATGTCGGTACAGATCTCGGTCTGATTGAAAAACGCGGATCCTGGTTCTCCTTTGAAAATGAACAGCTGGCACAGGGCAGAGATGCGGTCAAGGCTTATCTTGCAGAAAATCATGAAATGGAAGAACGGATCCTCAATGCAATCAAAGCCAAACTGGCAGAACGAAAAGCAGCTGCCATGGGCAATGCAAAAACGGAACCGGCTCCCGCTGTTGAACCACCTGAAACGGCTGATACCGAAGCAACATCTGAATCCAAATAAAATAAATGAAACGTTGTCCCGTATCAACAGGTGCGGGACAATTTCCCATTTGGAAAAGGAGACTTTTTTTGAGTTCCTCCCTGTATAAAACTATTCTATTTCTGATGATCTCCGCAGGAGTTCTGTCAACTCCTGTTCTCGGGGATACTTTGCTGCAGCCGCAAACGCAGGATCCCGGTATCCGTCAGGACATCAATAATCCGGACAGGCTCGCCGGAGATAAAGCTGTTACAGCCGGTGATTATGCAGTCGCAGTCAGTTTCTTCAAGAACTATCTGGAAAATGCCCGAAAAAAACAGGACCGGATCACATTGAAAGATGCGTATGAACGCCTGTTGGATGCTTTGACCCTCGCAGATCTGCCGGATATGGCAACAGAATATCTGAATACATTTGTCCGGGAATTCCCGGATGAAAAAAATACTTCCCTTGTGCAAATGTGGCAGGCAGACATTCTGACACTGAAAAAACAGTACAGAGATGCAGCGGAAATTTATCATCAGTTGAGTTCAAAATTGAAAGTTCAGGATGTATTGTATCCGCGAATCCGTTTCTCCTATGCCACAGTCTTGAAAAAACTCCGTGACAATAAAGGTGCGGTGGCAATTTTTGAATCACTCTGGCAAAAAGATCCGCAATCCCCCATCGGAGCTCTGGCATTTGAACAGATGATCCTCTCTCTCTGCGAACTGAAAGAGTATGCACGCGTGATGGAACTGCTGAAACAGAATCCGCCGGCGACACAGAAAGAAATCACAAAAATACAATTGTTGACAGCATATCTGGCACTCTCAGAAGATGGTGTCGATGCCACATCCGGCACATGGAAACATGTCATGAAAAAAATCCCCGGTCAACAGCCGGATCCTCTGGCATATCTGGTTGCCTCCTCTTATGCGGATGCTTTTCTGAAACAGAAAAATTATTCTGAAGCACTTGACACCCTGCGTTTGGCATATACTGTTTCTTCCAACAAAGAAGAACAGATCGAAACGCTGGACAGAATCATTGCTGTCATTGCAGCGGAAGGGGATAAAAAGAAAGCTGCGGAACTGACAAAAAATCAGTTGGATTTTCTGATGAATCCGCAAATTGCGGCTGAAACAAAACTGAAACATGCGGTACTTCTCCGTGAAACAGGAAACATCAAAGAAGCATTGGAACTGTATAAAACGGTATTCAGTGATTTGAATAAACTGACAACTCCGGAAACAGCACGGATCAGAGCCTTGTATGATTATGCGCTGCTGAAAGGTTTGAGCGGCGAATTGACAGAAACAGAAAAGGTCATCCGGGATTATTTCCGGGATGATCCGGAAAAAGGAGAATTTCTGTTAGGCGAGATTCTGATCAAACTACAGAAACCGGAAAAATTCATCCCTTTGTATGAATCCATCGCAACCCGTTGGAAGAAATCTGCCGAACGAGCCCTGATCACAGCAGCAGAAGCGGCTCTGGATGCACGGAAAAATAATGAAGTATTGCGTCTGATCAAAAAATTAAAAGAACTGGCTCTGACCCCGGCAAGCCATGCAAAATTGTTCTATCTTGAAGCAGCAGCCTTGTTCGGGAAAGAAAAAAATCTGCGGATCGTGACCCTGTATGATGAATTTTTGAAGCTGGCGGATAAAAAAGATCCTCTGATCCCGAAAGCCTTGTATCACTCAGGCTTGATCGAATTTACCAGCCGTCATTTCGATTCTGCGGAAGAACGTTTTGCACGACTCTGTCAGGAATATCCGGAACATGAGTTGATGCAGCAGGCGGCGAGCTGGCGGATCCGGATCTATTATCAGCTCGGTAAAGAAAAAGAAGCGGTTCAGGCAACCCGTCTTCTGGCGGAGAAATTCCATGATACCCCGCTGACTGTCGATGCGTTGTTCCGTCTGGCTAAGTATTATGCAGAGAACGGGAAAAAGCTCAAAGCAAGAGAAGAGCTGCAGCGTCTTACAGGTACAGAACATTACCCCAAAATCCGTGCGAGAGCTCTTTTTGAGTTGGCATATTTGGATTTTCAATCGGGCAATACGGCAAATGCGGAAAAGACAGTACGTCAGTTCATCAAAGATTTCCCGGACAATCCGTTGATTGCGGAAGTGCATTATCTGCAAGGGGATATCCTCCGAAGCCGGCAGAAATTTCCGGCGGCAGTAAAAGAATATGAAATGGCTTCAAAACTCCGTCCGGGCTCTCTGCTGGAATGTTCCGCTCTCGGTTCGATCGGAGATTGTCTGCTGGCTAAAGTTTCCACGATATCCCAGGATAGCCAGAAAGAGATCCAGAAAGCTGTTGATGTCTATAAACAGATGATGAATCTGCCGGTCTGTCCCCGGGATTTCAAAATCATGGGACTCTTCAATTCCGGCAGAGCAATGGAACAGTTGAAACAGTCTGAAAAAGCAGCTGTTTGTTACAAGCAGGCACTCTATCTTCTTCCCCCGGAAGAGGCTGTCAATTATCCGTCTGAGACAGAATGGTGTGTCCGTGCGGCGGAAGCACTGATTGAACTGGCGAAACGGAAGACAGTCGTTCAGACAGTTACCGATGCGCGAACTGCTCTGCTCTGGCTGCGGGATGCCAAGATCATTCCGCATTATCTGGCAGTGGAACGGTTTGAAAATCTCAAAAAAGAAAATACAAAATTTTTGAAAGGAACAGATCAATGAATCTTTGGAGCAATGTTTTGGAAGCTGGTCCGATTATGTGGCTGCTTCTATTCTGCAGTGTGATTGCAGTTTTTATTTTTATCGGGAAATGGTTTCAGTTTCACCGGAACCAGGTCAATGTGAAAGAATTGGTCGGCGGTTTGATCAATGTGTTGACAAGAAACGGAATGATCGAAGCCCTGACCTTGTGTGACAACACTCCCGGACCGGTGGCAAGGATCCTGACTGCCGGGATCCAGGCTCATCATGACGGTGATGATATTCAACATGCTATCGACGATGCAGTTCTGGTGGAGCTGCCCCGTCTGGAAAGCAATCTCAGTATTTTGGGAACGATCGCCAAGGTTGCCCCCATGCTGGGCTTGCTCGGTGCAGTCCTGAATATGTACACAGCCGCGGGAAAAATCAGCCAGCAGGGCGTACAGATGGATGCCCTTTTCAACAGTCTCACGCCGGCGATCCTCACCACAGCAGCGGGTCTGGCTCTTGCCATCCCCTGCCTGATCGCCTATAATTATCTGGTTGCAAGGGTTGAGACATTCTGCATCGAAATGGAAAAAGCCTCTTCGGAAATCATCTATTTCTTTGAACGCAAGGATGCAAAAAATGGTTCTGAAACACAAAGCTGAATTTATCAAACGGATCCGTCCGAGACTCAAACCGATCCATGGTGCACCGGATCTGCTCCCGTTTGTCAATGTATTTTTCCTGCTGTTGATCTTCATGACTGTCAGCAGTTCTTTCACCTCGATCTCCGGAATCCCGGTCAATCTCCCGGAAACTCCGGACGTGGAAAATTACAGAGTCAAAAAGAACATCCTGACCCTTGACAAACAGGGAAATATCTATCTCAATGATACTCAGGTCCATCTGGATCACCTGAAAGAACATCTTGCGCAAATCATCGGCAATCAACAGGATCAGAAAACGATCGTCCTGCGGGTGGATACTGCAAACAGTTTTGAAACAGTTTCCAAGATCATGGCAATGACAACTGAACTCAGGATCAATGTATTTCTGCTTACACGCCGTTCAGATTCCGGACAGGCAAATGACTTTACAGAGAAAGACCGTTGAATGAATATCCGGACTGCAAACAATAAAACCACAGCCAGACACGCCATCTCTCCATGGGCACTTCTTTTGATCCTTGCGGTCTCTGTGGCTCTTCATGCAATCCTTTTCTCCCTGTTCACCCCCCTGCCCCCGGTTCCACACAGGGACAGTGATTTCACTCAGAATTTCACAGGGATCCTGGAAGAAAGTTCGATCACGCCCCAAAACGATCCTTACGGATTGTGCTATTGGCTGCGCTATACGGATCCGATCAAAACAGTTAATCCGGCACCCGGAAAACGTTTCAGCAGACTGCTTTCTTTTCAGAATCAGAAAAAACCGGATCCGCAGACTTTTGAACATCAATTATTTCAGGCTTCTGCACAATATAAGATCCCGTATCTGGAAACCACGATTCCCGTCAGACACTCCAGTTCATTTCAGACGGGATTGAAAGAACCCGCTCTCTATTATCCCCGGAAAAATACTACGATGACCCCGGTTGCCTATCCCTATTTGAGCGATGCACAGGGAAATATCATCCAGACAGGACTTTTCCGCGATGATGAAAAAATATTGCGGATGATCCAGCGGAAGGTTCCCTCTGTTTCCAAACCGACACTTCTGGAAATGCGGGGCAGCATTGAAAAATTGGATTATGAGATCACGGTCCGGCAATCATGCGGCAGTCCGGAACTGGATATGCTGGCAAAAAGACAACTTATCATGCTGCAGCTGCCGGAAAACACAGTCGCCGCACCGGTAAAATCCTACAAGATCTTCTGGGGCCCGTGGAAAACAACTGTCCCCGAAAAGGAGAAGAAAAGATGATCCCGATTCAACCCATACAGATTTTCCATGTTTATCTTTATCTCTGGCTCGTGATCCTGATCATTCTCTGGTTCAGGGAAGAACTCAGACGCAGAAAAAATTTCGGTTGGTCTGTTGTCAAAAAAAGATTGTATTTCTGCGACAACTGCAGTCTCTCGTTCCTTGCCCGTCACGACGGTGAAAATGTGACACGTTGTCCGCGATGCAATGAACTCTGTTTCATCAGAAAAAGTAAACGAATGTGAACAGGAACAATATCTCTGCAATATCTTTCTGTTTTGAGTTGCGAGAAACAAAAAATGTGATATATTTCTTATCCAAAATTATACAGCCCTGAAAAATGGGAGAAAGGATTTTATTTTATGGCTGAAAATTATTACATCACAACCCCGATTTATTATGTCAATGATAAACCGCATATCGGTCACTCCTACACGACTGTGCTGGCAGATATCCTCTGCCGTTACCATGCTCTTTTCGGTGAAAATGCCTATATGCTGACCGGAACAGATGAACACGGTCAGAAAGTCGAAAAAGCTGCCGCCGCACGCGGTATGGCTCCGATCGAACACTGCAACGAAATGGTCGTCCGCTTTCAGGAACTCTGGAAAAAACTCGGAATCAATAACAATGATTTCATCCGTACCACCGAAGAACGTCATAAAAAAATAGTCTGCGCCATCCTGCAGGATCTCTATGACAGGGATCTGATCTACAAAAGCAAATATGTCGGTCACTATTGCGTCCCCTGCGAACGTTATTTCACCGAAAAAGATCTCCTCGAAGGAAATCTCTGCCCCGATTGCAATCGTCCTACAAACCGTTTGGAAGAAGATAGCTATTTCTTCCGTATGAGCCAGTATAAAGAATGGCTGATCGAATATATCAACTCCCATCCGGGATTCATCCAGCCGGATTTTCGCGCCAATGAAACACTCGGATTCCTGCGGAAAGAGTTGACAGACCTCTGTATCTCCCGTCCGAAATCCAGACTCTCCTGGGGGATCGAACTTCCCTTTGATAAAGATCATGTCTGCTATGTCTGGTTCGACGCACTCATCAATTATATCTCCGCAATCGGATATGGTACCGATCCGGAAAAATTTGAAAAACTCTGGGCGGAATCCCATCACCTGATCGGAAAAGATATCCTCCAGACTCATACCGTTTACTGGACAACCATGCTCAATGCAATCGGTCTGCCCATGCCGAAAAGTTTCTTCGCTCACGGCTGGTGGCGTTACAATGATGAAAAAATGAGCAAATCTCTCGGAAACGTAGTCAATCCCATGGATATGATCGCTGTCTTCGGTGTCGATGCGTTCCGTTATTGCCTGATTACCGGAATGGTCCCCGGACAGGATGCCTCTTTCACCAACGATTCTTTCATCAAACGATACAACAGCGACCTCGCAAACGATCTGGGCAATATGCTCAGCCGTGCCGTCAAAATGACAATTAAATATTTCGACGGTAAACTCCCCGCTCCGGGCGCATACGAAGATGTGGATAAAGAATTAATGGATCAAGCTCTTGCTGTGGCAACCTCCCTGCGTGAAAACGTGGAACAGATGCGCCCCGACCGCGGTGTTGAAGATGTGATCAACGTCATCCGTTCTGCAAACCGCTATATGGAAAAAACAGCTCCGTGGACTCTGGCAAAACAGGGCAACATGGAACGTCTTGCCACAGTTCTCTATACCGCATCCGAAACATTGCGGATCGTCTCCGGACTCCTCTTCCCGGTCATGCCGGAAAAAATGAAAGAACTCCGCATGACTCTCGGTATGAACGAAACAGAAGCAACACAGGTCAATACCGAACGTCTCTCCCGTTGGAATGTTCTGGTCCCCGGTTCAACAGTAAAAGATATCGCAGCCCTCTTCCCGAGAATCATGCCGCAGGAAGAAACAGCAAAAGCTGAAACAGAAAAAGCTCCAGTCAAACAGGAGAAAAAAGAAAAGAAAGAAAAGAAAACTGAAACCGTCGCTGTCGGCGGCGATGAAATCGTTACGATCGACGAATTCTTCCGTACCCAGTTGAAAACCGCCAAAGTCCTGGAAGCGGAAAAAGTGGAAGGAGCCGACAAACTCCTGAAAATGAAAATTGAAGTTGGAACCGAACAACGTCAGTTGATTGCCGGAATCGCCAAAGCCTATACTCCGGAACAAATGATCGGACGGACCATTATCATTGTTGCGAACCTGAAACCTGCCAAAATCCGCGGCATTGAATCTCAGGGAATGCTGCTGGCTGTAAAATCCGGTGACACCTTGAAATTGATCTCTGTGGATGGCGGAGATTTCCCCAGTGGCTGTCCGGTGGGATAATCCCGTTTTTGATTGATTTTTTCAACAATCTTCAGAACAGGCAAAAGACCCGATCTTTTGCCTGTTTTTTCTTTTATCCATAAAAAAGCCAAAAAATATCGAAGAAAAATCAAAAAAACATTTGCTTTTTCAGGATTTTGATATACATTACAACCACATAACCAAGTCGGGATATAGCGCAGCCTGGTTAGCGCGTTTGTCTGGGGGACAAAAGGTCGCGAGTTCAAATCTCGCTATCCCGACCATTTTTTTGCCTTGATTCCCAGGCAAAAAAACATGAAGCCGTCAGGCTTCGCTTCATGCACCGCAGGTGCGCTTCATGGCACAACGTGCCGCTTCATACGGCGCAGCCGTGCTTCATAAAAGCCTGACGATGAAGCATTGTTTCGCCAAAGCTCCACAATATGAAGCAGC
>JAGCNI010000078.1 GCA_017646015.1 Lentisphaeria bacterium
CACCGCACGTCCGCCCTGTGCACCCGGATACCACGCCTGGACAATGGCCGGAATGTGCTCCTCTGCCCACGGGAATGCCAATGCACTACCGGAAAGAATCACTAAAACTGCCGGCTTTCCGCTGGCAGAAATCTCTTTCAAAGCTCAGCAGCAGGGAATGAAACGTCTGACCGGAGAAAGCATCATTCATTCTGATACCCGTAAAGCGGGCGAACGCCTGATTGCTCTTGGAAATGCCGCCGCATGGCTTGCAACCGGAAAGAAAGCGGAGATGGTCAATTCTCATGACTGGCTGATTCCTGCGAAAGCGATGAAAATCTCTTATGATTCACCGTCGATCGGCAGTTTGACTCTTCTGAATTCCGCTTTTGTTGATGAGACTCGCATTGATCGTGCCGGAGCCAGCAGTTTCATGGTGACTGCCGGAAGTATTGAGGCTGCTGCCAATCTCTTCCGTATGTTGTTCCGAACCAATGCAAAACTCGGCAGCCATGAGTTCGCGCTCTCTGCTTTGAATTATTTGGAAGTCTCTGAACCGCTGCTGGTTGAGATTATGTGGAATGTGGAATATATCACCAAGAGTGAGTATGCAGATGTTCTCCGCAGCAAAGTCCGGATCGCGAATGTTTCTGATTTGACTCTGCCTGTCCGGATCAGTGCAAAACTGCCCGAAGGCTGGGTGCTTGATCCCAAGGAAAATAAATTGGAACATTCTCTGAAACCGCATGATGCACAGGAATATCCGCTGCTCTTCCGTATGAATAAGAAGGTCGCAAACGTTCCTGAAAAACAGACCTTTGAGGTCAGAGTCAATTATACAGACAAAGACTACACAACCGTGTATGAAGATATCTTTGTGACCAACCGCAGCCTGCGGATCCGTCCTGTTGCTTCCGGCAGTAAAGGAATGAGTTGGACAGGAACTTTGCGGACTCATGCCATGCTGGCTGTTCCTGCAGGAAAGAGTCAGACAATGACACTGGCATTCCAGCGGATCAATGTCGGTCCCGATCCCACAAAATCTTTGACTTACAAGATCCTCAATAAGAAACTGGATGTGATCAGCACGCATAAAGTCGCATTTAACAATAATGATCCTGTTAAAGTGACTGTTCCGCTGCTGCGTGGTGAAGATACCTACATTTCCATGGATTGCCGTTTCTTCAAAGTCGGAGTGGAAGGTGTAAAACATTATGCCTATACTGCATCTGTTGCGGATCCGTTTATCATGTTTACCGATGGAGCACGGAAAGACGTTACCGTTTATTTCCATGTGGATGCCGGGGTCAAGAGTTTTGATCTGCGTGCAACCGATGGCGGTCCGCTGGAACCCGCACGGATCATTGTGCTCGATCCCAATGGCAAGAGCGTTTTCAATCGTTACGGCAGATTCTCTGCGGCTGAAGTGATCCGTATCCCTGTCAAACACGGACAGGATAATAAGGTCTGGAGTATGAAGATTCGTCCGGATCAGGATTTGAGTGTTTCGCTGGAAAACGGAGCAGCATCCTGGTTGTCTCTGGATAAAAATGCTGTGATCGGCAATGCAAAATAAAAATTTTCTTGCGAAGGAGATTTTTTAATATGAATAAGAAACTTGATTTTATGCACAATGTAAAATCGGAAGCGAAACCCTGGACACACCTCAATTTCCGTGGCGGAGATGGCGATGATTTCAGTTTTGCCGTGATCGGAGACCGTTCCGGCAGACCGCAGGCGGATTATTTTGAGCAATCCATCAAAAAAACCAATATGCTCAACCCTGACTTCATTATGAGCGTGGGTGATTTCATCCGCGGTATCAGCGTGGAAGATCAGAGTGAAGAATTTATCCGTATGCAGTGGGAGGAGGTGACTCCGGTTGTTGAAAAATCGCGTTCACCCTTCTTCTACGTGGTCGGTAATCATGACATCGGACCGAGAGAGGATCGTTGGCC
>JAGCNI010000079.1 GCA_017646015.1 Lentisphaeria bacterium
GAGGAAGAAGAGGAAGAAGAGGACGAAGAGGAAAGACAGCCGGAACATACCGATGATTCATCCGAAATGGATGATGAAGATAAAAAAGGTGAACTCGCCGGTTCCAAGCTGGGAGGCGCTTCCAAAAATGACACCATGAAGACCTACATGAATGAAATCGGTCAGATCTCTCTGGTAACAAAAGAACAGGAAGTATTCCTCGCAGCAGCAATTCACGGTGAAGACAACTCTGCTCACGACGAAGCTCGCAAAACTTTGATCAAAGCAAACTTGCGACTGGTTGTCAAAATCGCTCATGATTTCAAAGGTTTGGGATTGCCCTTGCTGGATTTGATTTCAGAAGGAAACATCGGCTTGATGCGCGCAGTCGAAAAATTTGATCCCGCAAAAGGGGCAAAATTCAGCTCCTATGCTGCATGGTGGATCAAACAGTCCATGCGTCGCGCACTCGCCAATCAGAGCAGAATCATCCGCATCCCGGTGCAGTCTGCTGGAAAAATCAACAAGATCAAATCGATCCGTACAAAACTGACAGAAAAGCTCGGTCGTGAACCGACAGATGCAGAAATCGCAAAAGACCTGGATTACAGTGAAAGAACTGTTGCCGGACTGCGTTTGGCTGATCTCAGAACATTCTCTCTGCACGATCCCATTCAGCAGGGGGAAGACGGTGAATTTCAGGATATCATTCCAGACCGCGGCGCACAGACTCCCGACCGTATCCTCAGTGACGTGGAATCTGTCGGTCGTCTGGTCGATCTGCTCAGTGAGCTGGATGAACGGGAACGTATGATCCTGAAAATGCGTTTCGGTCTCGATGGCGCACGTCCCAAAACTCTGGAAGAAGTCAGTCAGGAAATCGGCAGAACCAGAGAACGTGTCCGCCAGATTCAGAATCAGGCATTGACAAAACTCAGGGAACTCCTTGCGGACGAAGCCGGATTTGCAAATGAATAAAAGTATGCTATATTACTTGTATAAGGAATGAAGAAAATGAAAAAATATAAAAAGGAGAGGGGGTGAATAACATGGAAGCAACGGAAATCCGCTTGAAAAAAGGCGAACCGATCGACAGAGCACTCCGTCGTCTCAAAAAGAAGCTGGACAAAGAAGGTACTTTGAAAGAACTTCGTAACAGAAGACACTTCGAAAAACCGAGCGAAAAGAAACGTCGCACTCAGCGTCATCGCTGATTGTCTCAGTTGACAGAAAAAAGGACATCTCATTGAAGAGATGTCCTTTTTTTATTCCCGTCAGATAAATTCAAAAGACAGAAGCAAATCCTTTTTTATTCTTCTCCGCACAATGCGGCATCGACAGAAAGATCATCCTCTTCCGGAACAAGTGTCATAGCGAAAGGATAAAAATCAGCAGGTGTGGCAACAGTCAAATCGTGCAGAATGAATGTCCATGCCCGCTTTTTCTCTTCGATCACGCATCTGAATGTGACCTTATCGGCAGTATATCCGGCTTCATCGAGCTGAAGACGGATCTGTTTTTCAATATCGCGTGCCATAATTTAAAATCTCCTTTCAGCAGATTTTTTTAAGCCATGTTTCTGCTGCGGAAGACCACCCTTTGGCTTCCAGTTTGCATTGCAGACCATATCCATGCCCGCCTGTATTCCATATATGAGTTTCATGCGGAATTCCGGCAGCAGTCAGAGCGGCATCATAAAGTTCTGTTCCGGGACAAAATGCGGAATCGTCTTTGGAATGGGCCATGAAAGTCGGAGGAATATCTTTTCCGGCAGGCTCATATTCCGGACGCAATTTCTGTCTCTGACCGTTTTCATCAAAATATGCCGGATAGATCAGCATTGCAAAATCAGGACGAACCCCGATCGTATCCAATTGATCGATCGGAGCATAGGAATTTTCCCGGAAGAACAGCGTGCTCCGCACAGCCAGATTGGCTCCGGCAGAAAAACCGATCACACCGACTTTTGCCGGATCGATCCCCCACTGATCTGCATTGAAACGGACAATACGGATCGCCCGCTGAAGATCCTGCAATGCACCTTCCTGATTATCAGGAACACGATATTTCAACACAAAAGCACTGATTCCCTGACCATTCAACCATTCGGCGATCTCCATACCCTCCTTGCTGTATGCAAGATGATGATATCCTCCGCCGGGGCATACGATCACAGCCGGTTTCTTCCCTGCGCCGTCTGCATGATATAATTCAAGTGTCGGATCGGACACATTTGCAAAACGCAGTACACCATCCTCAGGCGAAACTTCACCGGATTCAGCTTGATCAGCAGCATGTCCGGGCATGGTAACTCCCTGCCAGACACGAATAATTTCTTTTTTCAAATTCATTTTCAACACTCCATTCATTTGTGTTTTTCAAGATAATGAACTTATTATAGCATCATTTTCCCACTCTTTCAAGCGCTTTAAAAAAATAAATAAAAATATCAATATTTATATATTCAACGATTGAAAATATAACAAAGGAGTCTATATTGCAACAGGAGAAAATGGAGGTAAACATGGTTTTCAATGAGATCAATCGTTTTGATGACACCGAACACGAAACAATGATGGGGATCTGGTGGTCCGGAATCCTGCTGAAACAGGTGGCACGGAAATTTTTTAAAGATACTCCTGTCTCCGACTCACAATTCAATGCGCTGATGGTTCTCAAATACGCTGAAAAAAAATTGTCACAACAGGAACTGAGCGAAAGATTGCTGGTCGATAAATCCAATGTGACAGTGATTGCAGACGGTTTGGAAAAAATCGGTTTTGCCAAACGGAAAAAATTACCGGGAGACCGTCGTTTTTATCAACTGGTTCTGACACCGGCAGGCGCAGAATTTCTGGATAAAATCGAAACAGAATACCGTCAACTGATCCATGAAATGCTTTCAGATTTCTCTGAAAAAGAGATGAAACAACTGACCGGATATATGGTCAGGCTGCAGCGCAGAGTTTCTCAACTCTGAACGATCCCGTATTCAATATTTCCGGCTCAATGCCGCACGTAAAATCAAGATCAGGATCCGGCAGGAATCCTGTAAAGGTTTGAACCCGCTCACCTTTGTGGATTCTGCATTATAAACCGTGGTGACAGGGATCTCCTGCAACGGATAACGGTGTTTGAAAAAACGGATCAGCATCCCTGTTTCAAATTCATAACGATTTCCGTGAATCTCCAGAAGTTCCGGCAGAAAAGAAGCAGGGATCGCCCGGAGACCACACTGTGTATCTGCCGGATAACGACCGAGAAAACCATAAAAGAGCAGACTGGTCATCCGGTTTCCCGCACGATTGCGGAAAGGGATATCAGGCAGAGAAAAATCCCGGATCCCCAATAACAGTGAACGGGGATCCTCTTCCAGTTGATGCGCCAATGTGGCTATATCCTCCGGCAAATGCTGCCCGTCACAATCCGCAGTAATAATCCCACCGGTTGCAGAAAAATGTTCCAATACATAGCGGATCCCTGTTTTCAGAGCAGCCCCTTTGCCGCAGTTGACAGGATGAAGCAGACAGAAAACAGAATCATCCAATTCCGAAATCTGTTCAAAAATCTCAGCCGACTCCGGCGAATCACTGCCGTCATTGACCACAACAAGAGGATGTTCCGGCAATACAGCAAGGATCTTCCGGCACAATCCGGTAAACGTTGCGGGCGGATTATATGCCGGGATCAGGATCACAGGAAAAGATCGTTTCATGAGATCCTTTATTTTCTTTGAGCGGGCGGAATCAGACCGAGCTCTTCAAAATGGAATTTGAAACCGTTTTTCCGGAGGGCATTACGGACATCATCAACTTTCAGTTCAGAACCGTCGCAATTCTGTTCAACGGACAATGCAGCACCGACCCCTGCGGCTTCTCCGGTCATAGCGGCAGAGGGAATGACCCGGTATGTCTCCCATGCACTGCCGGTAGTACTGATACAGCGTCCGGCGGCAAAAACGCCACGGACATCTTCCGGGATCAGGACACCGAAAGGAGTTTCATAAACGATATCATGATTAAGCCAGTCGGCATACAATCCGATGGAATTGTCAAAATGAGTCCATTCATCCCCGTCCCCCAGAGTTTCGATCCCTTTGATCCTTGCGATTTTGCGGAACTGCGGCATGGCAGGCAAATGAACGGGGAAAGTCTGATAACGATCTGTTTTTCCGGATGCGTATGCTGCACGGTATTTATTCCGGAGATATTCCCAGTTTTTCCGAGTAAAAGCAGTTGCATTTTTAGAATTCGTAGCATCCGGCAATCTGTTTTCAGGACACCATTTATCTCCGGAGGAAACCACACGGATCGACTCTGCAAATGGATATGCAACTGTTTCCGGAGTATGCTCCATCACCCAGAGAGACTGGAAATTTTCGCCATGTTCAAATGCACCGCCCGCCCGGCGGATCACAGTTGCATCGCCGGTGGCATCCACAAAAGAAGAAGCAGAAACAAGACCTCTGCCGGAACAGTTTTCCACTTCCACAGCAGTCACTTTCCCGTCGCTTGCTTTCTGAACAGCACAGACCATGGTATCCAGCCAGAGATCAACTCCGGCTTCTTTCAGCATTTCATCCATGGACAAAGTAAAACCGGCAGGTGAAAAAAATGTTTCAAAACGTGTCCAGTTATAAGATTTTCCCCCTTTGGCACCGCCCCACTGTTCCGGCGGATCAAATGGAGAGAAATCAATGGAACGCCAGAGAAGTTCTTCCGAAATCCCGAATGTGACCTGCTTTCCGCAACCGTCACAAAGCGGAAGATAGATGAAAATCAATCCGGAAGTGGCAAGTCCGCCAATCAAAGTCTGTTTTTCGATCAATGCAGTCTTGTGACCGCGTCTGGCAGCGGCAAGTGCAGCGGCAACTCCCGCAACCCCAGCACCGGAAACAACAACGTCGTAGCGTGTTTTATAATCAAAATTCATTGTCTCTCTCCTACAAAAACATGATTCTGTTCAGCATCGTAAAATATATATTCCGGAACAGAATCTGTCAACAGTTTTTCCTGCACATTTACCGAAAAAACATACAGATTCATCAAAAAGATATACATATTACTTGACAAAACAGAATCGGATGATATTTTTCAAAATCATATATCATTTTTCAGAAAAGGAATACTTGTTATGACAGATTCAGATTGGACACACCGTCTTCTGGAACACAGAACGGCAATCAGCGATACTCTTGCTTTCACGCACGCAGAAGCATCAAACACCTGTTTTTCTCCCGACCGGGGGATCTTTTACACGGTTCATACAGCCTCCCGCAGATGTTACGGAGAATCACACGATATCCTTGCATTGATCATCACGCCGATCTGTCAGCCGCACCGGGCTCAGACAAAAATCATTCTGGAACGGGGTGTCACTCCCTGTGTCAAAGATGTCAAACGCCTTTTGTGTCCGAACTGTTACTATTACACAACAGACGAAATTCTCTACAATGTCAAAACTCATTTCGGAGAATACGCAGATGTTGTCCGGGGTTTTGTAAGGATCACAGTCGAAGTGGATGGTTCTCAAATATACTATATTGATTATGATATTGTGAACGATACATTCAGCGATATGAAACCATTGAAAGTCCTGTTTCATGACGAACTGTGCGATTTCAACGGAGAAGTTTTCCGTGACTGGCAATGGGAACAGGGGTTCACGGATTACAAATTCGGTGATGAAAATGTGATGCTGACCGATAAATTCAAGCTGCATGAAGATGGTTACCGTTATACTCTTGCAACCGCCTACCGGGGATTACCGACAGTGATGCGGATCAAAGATCGTTCCGATGTTCTTGAATTTGTGGGAGCTCTTCCGGAACCGGCTCAATATGAAGCACAATCCGCCATTCTCAATGGAAAAATGTATGCCCTGCTGCGGGGCGCACAGACAAATGATTTTTATATTTCCGATGATATGGGAAAAACATTCCGTCCCATCGGAAAAATCGACTTCAATACCACACGTCCACAACTTCTCACCTACCGGGATAAAATCCTTGTGGCGGTCTCCAAGGTCGGCGTCCAGCCGAATTATGTCCGGGACGGCAGAAATAATCTTCTTCTGCTCTGCGGAGAAGGCGATCAACTTTCCAACTATGAAAAAGTTTTTCAAGTGATCGATCCGTTTGGAATCGTCTATTATGATATTGTGGATTACAAAGGACTTCTCCACGTGATCTGGAGCAGTGGGGATCTGTATCTTGACCGGAATCCGCAAGCCAAAGATCTGCTCTGGTTTGCCCGGATCGGGATGCTGGAATAAGAAAAAAACAGCTCACTGCTTTCTGGCGTAACGTTTCCGGAATTCCGAGGGATAAAGCCCTGTTTTTTTAGCAAAAACTTTGGAAAAATAGTGTGGGGAATTCATCCCGCACGCCACAGTGATTTCTGCAATGGAATAATCTGTGCTGATCAGAAGATCCACGGCTTTCCGGATCCGGCTGGAAATAATATAATCAGAAATAGTGACACCGTAATTTTTACGGAACGAACGGCTCAGACTTCCCCGGTGCATACCGATATCCATTGCAATCTGTTCAACGGTCAGTTCCGGATTGCTGTAATTACTGTCGATCAGTTCCTGTACCTTGACAATAACTTTATCCGTTTTTTGGGAAACCTCCGGAGTCATGATCGAAATCGAAGCAACGATTTTGAACGCCGTGGCAAGAGCATTCAATGCCTGACGCAAGGAAAGAGAATTGATATTATTGCCGACATCCAGAAAAAGATGTTTCGGACAGACCCCGGCTTTATTCAAACCTGGCTTGAGTTTCATTAGTTTGAAAAATTCCACAGCATCTTTGCCCGCAATCGAAAGCCAGCAATAATGAAAATGTTCTTTCGGAAAATAATCATGCCATGACCCGGGAGGATAATACCATATATTCCCACGCTCCAATGTGTACTCTTTTTCATCCAGACGGAAAATACACTCTCCATCGACCGGCCAGAAAATTTCTCCGAAATCTTTACAATATTTGTACCGCTCACGATCCGGATGATATAAGATGAACTCCCCGCAACTGCGGACATATAAATCCATTTTTTTATCACCCAACCAATGAAACCAGTGTTCACGCGATGATTTCATGTCACATTTTTGCCCAGTACGTGTTACCATTTTACCGTTGACATTTTCCGTTTTTCAGATTATAATACACTCAAAGGATTTTTATAAATATATCACAAGGCAATCTTTTTTGCAATCTGAACTCAAAAAAAAAGATTAAAAAAAAGATTAACAGTCAAGTGTGACAAAAGTATATATGCAAATCCGGCACAAATAAAAATTTGAAGTCAGAGTTGCAACAAATTTCTAAATAAGAGGAGGACAATTATGTTCAAATTGGGATGTTATGGCAGTGGAAACAGAACCAAAGCGTTGCTGGATTCTCTGAATCAGGATGGCTTTTACAAAGTTCATGCTGTATATGATCTGAATATCGAATCAGCTGAAGATTTTGCCGCTCAGTACGGCGGAACCGTCTGCAAAACTCCGGAAGAACTGATCAATACCGATGGTATCGACGCCTTCTTCATCAGTCTTTCCCCCTTTGCCCATGCAGAAGCATTGCGCCGGACAATTCCGTGCGGGAAGCCGATTTTTGTGGAAAAACCGGTTTCTTTTTCCGCAGCAGAAATCAAAGAACTGGTCCTGCTGGCTGAAAAATACAATACTCCGGTCCAAGTCGGATTCATGCGCCGCTTCCTGCCGGAAAACAGAGCCGCTCTGGATTTCATCAAAGAAAATGATCCCGGCAGAATCTTCAGCGTTGACTGCAACTGGTTCCATCACGGAGAAGAAGAGATGAATTACAATCTCTACCATCATCCCGATAACTTCCGTCTCCATGTTTCCCAGATCCCTTTCCACTGCTGCCACATGCTCGACATCCTTCTGCTGATGGGCGGAAATGCTGAAAAAGTTACATCTCTGACAACCAAAGTGGTTGACCGTCCTTATCCCAGCCCCGATGATCTGATCTGCAATATCCAGTTCACCAGCGGATTCAACGGAAGATTCCACTATTCCAGTATGGTCTATTACAATGAAATGTCCTATCGTTTCCACGCTGAAAATTACAGTCTGAAAATCGATGCCGGGGGAGGAGATATGTTTGTGATCCACCGCCGTCCGCGCTTCAAAACCTCCCGGATCGGTTCTCATCCGGAACTCCATAAGGCTTCTCCCGACTTCAATCTGACATACAATCAGTTCTGCGCTCCGCAGAAAGTGAATTTTTCGCAGTGGCTGGACTGGGCAAATGAAAATATCATGTATGAATTTGTTCAATTGGTCAGAGACGGAAAAATGCCCGAATCAGATTTGAGAACAGCATTGCGCGTTCAGGGTCTTGCAGAAGCGATCGAAGCAAGCGGAAAACTTCAGAAAACCATCGAACTGGATGATGAAGGTCTTCCGATCGGAATAGAATAAACAACAATAAAAAAGAGGTGTATTATGAAACAGAAATTTTCAGCCAGGGTATTCACATTAATCGAGCTTCTCGTTGTGATTGCCATCATTGCGATCCTTGCCGGGATGCTGCTCCCCGCATTAAACAGTGCTCGTGTTAAAGCGAAATCAATCAACTGTATTTCCAATATGAAACAGCAATTTCTTTCCATGCACATGTATATGAACGATTACAATGATTACTTTGTAACAAGTGCCGGCACAACGGGTTGGCCCGCAGTTGCATGGGAAATCCTGATCAGAGAAAAATTCCTTCAGGTAAAAGTCCTGAACTGCCCCGGTGATCCTTCCACAAAATCCGGTTCCGATTTCAGAGAAATTGATTATCTGAAAAACGGAACCAGCTATTACAACCGCAGTTACGCTGTTGAACAAAACCTCGGTCAGCCTCAAAAAATGGTCACCGCACCGGCATATCATGAACCGTACCGTCTCTCCAACGGAAAATTTGTTTCCAAAGGAGTGGTTGCATTCTGTACCGCCGAACCGATCTATGATCCGACCCTCAAAGAAAACTGCTGGAGTTTCGGTCACTGCTACTGGCTCACACATCTCGGACCGGAAGGAAATGCCGGAAAATCTTACAATATCCACGGCAAAATGGTGCAGCATGTCATGACCATGGATGGAAGAGTTGACCGCTATTCTGTCACAATGGATAAAAATCAGAATATCTGGCGCTACTATTTCCGAATCAGCAGAGACGGTACGATCTCCAGCAAAAATTCCCCGGACGCCCTCCTCGGTGCATTTCTGGATTCTACTGATAAATCCGGCGGAAATGGAAACCGCTTCTATTGATAAAACTGAAAGGATTTTTTACGCATGAAAAGAGTATTACTCTTTCTCTTCCTGACCGCATTGTACTGTCAGGCTGGAACTCTTCCGGATATTTTGAAACAGCAAAATCCTGTTCAGACAGAAATCACAGCTCTCCGGGAGTTGACAGATCATCTGCAACAGCTTTACGGAAAAGCTCCCCGCCTCATTGATGCCCCGCAAAAAGGGATCTGTATTGAAGTCAAAGCCGACCGGAGCATGAAACCCGAAGCATGGAGGATCACCCGGAATAATAACAGGATCACTGTGTCAGGCGGTTTGCCGCAGGGTGTCCTTTACGGTGTTTATGAACTCTTGGAACGTTTCGCAGGGATCTATTGGCTGACACCGCTTTACACTCATATTCCGGAAAATGGCAAGCTCTCTGTTCCGGAAAAAACAGATATCAGCGGGATTCCTTCATTCGCCTGGCGCGGAATCTTTGTGTTCCCGACAAAACAGGAGCACAAACTCAAATTTTTCCTGCGTAACCGGGAAAACATTTTCTTTGAATTTACACTTGCTGACTCATTCCGCAAACAATACGGGATCCGTCAGGCTCTCGGCAGCCCTGCTCCGCTCAATACGCTGTACCATTATTCAAAAAAATGGGATTTTGAACAGTTCAAAGATGCGTTCTCCATGACTGCTGAAGGAAAAAGGATCCGTTCCATTGATGTCTTCGGCCCCGGACAAATCTGTTTCACCAGTCCGAAAGCCCGGAATCAATTTATCAAACAACTCAGGGAATACATTGCGGTGGACAGCGCAAAATACGGTGAATTTGCCCCGAAGATCTATAATATTTCAATCAATGATACCACTACAATATGTCATTGTCCGGATTGTGTCCGCCAGACAGAATATTACGGCAGCAACTCCGGAGTCATGCTGGAATTTGTCAACTGTATCGCAGACAATATTGCCAAGGATCATCCGGATATCACGATCCAGACAAGTTGTTATCTGACCTTTGAACTGCCGCCGAAACACAAAATCAAACCTGCCCGGAACGCAGCAGTCCGCTGTTCACTCAGCCCGATGGGGATCAGCAAAATGAATCACATGCTGCCCCTGACACACCCCAACAACAAAATAGCAAAGGATATTCTGGATTCCTGGTGCAGACTCGGCAGAATCCAAATCTGGGATTACTGGTTCTACTGGGGACAGAATGAATACAAAGCCGGCGGAACGGTCAATATTGACACCATCGTGGAGAATCTGAAATATTATCATCAGAAAAATGCGGAATGGGTCTTCTCAGAATGTGAAGCTCCGGTCGTAACCAGTTTCCAGTCTCTCAAAGTCTGGATGGGATATCAACTCAAAAATAATGTATCTCTCGATCCTGAAAAATTGCGGAACATCTTCTTCAATGCCTACTACGGCCCCGCTGCACACGCCATGCGGAAACTGTATGATCTCATTGTCGAAAAACAAGCCCCGTATGTCCCCGCAAATGATGTCTCATTCCAGGATAAACGATTCTTTGAAGAAACCGAAAAAATCCTGCAGACAGCAATCAAAGCCGCAGGGAAAAATGAAACTTATCTCCTCCACATTGCACAGGAACAGACCGCTCTGGATATTGCTTTCTTCCGCAAATTCCCCGGTCCCGGAAATACAGTTAGAGAAGCAAGACTCAAAAAGAACTGGCGCACTTTCATCGAATGGGAAAACGATACTTATGCCTATAAAAGAATGATCCGGACAATGAATGACAGTATGAAAACTTTCTTTGTCAAACCTGTTCCTGAAAAAGAAAAGGAAATGGTCATACGTCATCCGCTCCCGGATCAGCTGAAAGGAAGAAAAGGTTTTGAGTTTGCCGGAAAAGACTTCACCGGTCCCCGGAATAAAGGTCTTGCACGATATGGTGCACTCAAATTTCATCAGGATCCTGAAGCTCTTGAAGGAATGGCGATCGGTATCGATTTCGCCGATCAGTTCGCTCCCGCCCCGTTCCGCAAAAATCAGAAATCTCTGGAAATGGGAATCCAGAGCAGACACCTGAAACAGAGTTTGCTCACCCGCAAGATCCAGCTCGATCAACTGCCGCAGGATGAAAAATTTCATCTCTACTATCTCGGCAGGATCAATATGACACCCAAAACACTGATCTGGCTTCATTACTCCTGGTATATCCAGCAGGAATTCTATGAGTATTACAGAGAAGGAAAAAACAACACATTTGATGTTTATGTCTCTCTCAAATACACCGGAAACGCATTTGTCAAAGGATCTAAAAAGAAAGATATGATCCTGTGCGACCGGATCCTCTTGCTTGAACCGAAATGAAATCAACAAAAAGGACAATCATTATGAACAGAAAAATCTTTTACTCTCTGACAGCGATCCTGACCGCTGTTTCCCTCTCGGCAACAGAGATCATTGATCTTTCAAAACCGGCTGAAAAAAAATTCCCGGTACCCGCAGAATTTCAGAAATATAAAGTGGAACAAATCACCTCCAACCGTTTCAGTTCCCTCAAAGAACTGAAAAGATATGGCATGAAACTGGTCAATGATCCGGCAGCAATTGATGGGAAAGCCATGACTGTACAACCGGCAAAACAGGAAGAGGCAGACAAGATCCATCAGAAAGATTTTGTCATGGGCATACAGGGGAGAACTTCTAAAAAGGCATTGGCTTGGAAAAGAATCAAACTTGCCCATATTCCGCAGGATGAAAAATATCACTGGATCCAGGTCGGAAAAGTCAAACTCGAACCCAATACTGTATTCTTCGGACACAGTTGGATGATCCAGCAGAATCTCTCTCAATTCTACAATGCCGATGATCCGGCTCAAAATAACGTCACAGTCATGGTCTCGATCAAATTCACAGGCCCTGCATACGTCAAAAATTCAAAACAGAAAAACGGCGTATTTATTGACCGTTTCCTGATCCTGAAATAAATAAATTTCGCTTTCGATCCATGCCGGAAGATCTCATTGAAAAGGTCTTCCGGCTTTTTCTTTTTCACGAAACATCGGTCTTCTGTTACCCCCCGGAAATGATGACAGGAGAAAGCCGGGAATACGTTTCATTCATCGAAATCATCGGCGAATGATCCGCCACCCGGAAAAAGATTATTGATCCGTGGAGTTTTTGATTTTCGGACGGAAAAACCAGCCGGCTGTAAAGGCGGTGAACGGCGCAACCAGAACAAGAGAAAAACTCCCGATCAGAGTCTTGACTGCTTCCGAGGCAACCAGCGTATTATTGAGAAATGTCCACGGGGATGTCCCCTGCGAAGCAAACATCATCAGCAAAGTGATATAACCGCCGGAATATGCCAACAGCAGAGTGGTTGTCATTGTGCCGACCACACTTCTGCCCATACGCAAACCGGAACGGATCAATTCTTTCATGGGCAGCTGCGGATTATGAAATGCGATCTCCTCCACTCCGGAAGCAATATCCATGGAAAGATCCATCACCGCACCCGAACTGGCAAGGATCATGGCACCGATGAAAAGATCCTGAAGATCCAGAAATTCATATCCGGAATAAAGCAATGCCTGTGAAAACGGCAATACCGCGCCATTGATCTTCATAAGATATCCGAATAAATGTGCCATTGCCAAACCCGCCAGGATCCCCGCTGCAGAACCGAGAAAAGCGGAAAATCCTTTCCGGGTCAGACCTGCCACAAGCCAGATGATCACAGCGGTCAGCAAACAAACACTCCCGAAAATCACCCAACTCGCCGGAAATCCACGCAGTACCAATGGAATCACTGCTTTCCAGATCACCATACAACTGAAAATAAAACTGAATAATGCTTTGGCTCCGGTCCAGCCGCCGAATATACACAGCAGCAGACAGAATCCCGCAAACAGTGCCATTCCCCAGCCGGTACGGTAATGATCCTGAGCCACCAGAACTGCATTTTCCGGTGTGTCATTTTCCTGCAGGATCACGAGCGCATGATCACCCGGAGAAAAAATTTTATCCAGATCCATCTGAGCCCGGAGTTCATTGTTGGCACGGAACCTCTTCCCTTTCTGCTGCCCTTCCAGCAGTTCAACTTCCAATCGTTGAGAACCGTAACGGACAAGTCCATGCTGTTGAACCAGAGAATTATCCACAGAAAGCACTCGTCCGAGAGTCGGGGTACCACTTTGACTGACCACCGGAGACGGTGACGGCACAAAGTATAATCCGACACAACAGAGCAGAACTGCGATAATAAAGATCAAATCCCGTTTCGGAAACTGAAATTTCATTATCGTTTTCAGAAAAGTGTTTTCAGTTTGTTGGAAATATCTGTATTTTCGATCATTCCCGTGAAAAGCTCAGCTTTTACCCCGGTACTGGTCGTCAGAACGGGCAAAGCAGTATGAGCTCCGGTTGTCCAACCAACACCGGAAAATTCATTCATGATCTGTTTTGCAGTCTGCGGCAGACGGTTCGCCTTGAAAGCATCTTCCAATCTCTTGATATGAGCAGATTTCAGAACCATATCACCTTTTCCGGTGAACTGGAAACCGAAATATTCTGTCAACAGTTTTTTGGCATCTTCAAAAGAGAAATCTCCTTTGGCTTTCTTTGCATTGTTGAAAATCTGTCCAAATTTGCCGATGGAACATTTCTGATGAGCCAGACGACTCAGATACAATCCGTATCCGGTTCCGGCAAATCCCATTGCCATACCGCCGGTTTCATGGTCACCGGTAACAACGATCAATGTTTCTCCGGGATGTTTTTCAGCAAACTCAACAGCCACACGGACAGCATTATCCAGTCCGATCACTTCCCGGAGATTTCCGGCAGCTTCATTGCTGTGACCACACCAGTCGATCGCTCCGCCTTCAATCATCATAAAGAATCCGGCAGGATTGTCCAGGAGCTCGATCCCTTTAGCTGTAAACTCAGCCAGCGTCGGCAGAGAAGAGTCTGCATCGATTTCATAAGGCAGACTTCCACTGGAACCGCGGGCAAGAACTTTTCCGCAACCGGGCTTCAAATTCAACAAATCTTTTTTGGTGTTGACAACTTTATATCCGGCTTTCGCTGCAAGTTCATAAATATCACCTTTGTAGTCCGGAGATTTTTTATCATTATGCTTGCTGACTCCGCCGCCTCCGAAATAATCAAATCCGGAAGCGATCAGATCCAGTCCGATCGCATAATACTGGGAACGATCTTTACGGTGAGCATAAAATCCGGCAGGTGTGGCATGATTGATCGTGACGGATGTAATGATCCCGACTTTCTTTCCTTTGCTTTTTGCAACTTCAGCAACAGATTGCAAATTCCGTTTTCCGGTGGCATCCATTCCGATTCTGCCATTTTTTGTTTTCTCACCACACGCGATTGCAGTTGCAGCAGCGGCGGAATCTGTGATCAATGCATTGGCGGAAGATGTCCGTGTGGTTGCATGATACGGAAAACGGTTGATCGTAAGAGGACCATGCCCGATAATACGCGCAAACTCTTCTGCAACCATCCGTTGCGGAGTCGCCATTCCATCCCCGATGAACAGAAATACATATTTCGGATTCTGGGCACACAAACTCATTACTGCAAAAAGCAGCAACAACGTCAACATGTTTCTTTTCATGATTCAAAACTCCTTTTCATAAAAAAATTGATTGTTTTCCTGAAAATCAATTTAATCCAACATACGCAAAATTGCAATATAAAATAAAGATTTTTATTGATATTTTACAATACGGACACCCGCCAATAACAGCGCAAATCAACAATAAACTGGTGAATCCTGTTGAACCTGGAAACAGCAAAAAGCAGATGAACATACGGAATAGGCAGATAAAGATGAAAATTTCACTCAGAATAAAGGATCTGGAAATATGGGACAAGACAAACCACAAGTCAAAGGAAAGAAAAAACTGCGTAAACCGCCACCCTGAAGATCACCTCAAAAAGTCACCTCAAAAAGTCACCTCAAAAAGTCACCTCAGAACACAGATTGCATCTTCATATACTGGTTATGACATCATTACCAGTATATGAGACTGAAACACATATTGAATCAGGCAATAACGGAATACTGTAAAACGGCGAATCTGCTGTAAAAAAAAGCCGCTGTAACTCCCCTCATGAAAAGAGAAATACAGCGGCACGATTGAATACCGGCTCAATAGCCGAGAATCTCATAAACAGTTTCAAGGATCTTCGGACGCAGCAGAGACAGAGAAGATCCAGTCACATGCTGCATATACAAAACAGTCAGTTCACGATCCGGATCAATAGCATAATATGCTCCCCCGGCTCCGCCCCAGCCGAAATCAGTCCGGCTGCTGCCACGAGGAGGACAACGTACACCCAATCCATAACTGTGCAGGAGTTCTCCGAAACATTCTTTCCTGACCTGTTCCGAAAGCTGATCGGTTCTCATCAGATCGACCGTACCCCGTTTCAAAATCTTTTCGCCGGAACAGAGCGTCTGAAGAAGTTTGTTGTAATCTTCCACCGTGGAAACACAGCCCGCACCGCCACAGGCATAGCAGGGACCCAAGCGGTATGGATTGCCCCACCAATAACCGGGCCCTTTGACAGAATACAACCGTTCTCCCTCCGGAAGTTCCTGATAAAGCGGCACAACGCTATCAAACTCAGATGCCGGCAGCAGGAAAGTGGAATCTTTCATCCCGAGAACATCAAATATGTTCTTTGTTACATAATCATTGAAAGACATTCCGGAGATCACTTCCACCACTGCCGCCAAAACATCATGAGCCAAACTGTATTGCCAGCGTGTCCCCGGCTCAAACTCAAGCGGTTCCTGTGCAAGATGACGGATCACTTCACGGGTATGACAACTGCCGTTTGTGGCATCGTATGCACGCAGCATGGATTTGGATGTCACATCATAATTGAATCCAGCGGTCATGGCAAAAAGCTGACGTATCGTGATTTTATTTTCTGCATCCCGAACTCCGCCATCCGGCGTTTTCACTTTCATCTGTGCATATTCCGGCAGATACAATGCCAATTCATCTTCCATCTGAAATGCACCTTTTTCCCACAACTGCAAAGCCGCACTGCAAGTAATCAGTTTGGAACAGGAAAAAATCTGGCACTTTTCCTTTCCGGTCACAGGCATCGTTTTTTTCGCATCGGTAAATCCGGCAAAACGACGATAGATCACTTCCCCCTTGTGACAGACAATACAGTCATTCCAGGGAACAGGATACGTCAGAAAACTATCAAGCAAATCATCCAGTTTCTTAAACATACTCATCCTTTCAAATTTGTTATGATCATTCAACAGTGATTTTTCTTAAAATATAATAGCAGGAAATGCTCTTTTAAACCATTCAGTCTCTGCAGAAAGAAAATATCCGGATTCAGTCAAACAGAGACGGCTGGAGCGGAAGATCCGTTGATTCCTCTTCTGCGGTTTTTGCCGCTTGTTTCCGGTATGTTTGCCGGGATTCACGCACAACTGTCCGTGTATTTCTCCGGGTAACAACCGCAGGTTGTCCGGCTTCCGCAATCGAATTGTTTTCCAGATTATCCAGAATATCGCCTGCACGCGTGATGACTTCCTGTGGAAGCCCTGCCAGCTTCGCCACATGGATCCCGTAACTCTTATCCGCTGCACCCGGAATGATCTGACGCAGAAATATGATTTGATCGCCATATTCACGCACAGCAATATTGTAATTTTTCACACCGCGCCGTGTCAATGCCAATTCTGTCAACTCATGATAATGAGTCGCAAATTGTGTCCGGGCACGACAGTTCGGATGATCCAGCAGATATTCTGCAACAGCCCAGGCAATGGAAAGACCGTCAAACGTGCTGGTACCGCGTCCGATCTCATCCAGGATCACAATACTCCGGGAGGTGGCATTGTTGAGAATATTGGCAGTTTCCACCATCTCGACCATGAATGTACTTTGTCCCCGCGCAATATCATCAGATGCTCCGACACGGGTGAAGATTTTATCGGCGATCCCCACATTGGCGGAAGTTGCCGGAATAAAAGATCCCATCTGAGCCATGATCACAAGCAAAGCGGTCTGACGGATATAAGTCGATTTTCCCGCCATATTCGGACCGGTAATGATCATCATCCGGTTTTCATCACCGTCAAGCAATGTATCATTGGGAACAAAACGTTCGTTCTGCATAAAACAA
>JAGCNI010000080.1 GCA_017646015.1 Lentisphaeria bacterium
ACTCAGCTTGGGAAGCTGGTGCACTACCATTGTGCTACACCCGCATGATGTATGGTAAAATAACCTTGATTTTGAAAGTTTCAAGTTGTATTCCAAAGAAAAACAGAAGTTTTTTATGAAAAGGTGTCTTCTGCAAAGAAAAGAGTGACGTTGTGATGATGACTGGAAAATGTTGAAAATATGGATTTTTGCATGCCAAAAATGGATTTTGGATGAGAAAAAGCGTTTTTCTGCAAAAAAAATAATCTAAATTACAAAAAATGACTTGCGAATATTGTAAATCGGGCTAAATTATGAAATTTGAGTTTCAGAATCTTAAATCAAAATAATTGGAGAATAAAAAATGACAGAAAACATCTTTGCAATCGTTGCTCAGTCAACCGCCGCACCTGCCGCTCAGGGATCCGCATCCAGTGGAGGAAGTCTGATGGGGCTCGCTCCCATGCTGATCGTTATGGGTGTCATGATCTATTTTATGTGGCGCGGACAGAAAAAAGAACAGAAACGCCGTCAGGAAATGATCGAAGGCGTGAAAGTCGGGGACAGTGTGATCACCGTCGGCGGAATATACGGCGAAGTTGTGGCTGTCAAAGATGACCGTTTTATCGTGAAAATCGCTGACAACGTGAAAATCGAAATGGCAAAAACAGCTGTTGCTTCTGTTCCCTCTGCAGAAGCTGCTGCAAAACAGGAAAGCAGCACCAAATGAATAAAAAACCGATTATCCTCCGTTCGATTTTTGCACTGCTCGTGCTGGTGGTGTTTGTTTTTTCCATGCACCCCCTGCAGGAACGTGATTTCTATGATGCATTCAAAGATATCTGCTCTGATCCTTCTGCCAAAGAAGTTACAGAACTGATTGCAGCAGCCAAAGAGAAAAAAGCAAAAGATCCCTCCATGTACGACTCCGTGGCTCTGGAAACTGCCGCATTGGATAAGGGGATTTCTCTTGATAAACTGGTGAAACCTTCTCTGGTTAAATCCCAGAAGATCACCAACAGTCGCGATGTTCTTTCTCTGATTCGTAAAAATTCCGCCGCCTCCATTCGTCGCGGGATCGACCTTAACGGGGGGGCTGAGTTCATTCTTGAGCTTGTTCCGGATGCCGCAGATAAAGAAAAAATTGAAAAAGATTTTGAAAAATATCGTGACCTCGCAATCGAAACTCTCCGTAAACGTCTGACCCAGAAAAATATTTTTGAAGCAGACATCTCTCCTGCCGGCGGCAAATATATTTCCATGCGTGTTCCGATCGTGACCAAAGATGAAAAAGCAGTCATTGAAAAACTCATCAAAATGAGTGCAAAACTGCAGTTCAAACTGGTTCATCCGAACAATGCTGCTGAAGTCAGCAAATACGAAGCCGATCCCAAAGGCTATCAGCCTCCGGAAGGTTATGAAATCAAAATCTCCACTGAATCCCGTAATGGAAAAGCTTATCGTTCTGTTTATATCGTAGAACGTGCACAGCAGATGGACGGTAAGGATATTGAAGATGCTTATCCGACCATGAACCAGTTCGGTCAGCGTGAGATCATTCTTTCTTTCAAACATGCCGGAGCAACCCGTTTTGGCGAAGTGACCAGCAATAACGTCGGTCGTGAACTGGCAATTATTCTGGATGGCGAACTCTATTCTGCTCCCCGTATCAATCAGGCAATCACCGGAGGCAACGCCCAAATCACCGGAAGTTTCTCTCGTGAAGATGCTGAAAATATTTCCAATGCACTGGTCAGCGGAAGTGTTCCGTTCGCAATGACCATTCAGGCTCAGTCTGACATCGACCCGACCATCGGGGAACAGACTGTGCGTGACGGTTTGTATTCCGGTATTGCCGGTATGATCCTGGTTATGATCTTCATGATCTGTTACTATGTCCGCAGCGGTATCATTGCGAATATTTCTCTGTTCGTGAACGCTGTGCTGATGCTCGGAGCTATGGCTGCATTTGATGTGACCCTGACTCTGCCCGGTATTGCCGGTATGATCCTTACGATCGGTATGGCTGTTGACGCCAACGTTCTTATTTACGAACGTATCCGTGAAGAAATCAACAGCGGCAAAACGATCGGAAATGCGATCGATTTCGGTTTCGACCGTGCATATTCCGCAATTTTCGACTCCAACTTCACAACTCTCTTTGTTGCAGTCATCCTTCTCTGGCAGGGAACAGGAGCTATCAAAGGATTTGCGATCACACTGGCGATCGGGGTGTTTACAACCCTCTTCACCGCAGTGTTCCTGACTCGTCTGCTCTTTGACTTGATGACCCGCTTCATGACCATCAAGAAACTGCGTATGTTCTCTTTCGGTAAGATTCCGCAGGTCGACTACCTCGGCAAGAAGAAATATGCTCTGGCACTTTCTGCGATCCTTATCATTGCTTCTATCGCAGTGGTTGCAGTACGAGGCAAAGATTGTCTCGGGATCGACTTCACCGGTGGTACTCAGCTGACCTTTGATTTCGCAAAAGCAGTTCCTGCTGAAACAATTTCAAAACTTCTGGATGAAAAAGGTTTTGAAAATAAAGTGACTTACAAGACCGGCAGCGCTGTGGATGCCAAGAAACAGCTTGAAATTCTGATCCGTGAAAAGACCGGAAAGACCAAAGCTCAGACAGCTGAACAGGGTGCACAGTTGATGAATGCGGTTTCAAAGGAACTCAATGCTGCATTCCCGGATGCCAAATTCAAAGGCGAAACACAGTCCACACTCGGAGCATTGATCGGGGAATCGTTCATGCACTCTGCATTGATTTCCATCATTCTCTCCTTTGTTGTGATGATCCTTTACATGACTTTCCGTTTCCAGTTCTCCTACTCCATTGCCGGGAACTTGGTGTTGATCCATGACGTGATCATCGGGGTCGGGATTTATCTGCTCCTCGGCGGACAGATCACCATGAACGTTGTGGCGGCTGCTCTTACGATCGTTGGTATCTCCATCAACGATACGATCGTTACTTTCGACCGTGTCCGTGAAAACCTTAAGATCGTAAAGGATATGTCCTACTATGACATTATCAACTTGAGTATCAATCAGACTCTCTCCCGTACCATCCTGACTTCACTGACTACGATCATGGTTTTGGTGATGCAGTTGATCTTCGGGGGGGCCGGGATCCGTGACTTTGTGTCTGTGATGCTCTTCGGTTTGATTGTTGGTTCTTATTCCTCAATCTTTATCACCAATATCATCATTTCCTACTGGCACAAGCCGGTGCAGTCTGTCAAGGACATCATTCCTGATTCCACAGTTGTAAAATGATGGATTGAATTGAAATCCAAAAAATCCTCCCGGAGTTTTTTCTCTGCGGAGGATTTTTTTGGGCGATTCGATATAAAAAAAGAGTCCGGCTTCAGCTGCCGGACTCTTCTGTTTTTTACATGAAACGATCTTACTTGCAAGAATGTTTCATGAATGATATTCAGTCATCAATGGGGCGTCCGCCCGCATCGATCTTTCTGCCGAGACGTTCCGCTGTTTCTGGGATGGCAGCCAGAGAGAGGCGCAGTTGATCAGCATTCCATTCCGGAGCCTTGACGTAATCATGAGAGGCGAGATATTTCAGCAGGATATGTTTCATCCACATTCCCGCCGGATCCTCATTGCGCAGATTCAGACCGCAGATCATGAGTCTTCCTTTTCCAACAGCAAATTCTGTCAGCGGTGTTTTCCGTTTGACCATTTTGAATGAGGGGATCAATTCAAGAATGGGAGTATATTCCGGCATAGTCTTATCGAAGACGAGGGATTTTGAATCTTTCATCATGGCAAAGAACTGCCAGTCAGCGAATTCTTCATTCGGGAAATCATTCCAAATCGGATGTTGATGGATTCTTGCCCCTGCATGACCGAGAGATCTGCCGGATGTATGCGGACGGAAATTTTCGCGCAATGTTGTGCCGGGGAAATGATCCGTCAGGAGAACAGCTCCGCCATTTTCCATATACTGGATCAGGTCAGCGGTCAACGCATCTGCACAGCGGACTCCAGGAGGAATGGAGGAATCTGTGGCGGGATAGAGCCAGAATTTCCAGTGGTTTTCCCAGATATTTTCACCGGATTCAACGATACAGCGGAGAATTCCACACTGTGCGGTTGATGCGGTGGGGATCATGAATTCCACTTTGCCGATCCCTGCGACAGTGCCCGGTTCAATTCCGGTGAAGGTGTTTCTGCCTTTTGCGATTGCTTTGCCATCGACATCAAATGTCCATGTAAGCGTTCCTTCTTCGAGTTTTCCGAGTCCGAAATAGGAGAGCTTGATCTCTTCGGAGAAAGTCTTTTCCATCTGTCTGTTTCGTTGATTTCCCGCGGCACAGAGTACAACAGTTTCTCCGTTATAACGGCGGACATCTGCGATTGTTTCCCCGAATTTTTCTTCATAGAATTCGTTGAAAATTCCGCAGGGATATCCAATTAGATGCCAGTGTGTATCAATGCCACCGAGGTAGTCATATCCGGTGATACAGGAACAGGAGCGGATATTTTCCATCAACTGTTTGCGTATGGATGAGATGAAACGGCAGTTCAGTTCATAGTATTCTTTTCTGTATTGATAGACCCCATGTTTCTGCATGTGTTCTCTTGCCGCAGCAAAGAGGTCTGTTCCGATATAAGTTCCCTCATAGCGTTTTTCGAGATCGAAATCAAGATAGCCGCCGAGGATACCGATTTCATGGCTGAGGCATGGTTTTTTGTAAATGGTATGTTCTTCCATGACTTTTTCCACGCCGGGGAAGAGGTCGTGCAGATAACTGAATTTTCCATTGCCGAGAGAGCCGTACACATCGGAGAATTTGGAGATTGCGGCAAGTCTTCCTGCGTCATGCTCATAAGGATAGGAAACTGTTTTCTGTTCCAGTGTGAATTCATATTCCACGCCACGGATAGCTTCCTGCGGATTGAACAACATTCCGGGAGCCATTTCATGCAGGATATTGACAACGGTACGCAAGCGTTCGATCGCCTTTTCGCAGATTATTTTTTCGTTTCCTTCGCAGAGGATCACGGCGCAGGTATGTTTCCGGATCAGGCGGATGATTGCTTTGACTTCATCAAAGGAATAGACGGAGGGCAGTTCTGTCTGCACAAAGATTCCGAGTTCATCGCATGCTTCATAGAAGGGTTCGGGGGGACACCATGTATGACAGCGGATGAAGTTGAATCCGGCATTTTTCAGGACTCCGAGGTCATGGAGATATTGTTGTTTATCGAAATGAGGATTGCAGGTTTCTGCAAAATAACAGTGTTCAGTTGCTCCGCGGAAATAGGTGGGATTTCCATTGATAAGGATGGATGTATCCCGGCATACAACGGATCGTGCACCCCATTTTCCAGAAACGGAATCAAGTTGTTTTTCATCTTGTGAAAGTGTGAGTTGGAGATCATAGAGTTCAGGAGATCTGTCGCTCCATCGTTTCAGGATTGCTTCAGGGGTTGTGAAATCGATCTGATCGGAATCGCAGTTGATTGTACCGGAATAAAGATTTTTTCCCTTTCTGCTGATGTTCCAGTTCAGTTGTGTATTTTTACCATTGACCAGTTCCACATGCCAGTGCGGTACTTCTTTTTCAAAAGAAAGGAACCAGTCTGCGATCCGTGCTTTTCCAGTGATTTTGAGAGAGACACCGCCGCCGATCCCGGCACGTTCGGATTGATATCCCTGTGCTGCCAGTCCCCGATGCTGACCGGGTCTTGCTCCGAAAGGAATTCCATCGTGAGATTCATCGACTCTGTGATATGCACCGCCGTCATCATGGACATTGCAGACCACGATGATGAGTTCATTTTCTTCGTTCTGTTTCATCAGAGCTGTGAGATCAAAATCGGTTGCGGTGGAGTATCCGGTCACATTTCCGGCGAATTTTCCGTTGCAGTAAACGGAACAACCCCACATGGCAGGGCCGACCGTCAGGGTGAGTTGATCGCCGGGATTGAAAAGGGGTTTGATCATTTTCCGGTAATAGCCGCTGCCTACCATGAATGAGCTGGCGGCATGAGGTGTGAGAGAACGTCCCATGGGAAAATGAGGTTTCCGGTAATCCGGATTGAATCTTGCGGTCAGACCGAAGAAATCTTCTTCATCGAAGAGTTCATACTGATCATCCCAGTATCCGGGAGTTCTGATTTTGCCGGTATAAAGTTTGACATCCGGCAGGGGGCTGCTGTTGGGTTCAAATTTCTGAGGCGCATAATAGAAGCCCCATTCACCATCTAATGAGATCACTTCCGGAATCATAAGGAATCCTTTCTTTTCAAAAAATTATCAATGAAATTCCGATGAGATTTTATTTCTGCAAAAAAATACATGCGGGAACTTGATTTTACAAGGAAAGGAATGTATTATGTATAGCATATTTGTCGCACGATATAAAAGTTGATGGAGATTCTGCAATGGAGAATGGGAATTATCTTATTGAAAAATACCGATCCTGCCGTCCGAATCTTGTCCGCAGTTTCTGTAATGTACGATCTGCCGGATATTACCGGATCGGACCGGACTTTCATGACCGTATCATGAAGAAAGATTTTCTGGAGTTGTACTGGTGTGTATCGGGACAGGGATATTTTCTTTTGAATGGCAATAAGATGAAAATGTCGCAGGGGGAAGTCTTTTGTTATTTTCCGGGAGATACGCATCGGGTATTTTCGGAAAAGAGCAGTTGGGAATATTATTGGATCACGATAGACGGCCCGGATCTTCCGGAGTTGATCCGGACTTTTGATTTGAAGCAGGAGATCCGTTTTGCCGGAACGTGTCCCACGGGAGAGTTTCGGGAGATCATCCGTTCGTTGGGCGAGGTTGATGCCGGAGGGATGTTGAGTGCTTCGATTCTTGCATACAGTGTACTCAGCCGTGCTGCCAATCCGGTTTTTGCTGTTTCAGATGATATAGTGGAGAAATATAAACAGATGGTGCGGGAGTCGTACAGTGATCCTGATTTTACGGTTGAATCTGCCTCGTCAGCATTATTGGTCCATCGTTCGACACTGCACCGGATTTTTTCTGCGCGCTGCGGAGTGTGTCCTTTGGATTATTTACGTTCATTCCGGCTGCAGAAAGCAGTAGAGATGTTGGGGCGTGATATTTCCGTAAAAGAGGTCGCTGCTGCCTGCGGATTCCGTGAATCCAATTATTTTATCCGGGTATTCCGGAGTTGTTTTGAAAAAACACCGTTGGAATTCCGCAAGACATTGCCGACACATTATTCGGCGTTGGAAATGGAGGAATGAGTTTTTGTTTCCTTTGACGCTTCCTGCAATAACAGGATAATACTTATCAGGAGGTGTCTTATTTATGAAAAAGGCAAACAGTAAAAAAAATCAGACAGGATCTTTTCCGCTTCAGAATAAACGTAAAGAAGTTTTTTGCGGCTTGTATGCTTTTGAGTTTTGGGGGAGGGCGGCGGAGGCTGCTTTGAATGCCGGATACAAACTTACTTCACCTGTCCGTCTGCGTGCATTGCTGGCTGATCCGGAGATCCGGAGCCGGATCCGGTTTCTGCGTAAACAGATTGCAGAACAGACGGTTGCTGATGAAGCATGGATCCAGAAACATTTTATTGAAATTGCAGTCAATGCCGATAAACCGGGAGATAAACTCCGTGCTCTTGCCGCCTTGTACCGTGCGACTGTGGAGCGGGAGAAGGGGAGTTGCGGTGAGTTATCAGAGATTGAGAGAGTGGATGATCCTTTTGCCGGATTCAATTTTGATGGAGGGGATCAGGGGTTGTGACTGCAATGCCGGAGACAGCATAAAAAAAGCGGAGTGCCATGAATGGTTTTCTCCGCTTTTTTTGTTTTTTGAGAGCTTTATTTTCAGTTGATGAAAAGCATTTCTCTGTATTTGGGTAAGGGCCAGAGATCATCATCGACCCGTTTTTCGAGCGTGTCGATCAGTTGTCTGAGTTTTCCCATAGACTCCACGATTTTTGCACTTGGGTCTGTTTGTGCCAGGATCCTTTCCAGATTTCTGCATTCCATTTCGATTCCGTCCAGCAGTTTTCCGATAGCTTCTGCGGCGGACTTCTGGGAAAGCTGTCCGCCTTTGAGTTCGCATCCGGAAAGGACCGCAATGGTTTTGACCAGTTCTGCGAGTTGTTTACTTCCTGCAGGGAGGATCACGGTTCTTGCCATATTGAGGGAGAGTTCACCTTCGATTCTGATTTTCCGGTGATATTCTTCCATGAAGATCTCATAGCGTGATTTTGCTTCGACTTCGGTGAAGACATGATATTTTTCGAGAAGAGCGATATTTTCCGGATCGATCAATGCTTTCATTGCTTCCGGCGTGGTTCTGAAGTTTGGCAGACCGCGTTTTTCTGCTTCTTTCTTCCATGCTTCGCTGTAATTATCGCCGTTGAAAATGATCCGTTTATGAGCCTTGATGATTTTCCGCAGAATGGACTGCAGCCCCTGATTGAAATTTTCGGGGGAGAGTTTTTCGAGTTCATCAGAAATCTGATCGAATGCTTCCGCTACGATCGTATTGAGCATAATGACCGGTTCTGCACAAGATTGGCTTGAACCCGGTGCACGGAATTCAAATTTGTTATTGGTGAATGCGAAAGGACTTGTCCGGTTGCGGTCGGTCGTATCTCTGGGGAGAGCCGGGAGCGTATCGACACCGATCCGCATATTGCTTGCATGTTTTGAGGTTTTGAGCGAACCTTTTTCGATTTGATCGATAATATCTGTAAGTTGTTCTCCGATAAAGATTGAGATGATTGCCGGAGGGGCTTCATTTGCGCCCAGCCGGTGATCGTTTCCTGCGGATGCCGTGGCACTGCGGAGAAGGTCGCTGTGCTTATCGACTGCCATGATGATGGCACAGAGTGTTGTCAGGAAGATCGCATTCTGATGCGGGTCACTGCCGGGATTCAGCAGATTGATATCGCCATACATGGGAGACCAGTTATTATGTTTTCCTGAGCCATTGACCCCGCTGAAGGGTTTTTCATGGAGGAGACAGATCAAGCCATGTTTTTCAGCTGTCTGTTTGAGAACTTCCATGACAAGCATATTATGATCCACTGCCAGGTTCAAGTCTTCAAAGACAGGAGCGATTTCAAATTGAGCGGGAGCGACTTCATTGTGTCGTGTTTTTGCGGGGATTCCCAAACGCCACAGAGCGGAATCCACGTCGGTCATGAATGCGAGAATGCGTGGACGTATGGCTCCGAAATAATGGTCATCCAACTGCTGATGACGCGGTGGGGGAGCTCCGAACAGAGTCCGTCCTGTCTGAACCAGATCGGGACGTGCATAATAGAAATGTTCATCGATCAGGAAATATTCCTGTTCCGGACCCAGTGAGATGCGTGCGGTTTGCGTGCCGTCATTGCCGAAACATTTCATCAGACGTCTGATCGATTGACTGATCGCCTGAAGAGAACGCAGCAAAGGAGTTTTTTTATCGAGAGCTTCTCCAGCGTATGCACAGAATGCAGTGGGGATACAGAGGGTTGCCCCGTTGCGTCCGCGTTTGATGAATGCGGGACTTGTCGGATCCCATGCAGTATAACCGCGTGCTTCAAAAGTGGAACGGATCCCTCCGGAGGGGAAACTGGATGCATCCGGTTCACTGACGATCAGATTTTTTCCGGAAAAAGCGAGGATCGCCTGACCATTGGCAACCGGTTCGAGGAATGAATCATGCTTTTCTGCGGTCGCACCTGTCAACGGCTGAAACCAGTGTGTATAGTGTGTGGCACCTTTTTTTAAAGCCCATTCTTTCATGGCATGAGCCACTGCATCTGCAATGGATGGATCCAGAGGTTTTCCTTTGGCAACAGTGTCCATCAAGGTTTGATAGACCGGTTTTGGCAGATGATCTTTGATCCGGGAAAAATGGAAGACATCCTCCCCGTAGTTTTCGGTGGTAAATGGAGACAACTCCGTATCACTGCAATTTTCCTTGCGTGCAAGAACCGCCTTGATCGCTTCTTTTCTGTCGCAGTTCATTTCCAGACTCCTTTTCTGTAATCAAAAAATGCTGTTTTTATTTTAGGGTACTATATCACATTTTGAAAGAAAAGCCAGTCTTTTTTTCAAAACTCCGGCAATAAAAAATCCGCTGTTTTTATTCAGTCTGATCACAGAGAGAACCAAAGACAGCGGAAGAGGTTGTTTTCTGTTATTCACCTTTGAGCATGGCATTGACATCATTTTCCGGAGTGGAGATTCCCTTGATCCCGAAATTACGGACAAGGATTTCAGCTGTATTGGGAGAAAGAAACGCCGGAAGAGTCGGTCCGAGACGGATATTTTTGAATCCGAGACTGAGTACAGCAAGCAGGACCGCTACTGCTTTCTGTTCGTACCAGGCAATATCAAATGAGAGCGGGAGGTCATTGACATCCTGAAGTCCGAATGCTTCTTTGAGTTTCAGTGCGATTCGTGCCAGACTGTAACAGTCATTGCATTGACCGGCATCCAGCACCCTGGGAATTCCGCCGATATCACCGGTAGAGAGTTTGTTGTAACGGTATTTTGCACAGCCTGCGGTGAGGATCAGCGTATCTGCCGGCAGAAGTTGTGCTGTTTCTGTAAAATATTTCCGTGCGGATTGTCTGCCATCGCATCCCGCCATGACAATGAAACGTTTGACTGCGCCGGATTTGACTGCCTCGATGATTTTATCTGCAAGATTCAGAACCTGCTGATGTGCAAATCCTCCGGTGATCGTTCCATTTTCCAACGGGGAGGGCGGCGGACATTTTTTTGCAAGTTCGATAATAATGGAAAAATCTTTTTCCTTTCCCTTTTCACGGTCAGCGATATGAGGAATCCCCGGATAGCCTGCCATTCCGGTGGTGAAGATCCGCTCTCTGTAACTTTCCTGAACCGGTGTGATACAGTTGGTTGTCATCAGGATCGGTCCATTGAAGGAAGCGAATTCCTTGTTTTGTAAATGCCATGCGTTTCCATAATTCCCGTAGAGATGCGGATATTTTTTCAGTTCCGGATAATAGTGAGCGGGAAGCATTTCACTGTGAGTATAGATATCGATTCCGGCATCTTTGGATTGTTCCAGCAGTTCTTTCATATCTTTGAGATCGTGTCCTGAGACCAGAATTCCCGGACGTGTTCCGACATTGGTTCTAACGGTGGAGATTTCCGGATTGCCGTATGCTGCTGTATTTGCCTGATCCAGCAGAGCCATTGTTTTTACAGCTGTTGCGCCGCACTCCATGACCAACACTGTCAATTCTTCTGCAGAATGGTCTTCTGCGGTTGCCGCCAGGGCTTTGAAAAGGAATTGATAAATTTCTTTATCTTCAAAACCGAGCATTGCGGCATGGTCTGCATACGCTGCGATACCTTTGAGTCCATACGTGAGTAATTCCCGCAGAGAACGGATATCTTCATTTTCCGCATCCAACACTCCCAACGGGGCAGAAATATTCTGATTTTCTGCAATTTTCTGCGCTTTTTTCAACTGAAGAGCCAGACGTGTTTTATCAAAATTGGTATTGGTGATTGTCATGAAAAGTGATTGAACAACAAATAATCCATTTTCCCGATTCGGTTCACAGGTTTTTGCGATGATTTTCAACTGTTGTATCAAGGCGTCCATAAGGTTGGATGTTTCTGCTGTTTTTCCACAGATCCCTCTCATGGTGCATCCCTGATTACCGCAGGTTTCCTGACACTGAAAACAAAACATTTTATTCATTTCAACATCTCCTTCGTTGATTGTTTTTCAATAGACTTTGAGTCCCTCCAAAAGTTCCCTTTTTTTCGGAGGAGGGAAAATGCCGACAGAGTATTTTTTGGGTTGTCAGTGAAAATGAAGTGAATCAAACGGTTCCGTGGGAACATTTTTGAAGATTATGTTGTCAATTAAAAAAAATATGGAAAACAGGTGTAATTTAAGCAGAAAAAAGTTCCGGATTTGATTTGAAAAAATTTTTCTTTCATGATAAATTACCCTGTCAGGGATTTTCCATGACACAATACTAAAGAAAATTATTTTATGATGTACTTTATATTGTTGATTTGAATCTGGTTGAAATAAGGAAATGAAAAATGATCAATGGACGTGAAATGTTATCGAGAATCGGTATCTTTTATGATGGCAACTATTTTTACCATGTAAGTAATTACTATTGTTATGGACATCCCCGCAAATCCCGTTTGAGTATTCCGGGGATCCATGATTTTATCAAACGGTATGTTTCTCTGCAGGAAAATATTTCTCCGGCATTTTGTCAGATCGTTGACTGTCATTATTTCCGCGGGCGTCTTCCTGCTCTGGAAGCCAATGAACGCCAGATTCTTCTGAATGAACGTATTTTTGATGATATTCTGATGCGGGAAGGGATCGTGACCCATTATCTGCCGATCACACGCGGCGGTGAAAAAGGTGTGGATGTTTCTCTTGCACTGGAAGTTCTTGAATTGACACTGTTCAAGAAATTCAATGTGGTCGTATTGATTGCCAGTGACGGGGATTATATTCCGCTGGTCCGTAAATTGAACTCTCTGGGAACCAGAGTCATGGTGCTTGGTTGGGATTTTGAATATACCGATGACAACGGGAACACCCGTTACACCAGCACTTCATCCCGTCTGCTCAATGAAGCCGCTTATCCGTTGCGGATGCACGATATCATCAATGGAACCAAACGGATCCCTGATATCAGCCCGGATATGTTGTTTGTCAACAATCAGCAGAATGATTTTCTCCATGATGATAATGAACTTCCGTTGGAAATGGACGATAGTGTGCTGAATGATACCCAGCCTTTCAGTGATCCGATCCGTCGTCGCGGCAGAATTGTTCAACTGCGTGGCGGTTATGGTTTTATTTCCACTGATATTCCGTCTAAAAATCTGTTCTTTTTCATGGAACAGCTCCGGAATTGTGATTTCAACGAACTCATGCTCGGCGATTTGATGGAATACGAGCCCGGTTATAATGATCGCGGCGAGTGTTGCAAAAATATTGATTTGATCGCTCATGCAGATAACCGGATCTGATCATGTATAAACGGCAGGATACAATTTTTGTTCAGACAGGTGAAACAGCCCTCCTGATTGGTCAGGAGGTGTTGACCTTTATCACTTTTCTCGGCGAATTGTCATCTGCTGTTTGGAATGCAATCAGACATCCATCCCGGATCCGTTGGAAAGATACCTTTTACTACATGAATGTCTGTGGGGCAGACGGACTTCCGATCACGATGCTGATTTGTTTTTTGAGTGGTGTGATCATTGGGTATCAGGCTGCGGTACAGTTGCAGAAATACGGGGCGGAAACTTTTCTTCCCGGTTTGGTTGGATGTACTGTTGTGCGTGAATTGGCTCCTGTGATGGTGGCAGTGATCGCCACCGGGCGTGCCGGTTCTGCCTTTGCTGCTGAAATCGGAACCATGAAAGTTTCGGAAGAGGTCGATGCCATGATCACGATGGGGATCGAGCCTGCCCGTTTTCTGGTGATCCCGAAATTGATTGCCATGATTACGATGCTGCCCATGCTGACTGTATTCGGAGATATTGCCGGGATCCTCGGCGGCTGGGCGGTCGGAATTTTTCAGTTGAATATGCCGTTGGATGTGTATTATCAGACAACTGTCGGGTGGGTGAAATACAAATATTTTCTGGAAAGTATTTTCAAGAGTATGATTTTTGCCTATGTGATCACCACGATCGGGTGCTGGCGCGGACTCCGTACCGGTTCCGGTGCTGTGGCTGTTGGAAAAGCAACAACTTCCACTGTGGTGATCTGTATTCTGATGATCGTGGTCGTTGATGCGATTCTTGCCTGTTTCTTCAATACGATTTTTTTTACGAGGTAAGTGGCAATGGCGGAATACACAGATCAATCAGAACCGGCGATCCGGGTGGATTCTCTGACTGCCGGATATGATGGCAGAATCATTCTTGAAAACGTCAGTTTTGAGATCCCGCGCGGACAGATCGTAACCATTCTGGGCGGTTCCGGTTGTGGGAAAAGTACACTGCTCAAACATCTGATCGGTTTATATCCGCCTGTTTCCGGAGATATTTCCATTCTCGGCAGGAGCATTGTCAGGAGTTCTGAATCGGAACGGCGTAAAATCATGCAGTCATTCGGGGTCGCATACCAGAGTGGAGCATTGTTCCGCTCTCTGACATTGGCTCAGAATGTGGCTCTTCCCATGGAAGAATTTACCGATCTTTCGCCGGAAGAGATTCAGAAACGTGTCAATGAAAAATTATCTTTGGTCCAGTTGGCAAATTTCGGGGAGATGCTGCCCTCCGATCTTTCCGGCGGAATGATCAAACGGGGAGCTTTTGCCCGGGCGATGGCTCTTGATCCGGCTATCTTGTTTTTTGATGAACCTTCTGCCGGATTGGATCCGCTCAGTTCTGCAAGTCTGGATCAGCTGATTCTGGAAATTCGCCGGAAAACCGGAGCAACCATAGTCGTTGTCACGCATGAACTGGACAGTATTTTTACCATTGCTGACCGTGCGATCATGCTTTCCCGTGAAACAAAGGGGATCATTGCTGATGGAAAACCGGCAGATTTGCGCGATCATTCCGGAAATGAGTTTGTCAGAAAATTTCTCAACCGCGGCAGGATTCCTGCTGTCAGTCAAGGTCATACATTATAAGGAGTTACAGAGATGCAGGAAGTCAATAAGTTTAAACTGGGGCTGTTTGTGATTGCAGCCATATTTCTTTTTGTGGTTGCGATTGCATGTATGGGAATTTTTGATCAGTTGAAACCCAAAGCGCAGCTGGTTACTTTTGTCAGTGAATCTGTGCAGGGATTGGCAAATGGTTCGGATGTGAAATATAAAGGGGTGCCGATCGGGAAAGTGGATGATATTTCCATTATGACAGAGAACCAGACGATCCGGATCGATATCAGTATCAATCTTTCCAGTTTCCGCCGGAAGACCGATTCATCTCTTACCGCCGCCAGCAGTATCACCCGGCAGCAGTTCTATGATTATTTGCAGAGCGAAGTGGAAAAAGGACTTACCTGCCGGATCGAACCGGATGGCATCACCGGCAGTAAATATATCGAAATGGATTTCTTCAAGGATACAGAGGAAAAAACAAAGACTCTTTCTTCCGGCTTGATCAACGGTGTTTATCACATGCCGTCCACTCCGTCCATGATGGCAAATCTCCGGATGAACCTCTTTGAGATCCTTGTCAAAATCGCCTCCATCGACTTTCACGGAATTTCAACTCAGCTGATTTCCTTGCTGAATACCGCCAATAAAACAATTCTCGCAGTCGATGTCGAGTCGCTTGTCAATCGCGCAAATGAGGTCGCCAATAAGTTGGAAACTACTGTCAATACTTTGAATACAACAATCACTCCTGCGGCGGTGAATAAGACGATGGGAGATATCAACAACGCTCTCGTTTCTGTCAAAACATTGTCGGACAATCTGAACAAGATCACAGAAAATTCGGAAGTCCCGGCAACAACTGCTTCGATCCGTCATCTTTCTGATTCTCTGAAAAACAGCAGTAATTCTTTGCAGATCTCTCTTCAGAAATTGAATGATGCGATCGATGCTGTGACCGATCTTGTGTTGTATCTGAATGACAATCCCTCATCTGTGATCCGCGGGAAACGTGGCAATACCCCGAAACAGAAGTGAAAAAGTTTTGCTTGGCATTTATTCCTGCCGGGTGGATCGGGATTTGTTCATTGAGGTCGCGGTGCCGACGTAACTACCTGTCATGAGTCTGTCTTCCAAGAAACTCATATCGGATTTTTCCAGGATAAAAAATAACCCCCTGATAACCGGATCAGAGGGTTTTTATCTTGCAAAAAAAATTATTTACAACGGTATTTGATATATTTTTTAATTGCATCCGGAGAGAGCACTTTGCCGGAGGATACCACTTTCCCGTTCAGAGCAATAGCCGGTGTTACAGAAATGCCGAAACGCAGAATCTCTACAATATCATCTACTTTTTCAACCTTGAAATCTTTCTCAAGTTCAGCGACAGCGATCTGAGTATTTCTCATTAATAAATCGCTTTTGCGGCAATTTCCACCTAAGATTTGTATCTTCATATCATAACCTTTCAATTAATAAGCTGATACTTCCCTATGGTTTGTTATGGGAATATAATGCTTTTTTACTGAAAAACAAGATTTTTTTCTGGAAAAATGCAAAAAAATCACTTCCTCATTATAGTATTCCGACAGAAAATATACTGTTCCAGAATAATATTCAGTTGAAAATGTCATATATCCTTTTGCAGCTGTCCCATTCTTTCCTGTCACTGCTGCCGGCAGGGGGCGGATCATTGATTGAGAATGTTTTTCCTGTGGCTTGTTGATAGCTGTTTTGGGCATTCAACTTAGCTCTTCGTTCTTGTGATTCTCCCTGTCGCCGATAAGTATTGCTCTTTGATCTGATATTTTCTGAAGTATATCAGATCTTGCGGTATTTCCATGTCCGGGAGACATACAGAAGAATCATGACCAAAAGCATGATCCCGCAGAAATAGAACGGGAATATTGCATTTGTCCAATCCGCTAACAGCCCTCCGAAAAGCGGAGCTGTCATAGAGGTCGCACCGACAATGGTTTCGTTGACAGAAACATATTTGGCTGTTTTCGAGGGATTGACAAGGGCATGAAATGTGATCATAAAGCAGAATATTCCGGAGAAGATCCCCAACAACAGAGCTGCAAGCAGATAGGTCCCAAAGGCGGGACAGAATGCGTATAGTGCAAATGCCGCGATCGCTCCTGTTCCTGTGACTCCCACTGCTCCGGGACGATAAGGCCAACGTCTGCTTTTCCAACAGCAGAGAGCGGTCAATGCCTGTGCCAGACTGACCATGCCGACAACCATTCCCTGTTCTGAGATCGTCAGCCCGACCACTTTTGTGCAGTGATCCGGAATATAGGTACGCATCATTGTGACTGCAGTATATCCGGCAAACTCCAGGATCCAGACCAGCACCATCAGATCCGGCAATCCGGAGGTGGAGGAATCAGTTTTGATCGCAGGATCAGGTATATTGTCAGCGGATTTTTCTGTTGTTTCTTCTTCTGCCAGTTTCTGTTTGACAAAATGGGAAAGGAAAAGGATACTGATGATCACAGCAATGACCATTGCGATCGTGATCCCATAGCAATACTGCCAACCGTTCTGTGCTGAGAAACAACCCCAAATCAGCGCAGTCAGGAACGGTCCGAGTGCCAGCCCGAAACTCCAACTGAAAGTATAGATCGCTGTATTCATGGAAATCGAATCCAAAGAATGTTCTTCTTTTCCCAACAGTTTGACAACCATCTGGAACGGCGTAAAGAACATGCTGGTTCCGATCCCGGTACCCATCAGCCAGAAATATTGGAGATTTACATTTTCAGTCAGCAGCAGACCGCAAAGCGAAACCAGCAGAACAGTCTGTCCGATCAATAATAATCTTGTTGCATTCCGGCGGGTCAGGATATACCCTTGCAAATAAGAGGTTCCGGCATAAAATGCCGCCCACACTGCCATTGTCAGTGCTACCATGAATGAACTTGCCCCTGTGTCCGCCATCCGTTTGGCACTGATAAAGAAAAAAAGCCCGCCGATAATATTGACTATTGCCGGGAGAATGTAAAAGAGATAACGCATTGCGTCTGATCCGGTCTTATCCCATCAGGAGGGACATGATCGCTTTCTGAACATGGAGACGGTTTTCCGCCTGATCGAAGACGATGGATGCGGGGCAATCCATGACTTCATCTGTGATTTCATCACCGCGGTGAGCTGGCAGACAATGCAGAACTTTGCAATCCGGTTTTCCCATTTTGAGGGTATTCATATCGAGCCGATAGGGTTCGAGGATCTGCATTCTGCGTTTGCTTTCTTCTTCAAAGCCCATGCTGACCCAAACGTCTGTATAGACAAAATCGGCATCCTGCATGGCATCTTTCACCGAGGAGCACCATGTGGCGGAACCGGGACCGAACTTGAGATCCAGCAGATCCTGACGGGGACGGAATTCTTCCGGTGCGGCGATCGTCATATCGATCCCGGCAAGTTTGGAGACCAGCATCAGGGAGTTTGCCATGTTGCTGGAACCGTCACCGAGATATGCCATACGGAGACCATCGGTTTTCCCTTTGTATTCCAGCATGGTGAAAACATCTGTAAGCACCTGACAGGGATGGAAATCATCTGTCAGCGCATTGATCACGGGAATTTTTGCATTGGCAGCAAGCTGTTCCACATCGGACTGTGCAAAGGTACGGATCACGATCCCTGCGAGATAACGTTCCAATACATGAGCTGTATCGGGAATGGTTTCGCCGCGCCCCATCTGTGTTTTTCCCTGATCCATATACACGGCATGACCGCCGAGTTCATAGATTCCCACTTCAAAAGAAACGCGGGTACGGGTGGAGGATTTCGCAAAGATCGTACCGACAGATTTGCCTTCCAGCGGACGGGGCTGATTGGGTTTGCCGCGTCCGGCTTTGAGCTTAGCGGAGAGCTCCAGTATGTTTTCCAGATCTGTCCGGGTGAGATCCTGACATGATAAAAGATCTTTTTTCATATTTCCAATTCCTTTCATTGATTCGTTATGCGTTGAGTTTTGCGAATGCAGCGTCGATGAGAGCGACTGCTTTTTCGCAATCTTCCTGTGTGATGGTGAGGGGCGGGACCAGACGGAGAATATTTTCCCCGGCAGAGAGAGCGATCATGCCGTTTTCTCTCAGAATCGAGAGGATCGCTCCGGCTGGCTGATCCAGAATGATCCCGAGCATGAGCCCTTGTCCGCGGACACCTTTGACGCAGGGATATTTTGCAGAGAGCGCACTGAGTTTTTCCACCAGATAAGCGGATCTTGCTTTGACATTTTCGAGAACATTTTCCTGATCGATCGCATCGATGACAGCACAAGCTGCGGCGCAAGCCAGCGGAGTTCCGCCGAATGTGCTTGCATGAGTTCCCGGGGTCAGGACATGAGCATATTTCTGAGATGCCATCATGGCACCGATGGGATATCCGTTTCCGAGAGCTTTTGCCATGGAGAGTGCATCCGGAGCGACACCGGCATTCTGCCATGCAAAGAATGTTCCGGTTCTTCCGATACCGCACTGGACTTCATCATACAACAGCATGATTCCGTGTTCATCGCAAAGTTCACGAACCGCTTTGAGGTATCCGGGAGCTGCCGGAATGATTCCGCCTTCGCCCTGTACCGGTTCAAGCATGACTGCTGCTGTTTTATCGGTGATCGCAGCACGGATCGCTTCCACATCATTGTAATCCACAAATTTGAATCCGGGCATATCCGGCTGGAATCCGACACGGTATTTGGAACGGCCTGTTGCCGCCAGTGTTGCCAGTGTTCTGCCGTGGAAAGAGTCATTCATGACAATGATTTCATAACGACCTTTTTCGCTGCCGTTTTTCCGGGCGAGTTTGATCAACGCTTCGTTGGCTTCCGCACCGCTGTTGCAGAAGAAACAGACTCCGTCGAATCCGTGATTGACCAGTTTCTGAGCGAGACGCGGCTGCCATTCGTTCAGATAGAGATTGGATGTATGCACCAGTTTGCCTGCCTGTTCTCTGATGGCGGCAGTAACTGCGGGGTGACAATGTCCGAGACTGCAAACTGCGATGCCGGCGGCGAAATCAAGATATTCACGGCCATCGGCATCGTAAAGTCGTGTGCCTTCGCCACGTACAAACATCATGTTCGCCCGGGCATAAGTTTCCATCACATACTTTTCATACAATGCACTGATTTCCTGCAACGTAACCATTTCTTAATCCTCCGCTTTTCCTCTCTTGTTGTTTGTTATCTGAATACTTTTATTTTTTCAGAAAAGAAAAGATTAAGATAACACCGAATTTCAGGATTGCAAGCCGTTTTTGTAAAATAATTTGCTGAACTCTCGATTTATTACGTTTTTTTTCTCTTTTTTATGCTTTTTTCTTTCCTGTTTAATTTTTTTTGAAAAATGAGATTGCTATGCAATCTATACTGTATAGAATGAAATCTTGCAATTTCCGGACTTGACAGAACGCCAAAAAGCATTTATTTTTAAAATTAAGAAATAACGGAAAACTGAAGAACGACAGAAGGGAGTCTTGAAATAAAATGGACAACAAACTGGTAATTGTGGAATCTCCCGCGAAAGCACGGACAATCGGTAAGATGCTTGGCAGACAATATACGATCAAAGCCTCCATGGGGCATGTACGGGATCTGCCTGCACGCTCATTCGGGGTCGATATCGAAAATGATTTTGCTCCTCAATATGAAGAAACCAAAGAACGGGGAAAAAATCTTTCTGATTTGAAAGCCGCCGCCAAAAAAGCGGATGAGATCTATCTGGCTCCCGACCCTGACCGCGAAGGAGAGGCGATTGCATGGCATTTGCGTGAAATCCTGGCTGGGTGCAATAAGAAAGCTGTTTTCAGACGGGTCACATTCCATGAAATCACACGTTCCGCTATTTCCAAGGCATTTCAGACTCCCTCTGAATTGGATATTGCCAAAGTGGATGCTCAACAGGCACGGCGTGTTCTTGACCGTATCGTCGGATACATGGTCAGTCCGCTGCTGTGGGGCAGAATCGAAAAAGGGGTCAGTGCCGGACGGGTTCAGTCTGTGGCATTGCGTCTTGTTTGCGAAAGAGAACGGAGTATCCTGGCATTCCAACCGGAAGAATATTGGAATTTCCTTGCCGAATTTGAAGCTGAGCCGGGAAATTTCCATTGTCGGCTTTTCAAAATCGACAATAATAAATTTGAAGTATCTGACAAGAAAAATGCCGACCGGATCCTGAAAGCTGTCCGCGGTGCAAAATCCTGGAAAGTTGCCTCGATTGAAAGTGTGCCGCGCAAGAAAAATTCAGCCCCTCCTTTTATCACCAGTACCTTGCAGCAGGCAGCCAGTTCTTCGCTTGGTTTTTCTGCCAGTTCCACAATGAAGATCGCTCAGGAATTGTATGAAGGTGTGGATGTCGGAACCGGCGGTCCCCTCGGTTTGATCACATACATGCGAACAGACTCCGTGGCTGTTTCCGTGGAAGCCCAGAAAGCTGCCCGCGAATTTATTGCCGCCAATTATGGAAATGATTATCTGCCGCCGAAACCGCCGGTGTACCGTTCCAAAGCCTCGGCTCAGGGCGCACACGAAGCAATCCGTCCGACTGATGTCAATCTGACTCCGGATAAAGTCAGAGAGTTTCTCAATGATCGGCAGTATAAACTTTATACTTTGATCTGGCGTCGATTCATGGCAAGTCAGACCGCTCCCGCACAGCAGATGAGAACCACGGTTGATGTCGATGGAACCGGTTCCGATAAAAGTATTTACACATTCCGTTCCGTGGCAACTGTCACGACATTCCCCGGCTTCCTCCGCGTTTACAATATTCAAGAGGAAGGCAGTGAAGAGGAAGATGAAAATCTGCGCGATGCCGAAACTCTCAAAGCCTTGCATCAGAATGATATATGTTCTTTGTCAGATCTCCTCGGAGAACAGAAATTCACAGAACCTCCTCTGCGTTTCTCTGAAGCAACTTTGATCAAAGAACTTGAATCCAATGGTGTCGGCCGTCCTTCCACTTATGCGACCATTGTCAATACCATTCAGGAACGTAAATATGTTTCCAAAGACAAAGGAAAATTAAAACCCACAGAGCTCGGATTCCGAATCAATGATTATCTGGTGGAACATCTGCCGTCCCTTTTTGAAGTCGGTTTTACCGCCCGCATGGAGGATAAACTTGACCAGGTGGAAGAGGGAAAAGTTCAGTGGACAGAAATGATGAAAGCCTTTTATGAGAAATTCGAGAAATTGCTTCAGAACGCCAAGACACTGGGAGCTCCGCAGGGTAAAAAGGTCGGTCAGTTGATTGACATGATGGAACAGATCAAAGAATGGGCGGCTCCGGAAAAAAGCGGAAAACGAGTGTATGATGACAAGAAATTTGTTAACTCTGTCCGTACATCCTACAATGCCGGAAAAACTCTTTCCGCTCCTCAGTGGGAAGCATTGCTGCGTCTGACAGTAAAATATGCTGAGCAGCTGCCGGATATGCTTTCTTTCGCATCTGAAAATGGATTTCTGGATGAATATCAGGCTGCTGCAGAAGATTTTGCGGCACGTCAGGCAATGTTGAAAGAGTGGCAGGAAAAACGGGAGGCAGCCATTGCCGCTGCTCCACCGCAGGATGATTTGGCTCTGGTTTTCAATCTGATGAAAGCGATCGCATGGAAAGCTCCGGAAAAAGGCGGACGCCGTTTCTTCGATGAAAAGAAATTCTTTGAATCTCTCCGGGATCAGGCGGCAAACGGTCGTGTTCTCAGTGATAAACAGCTCAATGCGTTAGGGCGTTTGGCAGAACGCTATAAAGATCAGATCGTTGATTTTGTAAAAGTGGCAGAGATCCTGCATCTTGAAACAGCTGAAGATCCCGCAGAAAAACAGGGAAATGCCGGGAATGCAATGGATGAGGCTGATCATCTGATCGAAGAATTGAAAAAAATCAAAACCTGGGAAGAACCCCGGAAGATCCGTGGCAGAGTTTACGATGATAAAGTCTTCTTTGAATCGCTTGCCAAACAGCGGGCTGCCGGAAAAGTTCTCAGCGATAAACAGCTTGCCGCATTGAAGAAAACTGCTGCAAAATATGCGGTTTCCTGAACGATATTGAAATAGGGGAGGCGGAAAGATGAATGAACCTTTGCAGAGAGTTTGTGCCGTTGAAGTTGCAGACAATGGAACAGCCGTGGTTTTCCAGCGGACAGCGGGCGATCAGGTTGTCCGTTCGGAATTATCTTTTCAGCCGTTTCTGCTTACCGCATTCAATGCTTTTCCGCCGGACACTCCCGGAATCAGTTGTGAAGAACTCTCCGGAGATGGTGATTTCCGTTATCTTGTTTCTTTTGCCGATCGTGAATCGTATGACAACGGTGTGAGTCTGCTGAAAAAGACAACCGGATTTTCCGGTGGTCAGCCCAATGCGCCATACCGTCTTTTTTCCGATATGACGCAGCAGTTCCTGATCCGGAATGATATTCGTCTTTTCAGCGGAATGACTTTTCCGGAAGTGCGGCGCTTGCAATTCGATATTGAAACTCTCTGTTCGCCCGGATATGATTTTCCGAATGCCAAACGGAAAGAGGATGCTGTCATAATCATTTCTCTTTCAGACAGTACCGGATGGGAAAAGGTGCTCTCTCTGGATGTCTGCGGCAGTGAAAAAGCGTTGCTGGAGGCATTTGTCAGTGAAGTGACCGCACGTGATCCGGATATTCTGGAGGGACATAATATTTTCCGTTTTGATCTGCCTTATCTGACTGAACGCGCCAAGCTGCATAAAGTGAAACTTGCTTTGGGGCGTGATGGTTCCGCACCATCCAAACGCACCTCCCGTTTCAGTGTGGCTGAGCGGATCGTAAATTATACCCGATTTGATATTTACGGCAGACATATTGCTGATACGTATGTATTGTTGCATTTTTATGATGCTGTTCACCGGAATCTTGACAGTTATGGTCTGAAGTATGCTGCAAAACATTTCGGGGTTGCGGCTCCCGACCGGACTTATATCGATGGAAGCAGAATTACGGATGCGTGGGAAAACAACCGTGAGGAACTCTTGAAATATGCTCTGGATGATGTCCGGGAAACCTTGGCTCTTTCCAATATCCTTTCGCCCAGCTGGTTTTATCAGACACAGATCGTGCCGTTCAGTTATCAGAATTGTATTGTTCGCGGGAATGCCACAAGGATCGATTCTCTTTTTGCCGCTGAATATATCAAAGCCCGTCATGCTTTGCCCGCACCGGAACGGGGACGTCCTTTCAGCGGAGCTCTTACACAGGCGTTTGATGCCGGTGTCTTTGAACGGATCGACCATTGCGACGTCCGTTCGCTGTATCCTTCGATCATTCTTTCGGAAGGCTGGGTTCCAGCACGGGATTCATTGGAGATTTTTCCGCAATGGCTTGCCAGACTCCGGACATTCCGTCTGGAAGCCAAAGATGCTGCGCGGAAAGCTGCCACTCAGGAGGATAAAGATTATTACGGCGCATTACAGTCTGCATTCAAGATTCTGATCAACTCTTTCTACGGTTATCTCGGATTTGAACAGGGATTTCTCAATGATTTCAATATGGCAGAAAATGTGACCGCCCGCGGGCGTGAGATCCTGACTGCAATGGTGGCAACACTGGAAGAACAGGGTTGCAAGATCATTGAAATGGATACCGATGGTATTTATTTCCAAATGGGTGCAGAGCGTACTCTGCTGCAGATCGGTGAGGCTTTGGAGAAAATTCTTCCGCACGGGATCGAAGTCGATTTTGATGAGTCTTACAAAGCCATGTTCTGCTACAAAAGCAAAAACTATGCCTTACTCAATGCCGGAGATGAGATCACTGTAACCGGAGCCGCTCTCAAATCCAGAGGGTTGGAACCTTTCCAACGGCGGTATATGCTGGAATTGATCCGGGCATTGCTGCATCGGGATCACCGGGAGGCTTCAGAGATCCATTCCCGTTATACGGCGGCTGTTGCAGGGCATAAACTGCCGTTTGCCGATCTCGCCAAAAGTGAAACTCTGGGGGATTCCCCGGAGACATACAAGCGTAAAATCGCTGCCGGAACTGGCAAACGCAGTGCCGCGTATGAGTTGGCGATCCGTTCCGGAAAAGAGTACAGACAGGGCGATCAGGTCACTTTTTACATCACCGGCGCAAAAAAGCGTGTCTCTGTTGTTGACAATGCCAAACTTCTGAGTGAAGCCGATGAATCCATCCGGGATGAAAATGTTGAATATTATCTGGATAAACTGGAAGAACTGAAAAAGAAGTTTTCTCCTTTTTTCAGTGCATCGGTTGTGGAAACAGATGATTTGTTTCAGATGTGATCCATTCATGTTTATTTGATTCTAAAAATCAGAAGGGCGTTTTTCACCATAGAAAAAAATTGCCGTATCTTGTAAAAATCTCTTGCTATGCTATATTACATCTGCCGTCCGGGAAGAAAGAGGACGGCATTTATTTTTGATAAGAATGGAGTATAGCGAAAATGAGTTTGATGGCATTTATTTTGATTGCAGCTTCAGCGGGACTGCATGCATCATGGAATCTTGTAGCCAAGAAAAATCGTATGACACTTCCTTTTTACGGGGCAATGTGCGGGGTGGCTGCTCTTTTCTGGTGTCATATACAGCTCTGGACTCCTATCGACATTTTTTCTCTTCCCGCACAATTCTGGTACTTTATGTTTTGCAGTATTGTTTCGGATATTTTCTACGCATGTTGTCTGATGATGACCTATCGTCATTTGGAAATGGCAACAGCGTATCCGATCATGTGCGCGCTGCCGATTATTTTTACTGCTCTGCTGACCAGTATTGTCGGATGGGGTAACCCGTTGAGCGGCAATGCTTATGCCGGATTTCTGATCGTCTTCTCCGGAGCATTGCTTGTTCCATTGAACAAGATCACTGATTTCAAACTCCGGAACTATCTGAACGGCGGAATGTTATTTGTTTTTCTTGCCGGGTTCGGGACTACCGGTTATACCATATTTGACAGTCAAGCATTGAAAGTTCTGACAGCTTCCGTGCCGGAGGTTTTAACTCCGATCCGTTCATTGACTTATTATTCGACCCGTGGTATTACGCTTACGACAGCAATATTCCTTTTCAGTTTTCTTCTGCCGTCTGCCCGTCAGGATCTTAAAGCACTGTGTGACAAACAGATTTTGAAATCCGTGACACTCAGCGGAATTTGTGCTTCATTTTCCTATGCTCTTGTACTTTTCTCCATGAACTATGTAACCAATGTTTCTTATGTTCAGGTGTTCCGTCAGCTCGGTTTGCCGATCGGTATGGGGTTGGGGGTTCTGATCCTGAAAGAACGCTGTACTCTGACCAAGATCATCGGTGTTACACTGATTCTTGCCGGATTGGCTCTCTCTGTTTTGAAATAATTTTTACTGTTTGATTTTTTTCATACTGTATTTTTCAGATATAAAAAAACAGGGATCATCTATGAGGTGATCCCTGTTGAAAAATCTTTTTTCAGTTGTATCAGGCTTTTTTCTGAGCGATCAACTGGTTGACTCCGGCGAGTTTCACACAGATACAGAAAAGATCCATA
>JAGCNI010000081.1 GCA_017646015.1 Lentisphaeria bacterium
CCGGACGAACCTTTCCGCTCAAATTTGACTTTCCAAATCAGATTTCTGACCATCGGCGTCTGCAGTTCCGCAAGATATGAATACGATTTCAATTCTCCGAACTGCTGTTTCATACTCTCCTCTGAACTCTTGAAATCTTTTTCCACAACAGATTTCATCGGACCATTCTTCAGCAGAGGTTTCAATATGCGGAAATCATTATCCTGCAATCCTTTCAGAATCGTTTCACCGATCATGATCTCTTTGGAAATATCCATCTCCTCATTGTCCGTGACCCTTGCTTCCGGCGGAATTGTCCGGCAGGCGGGCAGAAGTGCAAGCAGGAGAATGGAACAAAGCAGAAAAAGCAGTTTGATCATATTCTCCTCTTACGGTTGATTCGATGTATTCTTCACTTGAGCGGTGTAGAAATCCACATTCTCCGGCATATCAAGAGAACATTCTGCCATAATGATCAGCTCAGAATGTTTGACCGATGTAGTTTTACTGGAGAAAAGATAGCCCAGGATCGGAATATCCGAAAGCCACGGGATCCCGGTGGAAGATGTCACGGTTTCCTGTTTCTTCAATCCTCCGATCACAAAACGGTCTTTTCCATGCGGCAGACTGATTTGCAGATCCACTACACTCGGAGAACTGATCCGGGGTTGTCCGTTGGATTGGAATCCGATCAGACTGGTATTGCTCAGAGAAACTCTGAAGCTGGTTTCTTTGAGATTGACCGAAGCATTGGAAACTTTCATGCTGAAACCGTATCCGGAAGATACTGTTGTGATCTGCTGATTGCCTTTTGCCACAGGAAAATTCCCCTGATCAACTGTCTCAGCCGTTGTGCCGAGTTTGGTTTTGATCGTACCAATGATCGCATCCAGCAACTCATAAGGTCCAACTCCAGTATCGGGCAGAGTTATGGCATCCGGAGCTGCTTTGGATACATCGATATAAAAAATCTGAGTCGTACGGTTGAGTTCCGCCGGCGTATTATTGCGAATCAGAAGTTCTCCGCTGTATGATACTTTTGCCTTGCCTTTACTGACAAGGAAATCAATATAGCGAGTATTCCATTTCGGATTGAAATTATAAAAACTTGTCCGTTCCGATCCATAACTTTTATTCATGACACCGGCAGTATTGAACAACGCAGTCCAGTTGTTTCTCATTCTGCCGCCGGCGGAGAAGAAATCGGTTCCGGCATTATTTTTCCACGCTTGAAAATCCAAACCGATCTTGTCATCATCCTCCTGAAAAACCTCAACAAGAGTGATCTTCATTCTCACCTGCGGGATCGGCACATCATATTTTGCCAACAGAGCCGCCACATTTTCACAGGAATAGTTGGAAACATCAAAGATCAACCAGTTCAGATCCGGGTCATACGCCACAACATCCTGCCCCTGCCAGAGTTCTGTCACATCATAAATATTCATCCCGACATTCTGGATCAGAGACATCAAATTCCGCGCCGGTACAAATTTCGGCAGATAGAAAAAGATTTGTGTTCCGGTACTGGTTCCCATCCCCGGCTTGTCAAGAAATTCAATGATCGAATCCAGCCCCATACCGTTTTCATGATCTTTGAAACGGTATTCTTCGGCACTGACGATCAACAAACCTGTTCCGTCAACATATTTCAAACATTCCACGGCGGTATTGCTGCCGAGCTGAAGCGGCGGATTATAACCGGGCTGTGCTGTCGCGGGAGTTGTCAAAACCGGAGCAGATACGGTCGCCGCAACGGTGGCAGCCTGATCCGTACCGATCCCCGCATTGGTCGCAGGCGTGCCATTCCCGCCATTGACTGCATTCAGCGGAAACTGTTGCTGCTGACTGGTATTGCCAACCTGTTTTGCCTGAACCATACTGCGGAGATAATCCCGCAACTCATACGGATCGGCATGTTTCAAAACATAAGTCTTGGTCACAACTCGCGGATCATTGTTATCACGGATGAAATGAACGGTTTTGGTGCCTTCTTTCACATTGACCATCAGTTGAGCTTCAACTCTGGTACTGTCATATCCTCCGGTATTCTTGAAATTGGAATCCCGCGGTGTTCCGGCGATCTCTGCAGCAGTAGCAATCAGAAGAATACTCCAGAGAATGATAGATACGATCTCTTTCATGATGAAATTCCTTTATTTGATCTGTTTGACCATACCCGGATGAACTCCCGACGGCAGAGTTGTGTTGAGCATTTCTGCTTTGACTGTCATATACACATGGATCTTTTCCCGGCTGGTAGTCGTGGTACTGAAAAGATATTTCAAAACAGGAATATCGGAAAGCCATGGGATCCCGATGACCTGTTCCACATCCTGTTCTTTTTCCCAGCGGGCAAGAATGATCTCCTGATCCAAACAGATCGCAGAATTGCCATTGATCACTCCTGTCTCGATCAACTCATGCCCGAAATTGTTCCGCTCCACAACATTCGCTGTCTGGATACTGTATCCAAAAACAACACTGCCCCAACGGTTTGTATAATCTCCCGGGGTATAATTTTTAATTGAAAATGCTTCTCTTTCCGGATAGCCGCTCATGGGTTCGCCTCCGGGCAGATTCACCATCGGTGAAGTGATTTTCAGATAAATCTGATAGGATCCTTCCGGTAAAGAGGTGATCGTGCCGACAGTAGTCTTGTCATTATCGGCTTTGTAGATATTCTGAAGCTGCGGACTGAACATCAGAGAATAATTCCGGCTGTCTGAATTGGCTACAGTTATAGAAGCGGTATTGCGGATATCCGCTTTGCCGTTCTGTTGCAGCAGCCGCAGAAAACTGGCATCAAACTGAGGCGCAAAAAGAAAGCCGCCCATCGGTCCGGAAAAAGATTGCAGAGCCGCACTGCCGGATGAGGAAAGATCCATCGCCTGAAAACTGGTTTGGAAAATATTCATCCCCGGTCCATTCTTCCATGCAAGATAATCCAACCCGATGTCACGCATAGTGCTCTGCCGGACTTCATACACATTGAAATGAAAACTGATTTGCGGAGCCGGACGGTCAAGCCATTCCAGAAATTGAAATACATAACTCGAATTGGAAGCATTGTCTTTCCAATAAATCTGATTGGAATTCTGGTCATACCCATAGACAGAACCGTAAGGTCCCTCCCCGACAATGGCGTTGACTATGATGTTGACAAGATCCTGGCCCGATCTGTATTTCGGCTGATAGACCGCACGGGTGATCCCCGTTCCACGAATGATCTCTCCCGGAACTTTCCCTTTGACCTGAACATCACGATCCGCTTTGGCAATGAAATCATCCACATACGGCATCATCTTGACAGGACAGGTCACGGTCAGGATCTGCTGATTGTTATTGCCGAACACTATACTGCCGACCGTTGAGTTCATGTTGTACCGTTTGACAATCCCAAGCAGAAACGGGATAATGTCATTGGATTGCACGTACTTCAGAACATACACTTTGGAAACCATCTTGTCCTGTGCATCATCCTGAACGAATCTGAGTTGTTGAATTTCCTGTTTCTCCTGAGTGTGTGCCGGATAACAGACTGCGGCACAAAACAGGAGAAGCAGCCAGCTGAATTTGGATACAGCCATAATACCCCCCCAATAAAATGATTTTGTTTTTCCGCAGAGATCCCCATTCCCTGCAGTTCTAATGGCCTTACTATACACAGAAAAATGATTTTTTCAAATCAAAATATTCATGGACAAACACTTATAAAAAAAGATATTCGCCGTTTTCCTGCGAAAACCCCCCTCAGAAAATTTTATTTTTTTTTATCTTCCGTTTGAAATAAACTTTTTTTATGGTAAGTTTCTGAAAAATAAAAAACGATGAAAGGCTGTTTCTCTCATGAAAAACGATCAAATCATAAACGGTTTGAATGAATATATCGGAGACAGGTATCAACCCTGTGAATATCCCGCGTTGCGTCAACAGGCAACGGAATGGTCTGAAAGCAAACCTCTTGCAGGGATCCGGATCCTGGATAATACTCCTTTGTTTACCAACACTTTACTGAAATACATCCCGCTTCTCTCCGGCGGAGCTGAACTGACTCTGGCAATTTCAGAACGGACTCCGTATGACTCTTCTCTGATCCCCGTCATGCGTTCACTGGGAATCAGAGTCATTGAAAATTGCAATCAGGGAGATTTCGATTGTATCTTGGATTGCGGCGGTTCTCATGCTCACTTGAAGCCCCGTTACGGATATGCGGAACTGACCCGTTCCGGATACTATCACTACAAAGATACAGAACTTCCCGTGATTCTGGTGGATGACAGCCGGATCAAAGCGATCGAGACATGTCTCGGAACAGGTGACGGTTTTCTGCGGGCAATGAAACAGCTTGGTCATAAAGATTTTACAAATCGTAAAATCATTGTCTTCGGCTTCGGAAAAGTCGGATGCGGCATTGTTTATTATGCAATGAAAGAAGGGGCTGAAGTCAGGATCGTGGATGAACCCGGAACCCTTATCCCGCCCGGAACAGAACTCATCAGCCGTTATGATTCCGATGCGATCGCAGCAGCAGTCCGTCAAGCCTGGTGCGTCGTGACCGCCACCGGGATCCGGGATGCCATGCTGCAAAACGGAGCAGCAGAAGAGATCCTTGCCGGCAAACAACTTGTGGCTGCCATGGGAATCGAAAATGAATGGGGATCATCTCTGCCGGAAGAACGGATCCTGAATCATAATATTCCTTTGAATTTCATTCTGGAAGAACCGACCCGACTGCGTTATATCGATCCGACCATGGCTCTTTCCAATGTGGCGGCTCTCGCTTTACTCTCCGGAAAAATCCCGCCTGGAGTCAACAGGATCGCTCCGGAAACAGAAAAATTTTATATGGATATCGTTGAAATGAAGGATTGATCACAGAAGATCTGAAAGGCGCAGGGTTGATATGAGTATATTGTTGAAACATGTATTGCTGAATGGCAAACAATGTGACATTGCAATCCGTCAGAACAGGATCTCTGAAATCGGAAGTGGGATCCATGGCGATTTTGAAACGGTTATCAACGGCTCAGGAAAAGCTGCATTCCCCCCCTTTTACAATATGCACTGTCATGCAGCAATGACTCTCCTCCGCGGGATCGCCGATGATATGGAACTCTTCGATTGGCTCAATAATCATATCTGGCCCGCTGAAGGACGGCTCACTCCGGAGGATATCTATTGGGGAACACGTCTGGCGTGTCTGGAAATGATCAAATCCGGAACCGCCTATTTCAATGATATGTATTTTCATCCGCACGAAACAGTTCGGGCGGTACAGGATTCCGGGATCCGGGCAGCGATCGGAATGATTTATCTTGATGCATCCCCGCAGGCGGATCTCTTCAAACGGCATAACAGTGAATTATGGGAAAAACGGAACGAACTGGGCGATCGGATCCGTCTGACATACGCCCCTCATGCCATTTATACGGTGGAAGAAAAAACACTGGAACAAATCGCGGAACTCTCTGCGGAACAGAATGTTCAAGTCCATATCCACCTTGCAGAAACAGCACGGGAATATGCAGATTGCATGGATAAACACAACAGGAGCCCTGTCGCATATCTGGATTCTCTGGGATTGCTCTCCAAACGCCTGCTGGCAGCTCATTCCGTACACCTGACAGATGATGATGTGGAACTGATCCGGGAACGCGAAGTCCATACGGTTTTCATGCCATGCAGCAATTATAAACTCTCCTCCGGGAAATTCCGTTTCAACAAACTGAGTCAGTCCGGATGTCATGTGACTTTCGGAACTGACGGCTGTGCTTCCAATAACAATCTTTCCATGTTCGACGAAATGAAATTCGGAGCATTGGCGGCAAAACTGGAATATGGTGGACCAACCGCTTGCAGCAGTGCAGAAATCTTCTACGCAGCAACACAGGCAGGAGCAGAAGCCGCAGGATTTGATGCGGGAATCATTCAAACAGGAAAACTGGCTGATATCATGCTGATCGATCTGGATTCGCCCATGATGGTCGCAGATCACAATCTGATATCCAATCTCGTTTACGCCGCAGATTCCTCCTGTGTCTCCTCCCTGATCTGTAACGGAAAAATATTGATGCACAACAGAATCGTGGAGGGCGAAAAAGAGATTTTGGAACAAGCACGGAAATGTGCACGTCATCTGCTCGGGAAATAATTCCGCTTTCAATTTGAATTTCAGCAAAATCGTGCTATCTTATTTCACCATAGTGTAACGTTTATTTCTGGAGATGTGATTCTTATGATTACAATAGCAGAGATTGCCCGAATCGCCGGGGTTTCAAGATATACAGCCAGTAAAGTCCTGAATCATGATATGACTGTCAAAGAAGCGACCCGTACTAAAATTCTGAAAATCTGCGAAGAACACGGATATATCCCAAACCTGAACGCAATCAATCTTGTCCGCGGACGCTCTCCTCTGATCGGAATGATCGTTCCATATATCACAGACGGGTTTTACAGCATGATGATTCAGAATATGGAAGTCGAAGCTGAAAAACTCGGTTTTCATCTGCTTTACAAGTCATACTACAATGATCCAAAACTCGAAGCGAAAACGATCCGTACGATGCTTTCTCTCAATGTATGCGGACTCTTTGTCGTTCCCGCTGTGATTGGAATCGATAAAAAAACTCACCAGCTCGCGGCTAAAAATATTCCCGTGATCTATCTCGACCGCCCACTCTCCGGAAATCATTGCTGTATCCTCAATGATAATACTGCCAGCGCAAGAACTATGACCGAACATCTCCTGAAACAAACACCGTCCGGTGATGTGGTCTTTCTTGACAGTTCATACGGTGAAAGCAATCCGACCGCTGTCGCACGCAGAAAAGGATATGAGATCGCGATGAAAAAACACGGGTTCACCCCAAAGATCATTCCCGCATCCGGCAATTCCAATCTGCAGGACAGCGAACAGTATGCGTATGAACGCCTGACTGAATTTTTTCAGGCAGGAAACCGTTGCAAATCACTCTTCTGTGTAACAGATGCCTCCGCATTCGGTGCTGAAAAAGCTGCCCGTGAAGCCGGACTCAATCCGGGAAAAGATTTCTTCATCGGCGGACATGATAATCTGCCGTTCAGTGCATACTCCAATCCGCCGATCACAACCATGACCCAGCCCATTCCGCAGATTTGCAGCAAAGCATTGGAAATTCTGCTGAGCATGCTCGACGGTGCTCCCGATCCCCAGCAGCATTTTATGTTCTCTTCGGAATTGACGATCCGGAAATCTGCGGGGGAAATGTGAAACTCACATTACTCGTTGACAAACAGGATTCTACAAAATTCCAAAGCGAATTCGGTCTCGCTTTCCTGGTTCAGCATGATCCTGTTCAATTCCTGTTCGACACAGGAGCCGGTTCCGCATTGCTCCATAACATGCAAATGGCGGGTGTCACACAGGAACAATCTCAAAAAATAGTTTTATCACATGGTCATTACGATCATGCAGGTGGCATTGCTCTCCTGCAGCCCACGGAGATCTGGTGCTGCAATGATGTGGAGATCCCCCATTTCAGCCGTCATGCCGATGGCGAAGTAGTTTGTATCTCGATCCCCCAAAATGCACTGAAGGTTCTCCGGAATTCCAATATACACAGAATCAACAAGTTTACAGAAATTTTCAATGGAGTCTATGCAACCGGTCCCATCCCCCGTGTTTCAGGAGAAAACAACGGCGGAGATTTTTATCATGACCAGGCATGTTCACAACCGGATATCGTCCCGGAAGAACAGGCTCTGCTCTTTGCGGAAGGGATCCTCCTGACCGGATGCTGCCACATGGGGATCATCAATACGATTCTATGGTGCAACAGTGAAAAACCGGAAATCCCGATCCATACCATCATCGGCGGTCTGCATTTGCGTCACGCCGGAGAAAAACGTTTGCGGGAAACGGCTGATATGATCCGGAAAACGGAAATCAAAAATTTGTATCTGCTGCATTGTACCGGAGAAAATGCGATCCGCTATCTTCGTAATGCCCTGCCGGAATGTAAGATCCATACCCCCGTACCCGGTGAGATCCTCTCTTTCTGAAACAGAAAAAATCCCTGCCGTTTCCAGAAAAAAACAAACAGGGATTTTGTGTTTTTCAAACAGATACAAACCCGGAATCAGGCAAGACGTCCTGTCTTGATCAGCTGTGAATACCAATAATAACTGGTCTTCGGCAACCGTTCCGAGGTGTTGTAATTGACATAGATCAAGCCGAAACGGGGACGGAATCCAGAGCACCATTCCAGATTGTCCAGCAGACTCCAGTGCAGATATCCGGTAACCGGAATATCCTCTTTGATGGCACGGGAAAGAGATGCCATGTAAAGACGCAGATATTTGATCCGGTAAGAATCTCTGATTTCAGTTTTGCAGAATTCAGGACGTTCATGAGCACATCCGATACCGTTTTCAGAAATGATCATTTCTTTCGGATGCCACAGTTCATTGACCATACGGCAACCCCAATACATTGCATCCGGCTGGAAACCGACCGCAGGATCATCATTGTATTCAGCATACACTTTGTATTTGCGTTCTTCATCCGGATCCGGATACACAAATTTTCCGAAATAAATATTCAGTCCGAGGAAATCCATCGGCGCACTGATCAATTTGAAATCACCATCCTCGATTTCAGGCATATTTTCTTTTTCAGACTGCACATAGCTGTCAATATATTTTCCTTCCATGATCGCAGTCAGAAAATGGGCATTGACTTCACGGAAAGCCTGTTTGGCTGCATCCACATATTCCGGCTGATCCAGTGCAGGCAGCATGAAGAAAGGATTTTCCGCGATCCCGACTTTGGCATGAGGCGCAGACTGACGCAATACCTGCATGGCTGTCCCGTGGGCAACAAGCATATTGTGACGAACCTGATTTCTGCGTTTCGCCGGAAGTTTCAACCCCGGAGCGATCACACCGTTGGCATAGCCCTGATCGGTACAGCCGAGAAACTCATTGGTCGTGAAATAATTTTTCACTCTGGTTCCCAGTTCTTTCGCCACGATATCCGCATATTCACCAAAATATTTGACTGTTTCACGGGATTCCCATCCGCCATATTGTTCCTGCAATGCCAGCGGCAAATCCCAGTGATACAACGTCACATACGGCTCGATCCCGTTTTCCAGAAGACCATCGCAAAGACGTTTGTAATAGTCCAGTCCTTTCTGATTGATTGCTCCTTTTCCTTCCGGAATAATGCGGCTCCATGCAAGAGAGAAACGATAGGCGTTCATCCCCGCTTCTTTCATCAGACGGATGTCTTCTTTCCAGCAATGATACTGATTACTGGTAATATCGCCGTTTACATTATCGGCAATCGCCCCCGCACGCTTTTCAAAAGCAGTCCAGATAGAAGGCCCTTTTCCATCTTCAACTCCACCTTCGACCTGATAAGATGCTGTGGCGGAACCCCAGATAAAATTCTCCGGAAAATCTCTTTCGTACTTCATAATTCTTTACTCTTTCGTGTTTTGATATAAAATCTCAGGATTGATTCGACATTATAGCATAAGATCATACCAATGTCAAATCAATCCAGATAAACTTTTAAGATAACACCTGTTAGTTTGAATGTATTATACAACATAAATTTCAAAATATCAATAGCTAAATCACTAAAAAAAAACTTTTTTCCTATAACTGTGCACAAATTTTTTCCGTACTGCCAATTTCGGAAAAAGATGAAAAACAAAATTTTATAAATATTGTATATATTCCAAATATGAGAATATAATAATTTTTCAAATTCCGGATTCAGTTTCCCGTAAGTGTTCCTTCAATACGACGGATCTGATCCCGAAGCTGTGCAGCACGTTCAAATTCCAGACTTTCCGCAGCCGCCAACATCTCTTTTTCAAGTTCTTCAAGCAGTTCATTCATATTCAATCCCTCCCAGGCAGGCTCGGCACAACGCGTCAACTTCCCTTTTTTGGACTGTTTGGAATTGGAGGAGATCGTAAAAGCTGCACGGTCTTCCCGCAGGATCGCAACCGTGGAACGGTGCAATTCATCGGTGTTGTACGGCACATCTTTCCCTTTTTCCGCTTTCGGGGACAACCCCAGCACATCGGTGATCGTTTCACGCGCAGCCTTGTAAATCGTCTTCGGAACGATCCCGTTCGCCTCATTATAAGCCTGCTGTTTCGCACGGCGGGATTCTGTCGTTTCAAGCAATGATTTCATGCTGTCGGTAATCGTATCGGCATACAGGATCACACGTCCCTCCGCATTTCGTGCAGCACGTCCCGCAACCTGGATCAGAGAACGGGATGAACGCAGAAATCCCTCTTTATCCGCATCCAGGATCGCAACCAGTTTCAATTCCGGCATGTCGATCCCCTCTCGCAGAAGATTGATCCCCACAATACAGTCAAAATCACCTTTGCGTAATTCATTCAGCAGACGGACACGTTCAATCACATCAATTTCTGAATGAAGATATTTCACCCGCAAACCAAGTTCACTCAGATAATCCGCCAGCCGCTCCGCACTCTTTTTGGTCAACGTTGCCACAAGAGAACGTCCGCCGCTCTCTGTACAACGTCGAATCTCTTCCATCACATCATCCACCTGTCCCTCCAACGGACGGACTTCCACCGGAGGATCCAGCAGACCGGTCGGGCGGACAACCTGTTCCACAACCGCATCACCGCTGAGTTCCAGTTCATACGCCGCAGGTGTCGCAGAAACAAAAATCACATCGCCGAGCAGAGACGTGAATTCTTCAAATTTCAAAGGTCGGTTATCCAATGCAGAGGGCAGACGGAATCCATGATCGACAAGAGTCTGTTTCCGGCTGCGGTCAGCTTTATACATCGCCATGATCTGCGGGATCGTAGCGTGGGATTCATCTATGATCGTTATGTAATCTTTCGGAAAAAAGTCAAGTAAACAGAACGGTCGGGAACCGGGCAGACGCCCTCCGAGATGACGGGAATAATTCTCGATCCCGGAACAATAGCCGATCTCACGCATCATCTCCACATCATAATTCACACGCTGATAAAGACGCTGCGCCTCCACCAGTTTTCCCTGAGACTCAAATAATGCGACCTGACTCCGCATCTCTTCCAGGATCCCTCCCATCGCCGCATCGATCCGTTCCTGCGGCAGCACAAAGTGACGGGCAGGAAACACCATCACAGACTCAGGACGGCTCCGGACTTTCCCGCTGACAGGATCCATACGCGTCAGGGCTTCAATGGAATCCCCCCAGAACTCCACACGCAAAACCTCCTCTTTCTGCGCCAGAAATATATCCACACTGTCACCACGGACACGGAACTGTCCACGCTCCGGAGATACATCATTGCGGTCATATTGCACATCAATCAGTTTACGCAGAAGATCATTCCGCTCCATCTCCTCCCCGACCGACAATGGAATACACATACATTCATAGTCTTCACGGGCAGTCAAGCCGTAGATGCAGGACACACTGGCAACCGCCAGAACATCCCGCCGTTCCAGCAGAGAAGCTGTGGCAGAAAGACGCAGCCGTTCAATATTTTCATTGATGCTTGCATCTTTGGCAATATACGTATCGGTTTGTGGAATATAGGATTCCGGCAGATAATAATCGTAGTAACTGATAAAATATTCCACCGCATTGTCCGGCAGAAAAGATTTACATTCGCTGTAAAGCTGAGCAGCAAGTGTTTTATTATGAGAAAGCAACAGAGCCGGACGGTTCACCTGAGCCAACACGTTGGCAAGCGTAAAAGTCTTTCCGGAACCGGTCACACCAAGCAATGTTTGGAATTTCCTGCCTTCCTTGAGACCCCGGACCAGTGCTGCGATCGCCTGCGGCTGATCCCCTGCCGGAGAATATTCTGCCTGTAAAGAAAACATGATCCCGTTCTCCAGTAAACTTCATTCAGATCGACGCAATATCTTCCGCCTCATCACTCACGGTGATCCGTCGTGTCTCTTCCTGTTCCGTCCGGTCGATCGTGATCCGGATCGTTCCCGGAGGAAACAGCCCACGGATACGTTCAGGCCATTCGATCAGAGAAATTCCGTCTTCTGCAAATAAAAATTCATCGATCCCGAAAGCCAATGCCGAATCCGGTGTATCGATCCGGTAAAGATCCAAATGAAAAAACATGCCACGGGCAAACGGATATTCCTGTACGATCGTAAATGTCGGACTGGAAACGGCTTCTGTGATCCCGAGCCCACGGGCAAAACCGGATGCAAAAACAGTCTTCCCCGCACCCAGATTCCCATCCAGTGCAAACACAGTCCCCAATTTCGTCGATCCGGCGATCCTGCTGGCAAGTTCCCGGGTCTCATCCGGTGATTTTGTAAAATATACCTGTTTCATTTAAAATGATCATATCCTGTATTGAATTTTGAAAGATCCACTTGTTCAAGACCCGTCACATGACCGGGTGTTCCTTTCTGAAATTGTCCGATCCGGCTCAAGCCGGTTTCCGGAAAATTCCAACTCCGTTCCAATTCATCCGCTTTCTCCGGAGAAACTGCAAACAGCAGTTCATAATCTTCTCCATCCGTCAGACCATGTGCAACTGACACACCCCTGCGGAGCGGAATTTTATCCGGGTCCAAATGCAGAGCCAGTCCCGACGAAGCTGCAAAACGGCATGCATCTTTCAGCAGTCCATCACTCACATCCTGCATCGCATTGGTAAAACGTCCCGCAAGAAAACGTCCTTCCGCAAGCCGGGGATGAAAAGTCAGATGATGACCGGAATAAAAAGAATTGCCGAAACAACCCGTCGCATACAGCCAATCCCCTTCACAGGCATTGGAACGCAAACATAACTTATCTCGCTCAACTGTCCCGAGAATAGAAAGAGATAATACTTCCCCCTGCGTGAAAAGTTTTGCAATATCTCCTCCAATCACAGACATCCCGTATTTCTCACACTCCTCCGCGATCGCTTTATGGAATTGCAGCAGCCAGGACTCCTCCAAAGGATTCACCGCCAGAGAAAGAAGTGCATGAGTCGGAACTCCGCCCATCGCTGCAATATCACTCACATTCCGCCGTAACAATTTACCTCCGGATAATGCCGGCGGACAATCCGGCAGATAATGCACACCGGAAATCACCTGATCCACTGCCGCCAACAACAGCACAGGAAGTCCCAGATCCAATACGGCACAGTCATCTCCCGGTCCGGTCAGAACATCCTGTCGCTGAGAAAATAACGCCGCAAGCGCAGCAGTAAAATTTTCCTCATTCATCGTAAAAAATTCTGTCAATCCTGCGGTTCAAGTTTCAAGGCATTCCGCAGTTTTTCCGCCAGTTCACCGGCAACTTCAGGAGTATCATATTTCAACTGACGCCAATTCCAGTGGAAAGTATCATCCGCATTCCGCGGAACTACATGCAGATGAGCATGCATCACAACCTGTCCGGCACAAGTACCATCGGCAAGATGCAGATTGAATGCGTCCGCATCCAGTGCACGTTTCTGAGCAACTCCGATCCGGGCTCCCACACGGAACATGCGTCCGGCTGTCGCTTCCGGAATCGTGGCTGTACTGGTATGATGTTCTTTCGGAATCACCAGCGTATGCCCGAAATTGATCGGACCGATATCCATGAACGCATACACCAGGTCATCTTCATAAATCTTCCAGGACGGGATCTCTCCCGCAATGATTTTACAGAAAATACAATCTTTCATATTCACATCTCCTTAGATTATTATAAAACAAAGTTTCAATCACGATTCATCATACTCGCACGGAGCAGATAGTACAGCAGTGTCAACAGAGAACTCAACGCCGCCGCAACATACGTCAGAAAAGCGGCATTCAATACACGTCCCGCTCCGTCACGCTCATATTCACTCACGATCCCCGCTGTCACCATCATTTTCTTGGCTCTCGCACTGGCATCCCATTCCACCGGCAGAGTCACGATCGCAAAAACAACTGCCGCACTGAAAAGAACAGCCCCGAACATGACCATCCCCGAAGACTGAAAAAGAAATCCCAACAGAATCACTCCGTATGACAGAAAGGAAGAAATATTGGTCACAGGAACCAACGCACTCCGCAAATTCAACGGTCCATATCCGGAAGCATGCTGCAGCGCATGTCCCGCTTCATGACATGCCACCCCGATCGCGGCAAGAGAATCCTCCCCGTACACTTTCGAAGATAAACGCAATGTCCGGCTCGTCGGATCATAATGATCGGAAAGAAAACCATCCACACGCTCGATCGTCACATCGGTGATCCCCGCACGACGCAACATCATGGCTGCCGCTTCCGCTCCCGTAATCCCGGAATTACTCCGTTTGTCAGAATATTCCGAAAAAGTCGTATGCGTGTACATCGACGCAAGCCCCGCCAGAATCAATCCGGGAATCGCAAATAATAAATACAACGGATCAAAAAACATAATTCTACCCTCCTGTGTAATTCCGGAAAACAAAATCAGATTGTCCCCGGGTTCAATTGAATAACAATGTAACGTTACTTTCTGACAAAACAAACGGAAAAATGTTTCTTTTTATGAAAATATTTCACTTTTTTTCTGTCAGAGTCCGGATCATCACCCGTGCCAGTTCCAATTTCGCGGAACAACCGAGATCCAGCATTCTCCCATCCGAACAATACAACTTGATCATGTTGGTATCCGATGCAAATCCACTGCCGGGGATCCCCACACGATTGGCGGCGATCCAATCAAAATTTTTCGCCTCCAGTTTCTTCAACGCATTGAATTCAACATTATCCGTCTCCGCCGCAAATCCAACAAGCATCTGATCCGGACGTTTCACCTTTCCCAGAGACAACGCAATATCTTCCGTCCGTTCCAATTCAAGAAACATATCGCCAGCCGTTTTTTTCAACTTACTGGAAGCAATGATCTTGGGACGGTAATCCGCAACTGCCGCACAGAGGATCGTCAGATCCGCAGAAGCAAAAAGACGTTTCATCACATCCGCCATCTCAGCAGCCGTTGTAATACGGATAAAATCCGTAAGACCTGACGGTTCCTGCAATGTCACCGGACCGGAAACAAGAGTTACTTCATGACCGGCATCAACCGCCGCCTGCGCCAGCGCATACCCCATCTTGCCACTGGAATGATTGGAAATAAAACGGACCGGATCGATACTTTCACGGGTCGGCCCAGCATTGATCAGAATTTTCATAATGGCATATCCTCAAATCCGTTTGTACGCTGTTCCCGACGGATACGGCGACACTCCGGACACATAAATAAATCCAATCCAAGGATTTGTGCAACCTGATCCGATTTCCGGATCGTTATAATATCTCCCTCATGCAAAGGAAGCGTTTCTGATGAATTGTCAAAAACCAGCTCCGAAGGTCCACGGAGAATACGGACTTTGATCACTGAATCCTCCCGCAGAACAAGATGATTCAACAATTCCGTACTGTTGCTGAATGCGATCCCGATCCCAACACGGAAACTGCCATGCGTAATGCTGCGGTAATAGGCTGTACTCCCATGCACGGTGGAAACCCCGACTCCATCTCCCACAACTTCACGGGCATAAATCTCATCATCAATCTTTACCTGATAACGCAACGCACTGACATTGTTTGTATTATGAATAAAAACATCATTCACAGCCTGACGTCTCACATCGCCGGTGATCCCTTCCAGTTTCATCAATTCACTCCGCTTCAATCTCCCCTGAAGCAATGCATCAAGCTGTTCTTCCAACGGATGATGCAGACAATGCGGAGCCGTTTCCAGATCCCGGACAGGCATTTTCAATTTGCCCGGATAACGCAGTTCCGCACCAAGCATCGCACCATCTCCGCCATAACAGAGAATCACATCACAATCCGGTGCATCCGGAGAAACAAGCTCCGCACCTCTCTGAATCAACATCTCTTCCACAAGAGATGATCTTTTTCCATATAATGCAATCTTCATCAGCGGCTCCCGTATTGATATTTGCCGATCAGGGAATATAGCACAGCTGCGGCACAATTTCCAACATTTACCGATGTTTTTCCTCCGGACATCGGCAGAGATACGATCCCGTCACACTCCGCCAACACCTCAGCATCAACTCCAAGAGCTTCATTACCCAGAACTAACGCAAGCGGAAAACGGAATTCATGATCCCAGACATATTCCGATTCCGGTGTGATTTCCACCGCCACAACCGTATAACCCGCCTGTTTCAATTCACGGACAGCATCAACAGTACGGCTGAAAACACGGCTCTTCACCAGTTTATCCGCCCCCAATGCGGTCTTTTCCAAACGGGAATGAGGCGGAGCAGGAGTATATCCGCAACACAGAATCTCTTCCACACCTGCCGCATCTCCCAAACGGAATATATTGCCGGTATTGAACGCACTTCTCAGACGGTCCAACACCAGCGTTATGCGGAGTTTTTCACATTTCGTCTCTTTCATTTTCCACCCTGCCCGATCTTTCAATGACGCCCGGAAGAACGGTGTGAACCATGCCGTCCGGAGGAATTTCCACCACGCCGGAAATGATCACTGCGCTTGTTGACCCGGGGCGCATTCACTTTCTCCGGCAGGATCAGAGTTTCATCTTCCGGCAAAACAGTCTTCACGGAAATCTGTGCATATTCTTCGATCTGCGGCATCACATAAGCACCATACTCACAGACAAAACTGATCGCACAACCTTTGGCTCCCGCACGTCCGGTTCTCCCGATCCGGTGAACATAATCTTCCGGATGATCCGGCAAATCATAATTGACCACATGCGAGATCCCCGGAATATGGATCCCGCGGGCAGCAACATCTGTCGCCACAACCACTTTTGTTTCACCACTTTTGAAACGTTCCAGAATATTGATCCGTTTGTTCTGCGGAATATCCCCGGAAAGCAGTTCCGCTTTCACTCCGTATTCATACAGTTTTTCTGCCAGTTCACTGTTCCGTTCTTTCCAGTTGCCGAAAATGATCATACGTTCAAAAGGTTCATTCTTCAACAACCACAACAGAAATGCCAGTTTCTGATCACGCATCACCGCATAAAAACGCTGATCGATCAAATCGGTCACAACATGTTCCGGTTCAGCTTCAAAAGAGACTGGATCCACCAGCCAGCGTTCCACAAGACGGAGAATCTCAGGCTCCAATGTCGCACTGAAAAGCATGGTCTGCCGTTTCCCCGCAGGTGGAAGTTTCCCTACGATCCGGCGGACATCCGGGATGAAGCCCATGTCAAGCATCCGGTCAGCTTCATCGATCACAAGGATTTCTGTACGCGAAAGATCAAGGTGTCCGCTGCGGGAATAATCAATAATACGTCCCGGCGTACCCACAAGGATATCCACCGGTTCAGAAAGAGATTCACGCTGACCCTGATGATCCATACCACCGAAAATCACAAGATTGTTCAATGCCGTATATTTTCCCAAGCCGGCTGCATCATTGTGGATCTGGATCGCCAGTTCACGGGTCGGCGAAAGAACCAATACACGGCAGGCTCCCGGATGACGTTTTTCAGCCGGAACAGGATTGACGATCAAACGTGTCATACAGGAAGCAAGAAAAGCTGCTGTCTTCCCTGTTCCGGTCTGGGCTTTGGCAGCAAGATCCTTTCCGTCCAGTGCCGCAGCAAGACACATCTGCTGGATCGGAGTACAGTATTTGAATCCGAGATCCTGGATCCCTGCCAGAACTTCTTTCGCAACCGGAAGATCTGTAAAACGGGTCTTCCCTTCTTCCGGCGGGGGCATGATCAATTCCGGCATGGGGGGCGGAACGATCTCTTTCCGACGGGGACGTTCTGTCCGCACAGGCGGTTTATTTTCCCGTTTTTTCTCCTGAACAGGACGTTTCATGTTCCGCAGGTTCTTCCCCTTCGGATTTTCTTTACGGAATGAGTTTCCATTTTTCCGGTTCTGTGTACGCACGGAGGCGGATTTCTGTCCACGCCCACTCTGAGTCTTCTCTGCCGGAGCTGCTCCGAAAAGAGTCTTCCAGAGCAGATGCAGCCTTGCCCGGAGGCGCAGACTGAACACACGATCTGATTTTTTCTGATTCTGTTTCAACACGTTTTCAGCATTTTCTATTTTGATTGTTCCTGTAAAATTACGGATAAACATAAATATATAAGATACATCCGAAAAGGGAATATTGCAAATGAACATTGAGATTTAGAGGCAGAACATTAAAAGTTTTTAAAAAAAGTTCTCAACGGCTTGCATTTTTCAATTATTGCATTATATTATCAATTCGTTAATTTTGCAAAAATCGTAAACATGCTTTGATAGCCCGGCAGAATATGCCGGAGAAAGGAAAATTACAATGAAAAGAACGTATCAGCCCTCAAAAATCAAGAGAGCCCACAAATGCGGATTCAGAGCCAGAATGGCAACCCGTGGCGGCAGACTTGTCTTGAAACGCCGCAGAGCTGCCGGAAGAAAAAGACTCGCTCTCAAGTGAGTTTTTTCGGTAAACTCTATCTTTTGTCGGACGGGAAAGTGTCCGGGTCACACCGAGGCATGACATCCCGTTCCGTACAAAAAACGGAATTTTTCATCTAAACAAAGTTGAAATCATCATGTCAGACCGGTTGAAATTACGGTCGGAATTTTCCGCCGTTCGCGAAAATGCCGAAAAACAAGTTTCATTCCCGGCTGTCATGCTCTATATCAAATGCGAACCCCAAGACGGCAATGAACCCGTAAAATGTGGCGTCATCTGTTCCAGAAGGTTCGATAAGAGAGCGGTTTACAGAAATCGCGCAAGACGTTTGCTTTTTGAGGCATTCCGTTTGATCAAAAAGGATCTGACACCATGCCGGATCATCTTCATTCCGAGAAGAAGCATACTGGATCTGAAAATGCAGGATGTGGCATACCAAATGAAGAAAATGGTTGTCCGTGCCGGACTCACCGGAACTTCCCGGAAGTCAAATTGACATTTTCTCTTTCCGGATTCATGTTGCTGCTCCTCCTCGGCTATAAAAAAATCATCTCTCCATGGCTTCCCCCGGCATGCCGGTTCACTCCTACATGTTCCGCTTACGCCGCTGAAGCAATCATGGTTCATGGTGTTCTGAAAGGTTCAGTCCTGGCGGTCAAACGACTTTTACGTTGCCAACCCTTCTGCAAAGGCGGATGGGATCCGGTTCCGCCCAGAAAACAAAAATAACCATTTATAAAGAAAGATTTTTGATCGTGAAGGTTAAAAGTATTGACAAAGAAAGTTTGATCGTCATCGGTATCGCGCTCATACTTTTGATCGCATGGGGCGTGTGGTATCCCAGGTATCAGGCGAAACAGCAGGCGTTCTATCAGGAACAGCAGGCTCAGAAAAAAGCATTGAACGCCCAAGCTGAAAAAGCACAGCAACTCGCTGAACAGAAAACACAGAATGTTACAGTTTCCGACACAAAAGAACAGAAAACGGTTCTTCTTCCGAAAACTGCAAAAATTACCCGATATGACAATCTGAAACTGGAAAACAAACTGCTCTCCGTTGTTATTGATCCGAATAACGGTGTGGTCGAAACTGTTACATTGAAACAGTATGACACTTCAGACAAAAAAACACGTATCGTTTTCAATTCAGAAAAAGCTCCGCTGAAAACCGCCGCCCTGCTCGGTCTGGATGGTTGGAAAGTCATCAGCACTACCCGCCCGAAAGTTACACCGGACTCTGTAAGCTTCTCCCGGATCCTTGTCAAAGGCAATGAAAAAATGCAGCTGACTCAGGTCTATTCCCTTCCGGCTGATTCCTACCATCTCAATGCCCGCCTCATCATCGAAAACCTGGGTAAAGATTTGTTGATTCTTCCGCAGTTGCATATCGCAGTTGCCGGATTGCCGCCCATGCAGTATCTCGGCGGAGATAAACTTTACAACACCATGCACCGGATCGAATATTGCGGAACCACTTCCAAAGCAATGATCTCTCTTGATCCGACCATGAAAGAGGAAAAATTCAAAAATGCCGGAACCAATGATGCCGTTGACTGGATCGGTTCTTCCAATAAATATTTTGCATCTCTCCTCTTCGCAGATCCTGTTTTCGATCATGGTGTGGATATCGCACGCAAACCATACCCCGTCCCCGGAAAAGATGACACCTACTATATTCCGGCGATTTCCGGGAAATATCAGAATGTTGCCATCAAAGCGGCTGGCGTAAAAGAATTCAAATTCAATTATTTCTCCGGCCCCAAAACACTGGCTGAAGTGAAAAAACTTCCGGAATCTGCCATGCCGATCCTCCATATCTCCTCTTTCTCTCTCATGGAATATCTGGCACGTCCGGTCCTCTGGCTCCTGAATTATCTCAACGATCTCTGCGGCAGTTATGGTATCGCAATCATTCTGCTCACCTTGATCGTCCGGATCGTCTTCTTCCCGCTGACCGAACGCGGGAACCGCTCCATGCGGAAAATGCAGAAGATCGCTCCGAAGGCGAAAGAGATCCGGGAAAAATATAAATCCAATCCGCAGCTGATGAATCAGAAAACAATGGAACTCTACCGTCAGGAAGGCGTCAATCCGGTTGGAGGATGTCTCCCGATCCTGTTGCAGATCCCCGTTTTCTTTGCTCTCTATGCTGCTCTGGATTCCGCTGTTGAACTCCGCCATGTTTCCTTCCTCTGGGCAACTGACCTGACAAAGCCTGACCTTGTCGGTCCGCAGTTCTTCTTCGGATACGGGATCCATCCCCTTGTTCTGGCTATGACCGCACTCATGGTCCTCCAGCAGAAGATGACTCCCAACACAATGGAACCGGCGCAGCAGAAAATGATGATGGCTATGCCGGTGATCATGCTCGTACTGCTCTATAATCTGCCTTCCGGTCTGACTCTCTACTGGACCGTCAGCCAGATTTTCAGTATCCTTCAGATGAAATACAGTCAATATGTTTCAAAAAGGGAAGAGGCTAAAGCGGCTGACGCATCCAAAGCCAATCCCGCATAACAAAATTTACGAGGTAAAAGATATGGAGAACGAAACCATTAAAGAAACTGTCCAGACGGATCCGATCCCGGCAGTAGAAGCAATTCCGGCAGAAGAGACCGCCGTGCAGACAGAAGCACCTGCCGCCCGTCCGCAGCCGGAACCCGTGGCAGTGACCGAAGAAATGCTCGAAAAGACCAAAACAACTCTGGCTACCATGTTGGATTATCTCGGTCTGGATGGCACAGTCAAGGCTGAAAGCAAACCCGGCAAGATCAATCTGATCGTTGCCAGCAACGATGCCGGACGCATCATCGGACGCAAAGGACAGTCCCTCGAAAGCCTCCAGGTCCTGGTCAACCGCATGATGCAGAAAGGTGATGAACCTTTCCCGAAAGTCTATATCGACATCGATGGTTATTCCTCTTCCTCCAAACGCGGTGAAAAGCGGGATCGCGGCGGACGGAATGAAAAACGCAATAACCGTCGTGAATTCAAAGAAGAAGGCAAAAGTGAATTTTCCGGTAAAGATGAACAGCTCCGTCAGCAGGCTCTCGACTCCGCAAAAGAAGTCCGCCGTTGGGGTGAGCCTGTCACTCTTCCCCCGATGAATTCTCATGACCGCAGAATCATTCACATCACCCTTGAAAATGAAGCGGATCTCCAGACAGAAAGCAATGGCGACGGCAATTTCAAAAGCGTTACCATCTCTCTGAAAAAATAATTTATATCCGTTTCAGGGTCAGTCTTTTACCGCACCGTATCATCCTCCGGATCATACGGTGCGTTTCGTTTTTAAACACAAAAAATCCGGCAAAGATCTTTCTCCCTTGCCGGATCTTCTGAAAATCAATTCCTGCCAACGATCACATATTGTCCAGCAGATGAACGAAATCCTTTGCAGCCTCTTTCAAGGTTCCCGGATAAATCACGCCACCGCCCAGAGTGAACCAGCCGCTGAAGTTGTGACAACGCAGAATCGAAATCAATTCTTTGATCTCACCGTTCCCCTGTGCCAGACGGGTCACAACACCGTCACGACGGCTGTCGGCAATATCAAGCTGACGGTTTTTCCGGATGAAACGTCCGATTTTATAAGACTGCAGGAAAGGCATTTCCCCGGCTTTCACAAACGCAGGAGGATTGAAACAGAATCCATTGATTTTCTGATCCAGTTCTTTCAATGCAGCGGCAGCTTTCTTCGCGGTGTGGATATGATTGTATGCCACGATCTCCACCCCGTCGGCACAAGCAGCAACAGCGGCGGCATCGCCCAGCGGAACGATCAGACGTTTGATCCCGGCAGCAACAGCTTTCTCAATCAGTTTGGCAGATTCATCCGGAACGACTTCCACACGCAGACCGCTGACAGTGATTCCATTTTCCTGCAATTCATCAACCGCAGCTTTCAATTTTTCCGGCGGCAGAACTGCACAGGCTTTCCCCTGCAGATAATCCAACTCGATAAAACGGATCCCGACTTCTTTGAGATTCTCGATCATCTCCGGCAGATAGCGTCCAGCCAAACGGGAGGATGCAGTAAGCCGGAAGGACTCTTTTTCCATGCGGTCGGCAAAGATCGCAGCCCGCTGGCGGACACAATCGGCGCAAGCGGGATTATCACATAGAACAAAGGCAGGATCCTTACTGCCAAGCTGTAATCCGATTTCAAAAAGATCTTTTGCTTTGATCAGACGCACCTGTGCATTTCCGATCCGGGTAATTTTAAGAGCTCCGGCTTCACGGAAATAACGATCCAGACCGATAAAATCACGATGCGGTCCGGGATAATATTTCCAGGTCTTGGTAACAGTTTCCCCATCCGGTGTCATGAAAGTCTGCGTAGTATTATTCAGATAAGGAAGTTCCAGAAGAGATTCCACACCATGCAATGTTGTATTACGATCCTGATCCACGCCGAGCAGACAGACATATCCATTCATATCAGCCAGACGGGTGAAGGGTGTATCTTTTCCATGAGCAGTCTCCGCTTTCCAGTGATCTCTGCAAAGTGTTTCGGAATCGGCTCCGATGGCGGCAAGGGTTCCGACCGGACACGGACTGATCACAGCACCGGGACGTTTTTTCAGGGTATCCGTGATCACACCGAGCGCAGTGAAAACAGGGACCAGAAGTGTTCCCTCTTTTCCGATCACATCCACAAACGCATCGATCACGGCATCCGGTCCGCCCTCGACAGTACCAAGACTGACCAACGAACTGTGAAGCAGGACTTTATCTCCTTTTTTCAGTCCCATCGACTGCAGAGCTGCGGCAATTTCTTTCTGATTCATATTCAGACTCCTTATCTTTTTTGCAATATCAAAATTAAAATTCAGCAACGATCCGGCACGGCAACTGTGTCACACCGGGGATTTTGGAAAATAGAACAGTCAACTTGACTTCCGGCAGAGGAAGCTGATTCAGGTTGACCGGCATACAGACCGTTGTGATCCCTGCGCCGAAGAGTTTCGGGAATACGCCATGCAACGCCTGACTTTCATAAATATCAGACATCAACAGGCGGCATCCGGAAGCAATGATCCAATCGATCGCACTGTGATCGAGATACACGCTTCTGTTTTCCACATCTCGTGGATCAAATTCTCCCAAAGCATTGATGATCAATGTTTCTGTTGAGGGGACACCGCCGAATGCTTTTTCCAGATCCTCACCGGAAACAGCCCCATGTCCGCTGCGGCAGTGCATACGGATCACGGAAGCGGGAACACGATATACTCTTTCAATCGAAAAATTATCGGCATATTCACCGTTATCCGTTTCGGCGATATGACCGGGAAAATCAATGTAACTGCCGGACATGGATTCATTGATAAATTTGTAAACCACTCCGGTGTAACGTGTTTGTTCCGAACGCAATGGAATATCCATCCGGATCGTTTCCGGCGGAACACGTTCCCCGATATATTCCATTGTCAAATCAACAACAGCCATACTGCACTCCTTGCTTGTCCATTATTTCAAGAGAAATAATATAAAACAGGGAGTATAGTATTACAAATCAGAAATCCGGTAAAAATCTGTTTTTAATAATACGTTTCTGTATTATTTTCCGGGTTTCAACTGCTGCATGACATTCCGCAATTCAAGCATATTCTCGCGGAAGAATTCCAAAGCATCCCCGACAGGGTCGCCATTGATGAAATCGACTCCTGCATCTTTCATGATATCCAAGACATCTTTAGAATCTCCGGCTTTCAGGAACTGGATATAGGGAGCTGTTTCTCCGGCAATGATCTTTCTTGCCAGAGCGGCTGCCGCAGAAAAACCGGTTGCATATTTATAGACATAGAAATCATAATAGAAATGCGGAATTCGTGACCATTCGTAACGGATCCGGTCATCCGGAGCGACGCCATCGCCGTGATAGAACTGATTGAGTTTGAAATAATGATCGCACAACAGATCAGCAGTCAACGGAGTACCCTCTTCTGCGAACGCATAAATATCCCGTTCAAATTCAGCAAACATGGTCTGACGGAATACGGTTCCGCGGAATTCCTCGATCAGATGATTCAGGAGATATGCCCGTACTTTCAGATCGTCCGCTTTCCGGAGCAGGTGATGATGCAGGAGCAGTTCATTCGTCGTGGAAGCCACTTCTGCCACGAAAATCTTGTAAGAAGCATAATGAAAATCCTGATTCCGGTCAGAGAAATAAGAGTGCATGGAATGTCCCAACTCATGAGTCAGCGTAAACATGCTGTCAAGAGTTCCCACGAAATTGAGCAGCATAAACGGGGGAGTTCCATAGCAGCCGCTGGAATAAGCTCCGGAACGTTTTCCCCGACATTCAGGGACATCGATCCACCGTTTCTCGAAAGCCTGTCCGATGGCAGAATGGTATTCGCTGCCCAGAATTTTCAAGGAATCGCAGACCTCTTTCACTGCCTCATCCCATGTTACTTCCAAACGGCATTCCGGCAAAAGCGGAGTATGGATGTCGTACATATCCAACTTTTCCAGTCCGAGAATTTCCGCACGGAATTTGAAATAATCATGGATCAAACCGATATTGCGGTGAATCGAATCAATCAGTCCGTTATAAACTCCGGCAGGAACTTTATCAGCAAACAGAGATGCTTCCAAAGCAGATGGGAAAGAGCGCAATTCTGATTCCAACACGCCGGTTTTCACCTGAGAATCCAACAAGGCAGCAAGAGTATTTTTGAATTTTGCATAGGTATCATACATCGCTTCAAAAGCACCTTTACGGACATTCCGGTCGGCACTTTCCAGAAAACGGTTGTAGTTGCCATGAGTCAGTTCTTTCTTCCCGCCATTGTCATCCACGATCTCCGGGAAACGCATATCCGCATTATTGAGCAGGGAAAAAACTTTATCCGGAGTGGAAAGGACATCAGAAGCCAGACTGAGGATCCGTTCTTCCTTATCACTCAGTGTATGTTTCCGTTCTTCGCCGATCTCCTCCAATGTCCGGCGGTAAAAAGAAAGGATATCCGCATTCAGATATTCATTGAACAACGCCTCATCCATTGCCAACAGTTCGGGCTGGAACCATGCACATTCTCCGGAAATTTCCGCACTGCGTGCAGAGATCCGATCCATTCGCGCCTGACTTTCCGAGTTGCCGGTATCTTCATCAGCTTTCAGATGTGCATATACATAAAGACGTTCCATAACAAGAGAGAGAGCATCATCCGCCTCCAACGCCTCTTTCAAAACAGCGGGAGAATCAGCCAGATGTCCTTTGCAGCCAAGAAAACGGGAAAGTAAACGATCCAAAGACCCGAACTCTTTTTCCCATTCCTCATCCGAAATATAGATTTGCGTCAGATCCCAGGTCATTGCGGGATCCAATTCTGCGCGTGTCTTCAATGCTGTCATGACAATATCCTCCGTTTACGATCTTTTGATTTTTGACGATACTGTAGCACAAATGAAGAAAGTTTCAAGCGGAAGAGCAGAAGTTCCGAAGATGAAATTCATGGAAAACGGATAACAGAAAACGCATATTTTCAGCGGAAAAACATTCTGAAAATATACGTTTTGCAAATTTATCTGTTCGAACAGATCACTCTTCACTTGAGGGGTTGTTCATCCCGCATCAGGATCCGGGGATCTTCCTGAACCAGCTTCATCCCGATCGTATAAAGCTGTCTGATATCAATCAGCTGCAATGTGCCCATACCCAATGCAACATTTTTAATTTCAAGACCTTCAGTGACTGCACGACGGAAGAATTTACAATTTTCAGCATCATGACGATAGAAATCACGATCGCCGGGGAGATGATTTTCAATCAGAACAGTTTTCAACTTTCCATCGGACTCCCGCACCCGGCAAATTGCCGTACCGAGCCCGGGAAGATTTGCCTGATCTTCCAGATAATGCAGGAAAGTAGTCGGACCGAGACCTGTTCCGAAGAAAAGGATTTTTCCATTCCGTTCCAATGCTTTATGCAGCGGAGAAGTGATTCCGCAGGGAGGATCGCAGGGTGCATGATCCGCAAGACATTCCGCCGCATGTTTCCCCAGACCGACCCAGGAATGTGTGACATGTCTGCTCCGGATCGCCTCCGGGTATTTCCGCAAGACTGTTTTCGGGATATCTCCAGTCCAGACAGCATCAATATCGGCAGGATCAAACGGGCGGAACCACCAATTTTTATTGACTCCGCTGCCCAGATGGATAAAAGGATAATTGAACGATGCAAAAAGAGCAGTATCCGCAAGTCCTGCAATCGCATCGATCACCGTTTCTGCGCCATTGGCAATATAACCACAGGAGGCAACAGAGGAATGAACCAGCAGAGTATCTTTTGCGGTAATGCCGAGCTGTTTCAGGGAAGTTGTAATATCATCCTTTGTAATTTCCTGCCGCTGAATAATTTCCAGATATCCCCAGTCTGCCAGATAATTGACAGCTCCTGCCAATTTTCTGATTTCGGATTCAGAGATGACAGTATTGCGTTCTGCCTCGGCTTCAAGGATCAGACGGGCAAGAGATTTTTTTCCGTCCATATTGCAGAGGATATTGGAAAACGGTCCGTACAGGATCGTCGGCAGCACTCTTCTCTGTTCCAGAGGGATACGGGCGAGGCTGTGAGGGAATCCCGTTGTTTTTCTTGCGAAAATCATCTGATCGGCATATTCACGCCAGGGGGATGAGATCTCTTTGATCTCAAACTGTTCCCGTTCCGGAGCGGGTCCGGTGTAGTTGAGGATCCGTTCCATCAAGGTGGAGACGAAAGCGGTATTTTTATGGAATTTTTCCCATGCGATCGACTTTGGATCACACTGAATGGAATTGTGCCAGTATCCGCTGCCGTTACAGAAAGCCCAGAGAGTCGGCACGCCCACGGTGGGATCACTGATCCAGTTATCATCATAATATTCTTCTGTTGAGAAAGTCAACGGCAGGAAAGAGTTGAGTTCGTCATAACATTCTTTCATCAACTTGTTGCCGATAAAAGGAACAGCAGGACCTGCGCCATGCAGTTCAAGAGAACAATGATCGAATCCGGCGAGCGTGTCGATATTGCAGCCGCCGATGACTTCATTTTTCAAATTTTCGCCACGGGATGCGACATAAGCGGCATAGCCGTACACTTCCATGGCAAAGACCAGACGGAGAGTGTATTCGGGAGTACCTTTGAGCATGATCTGACGGGCGATTTCAATTCCGGCGATCACTCCGCTGGAATCATCATCCAGAAGAGGTTCAAAGGTATGAGCAATCAGCCAGACTTCTTTTTTCTGTCTGCCGGGAACAATTCCGGTCACAAGCGGCAATTTTCCTTCGTAACGTTTCCCGTCACACTGGACCAGCACTTTACAATTTCCGCGGTTTGCTTTCTGACGGATCAGATCACCAGTCCGGGGAGAAACAGAAAAACCGATGAAAGGACGATCTTCAGCTGTCACATGCCAATCCAGAGTTTCTGCTCCTGCATTGACCCACTGAACAGAATCCGGCGTGTTATAACGTCCAGTCAGAAAATCAGTAACGAATCCCAAAGCGCCCATATCCAGGATCGGACGGATCACAGGTCTCCGGGGAGAAGTCAGCGATTCCAGCATGACCAATGCCCCGGCAGGATCTTCACCGGCAAGCACCTGTTGTTCTGTGATGATCCTGGAAATGACCCCTTCCGGCGGAGTGGCAACAGAACCTTTCACCAGATGAAACGGATGTTCCTGAAAATCAGCGAGGACCGCATTTTCACCGGGAGCAGGCTTGAGCAGAGAAAGTTTACCGACAGAGGCATCCCATGCGATCGGCATGATCATATCACAATAAGCAGTTTTTCCATCGGCGGGGAAATCCATGATCTCCACATCGGAAAGCCCACTCTCTTTCATTGTCCGGCTGATATACTCGATCGCTTTGCGATAATGACGGAAAGTCTGTCCCATTTCAATCGCAGTAAGCTCTTCCGTTTTCCGACGCAAAACAGCCGGATCAATGGCACTCAGATACTGCTCAAACATTTTTTTCATAATTCATCCCCTGTTCTTTGCTGATATTGCAGAATTTTTCTGTTGGAAACTGTATTTTATAATGTAATGTAATATAAAAAACGCAGTTTTCAACTTTTTATTCACCAAAATGATATAAAAAAAGGGAGGTTTACCTTGTGACAATTTTGCCTTTCATGGTTACATATTTACTGTTGACAAAAGGCTGATCCAATGTTATACTTTACACATGATAAAAAGATTAGACTGTAAAGGTGAAAAAAATAAAGGTTATTTGAAATGAGAGTTACAGAAAATCTGAATGGGATCTGGAGTTTTGCATATTGCGGAGAAAAGAAACCCGTCTATCCATTCCCTGCCAATGAATTCACAGTTATTCCCGGCTGTTATGATCTGATGGAACCTCATTGCGGCAAACGCGGCTTTGCAGTTGTATCACGGAAAGTATATACAGGCGGATATGTTCAACTCTTTATTGACGGTCTCGGATTGGAAGCTGAAATCTTCTTTGACGGTAAAATGATCGGCAATACAAAATTTGCCTACATGCCGGAAACTTTCACATTCGATGCCGGAGAAGAAACCGAACACGAACTGAGTATTGTCATGAACAATCAGTACAACGAACTCTTTGAAGGATATTTCGATTTCTACGGCTATGGCGGTGTGTATGGCGATGTGACCCTCACCCGTATTCCGCAGGATCATCTGACCGCCCTGCGGATCAATACGGAAGATTACAAAACCGGAACGATCCGGATTCAGGCAACGACCTCTTATCCATTCAATGGCACGGCGAAACTGCATTTTGATACAGGCTATGAACAGGAAATCCTATTCCGGAACGGTATTGCCGATCTGACTCTATCGCTGCCGGGCTATAAACTCTGGAGCGACATCGAACCCAATCTGCACACTGTCACACTCAGCACCGGAAACGATCAACTTACAGAAACATTCGGGATCCGGGAATTCACTGCATGCGGACGTCAACTGCTGCTCAATGATAAACCGGTCAAACTGCTCGGATTCAACCGTCATGAAAGTCATCCGGAAGTCGGAGCAGCCATGCCGGCACAACTGATCGCAGCGGATTTGCGTATGCTCAAAAATGCCGGATACAACTATATCCGGGGCAGTCACTATCCGCAACGCAAAATCTTTCTGGATCTCTGCGACAAGATGGGGTTCTTCGTCTGGGAGGAAACGATCGGCTGGGGGATCAAAGCTCCCGCCCTGCAATCGGAGGAATTCCTTGCATTCAAGCTGGCGGAAAATGAAAAACTAACGTTGCAGAATTACAACCATCCCTGCATCATCATAAGAAGTTTTCTCAATGAAAATGAAAGCGACAACGAGGGAACACGCAAAATCATCAAAGCTCTGTATGACAAGATCCGTTCGATTGACAAGCATACACTGATCACCTATGCCTCCAACCGATACGAAAAAGATGTCTGTCTTGATCTGGTTGATGTGATCGCCATGAATCCTTATCCCGGATGGTATGATTCTGAGTACGGCAATAATTCAACCATTTCCAGAGTCAAACCGCGTCTGCAGGAACTTTCGGATGCGATGCCGCAGGATAAACCTTATCTGATCACAGAAATCGGTGCTGAAGCTATTCTGGGCTTCCGGGATCCGCTCAAATCATACTGGTCCGAAGAATATCAGGCGGAACTGCTTAAAGAATGTACAGAATACGTACTGGAAAATGAGGATTGCGCCGGACTTTCCATCTGGCATTTTGCAGATACAAGATCATACACAAACGGCCCGGGCATCTATGCCAGAGCGAGAGGATTCAATAACAAAGGAATTCTGGATGAATACCGCAGACCCAAACTTGCATGGACTGTGGTTTCTCAACTGGTGGCTGATTATCATAAAAAGACACAGAAATAATAAATTCTCGCAGAGATTCATTTTTCCCTTTTGAAATCTGACATTCTTGATTCATAAAATAAAGCCAATCACGATTGGTAAGGAGGTTTGCGCCCTGATACATGGTTTTTTGGGATCTTTTGTTCAAGAAAAATTCTCTTTCAAAGTACCTGTAAATGATCTGACATGAAAAATCAACTTTTTAACAAAGGAGTTAAATTATGAGTATTTTTGACTGGTGCATTGTTATTGGATTTCTGATCTTGATTGTATGGATGGGAATCTACTCAATGCGATATGTGAGAAGTATCACCGATTATCTTGCCTGTGGACGGGTTTGCGGGAGATATGTAATTTCAGTTGCGGACGTGGCAAACGGGCTTGCTCTCATCACAATGATCGGAATGGTGGAAGCGGGATATAAAAGCGGATTTGTATATAGCTTCTGGGGCAGCTTTACACTGCCGTTGTCTCTGTTCCTTTCATTGACTGGTTTTGTGATATACCGTTTCCGCCAAACCAAAGCGATGAGTTTCGGTCAATTTATTGAAATGCGTTACAGCCGGGGATTGCGTATTTTTGCATCGACCCTCCGTTCTGTTTCAGAAATGCTTGCCAATATGATCCTTCCGGCTCTTGCAGGACGTTTTTTCATCTATTTTTTAGATCTGCCCCCGACATATAATCTTTTCGGACTCCAGATTTCCACTTTCATGACCGTTATGCTCATCTGTCTGACATTGGCAATTTCCATGATTCTGTTCGGCGGCAGCGTGACATTGGTAATCACAGATACCATTCAAGGGTTGATCGCCTATCCGGTGCTGGCAATTTTTGTATTTTTTGTTTTGTGGAAATTTTCCTGGAGTAATGAAGTTCTTCCTGTTTTGATGGACCGTACACCGGGAGAAAGTTTTTTGAATCCTTATGATATTGAAAGTTTGCGTGATTTCAATGTATTCTATATATTTGTGACTGTTTTTGCAATGGTTTTGAACAGAGGGATCGGACTTGGTGCGGGCGGCGGAAGCTGTGCTGCTAAAAGTGCACATGAACAGAAAATGGCAGGGGTTCTCGGTACATGGCGCGGTGGATTCATGGGAATCTTCTTTATCATGCTGGTTTTGATGGTGGTCGTTTTCATGAATCATAAAAACTATTCAGCCGAATCTACTGAATGTCGCAAGACACTCTCCTCTAAAATAACAAAAGAATTGATTGCAGACAGCAATATTCAGCAGCAGGTTCTCCGGAAAATAGAGAACATTCCGCAGCATAACCATACGATCGGGAAAGATAAACCCTTATCGTTGAAAGAGAATCTGGATACACCGTATCTGAATGCCATTGCGGAAGTTTCAAAAGAAAATCCTCAGGCGGATATCAAGGGAAAAGTACCTGAATTCAAAACATTGTTTCATCAGTTGATGCTTCCGACGATCATGCGGAAAATATTGCCTCCCGGATTATTGGGATTGTTCTGTCTGCTGGTCATTCTGATGATCATTTCAACTGATGACAGCCGCATTTACAGTGCTTCGCTGACATTGTCTCAGGATCTGGTTCTGCCGTTGTTGAAAAAAACGCCTACACAGAAACAGCATATCATGATCATACGCCTGGTCACGATCGGTGTCGGAATATTCTTCTTCTGCGGCTCAATGTTTATGTCGCAGCTGGAATATGTAACACTGTTTGTCATGATCATGTATGGGATCTGGTCGGCAGGCGCCGGTATTATGGTGCTTGGCGGATTATATTCACGGTGGGGAACAACTGCCGGAGCCTGGGCGGCTTTGTTGTCCGGCTCAGTATTCATGACGATCGGGATCATCATTCAACGCAATTGGGCAAATGCAGTATACCCGTGGCTGGAAAAAATGAATTGGGTCATTCCGGTCGGCAATATACTGGACTGGATCTCCCGCCCGTTAAACCCGTTTGTTGTATGGAAGATCGATCCGTATAAATGCCCCGTCAATGCAGTGGAGCTGAGTTTTATCTCTATGCTGATAAGTATTCTCTTCTATTGCATAATCTCCTATCTCACCTACAAACAACCGTTTAATCTTGACCTTATGCTGCATCGCGGAAAATATAATATCGACGGCGATATGGAAGCGGAATCCGTCTGGACATGGAAAAATATTTTCAGCAAAATCATCGGTATCACCAACGAATACACCAGAGGAGACAGAATCATTGCATGGAGTGTGTTCATTTATTCTTTCGGATTGGGATTCTGCCTTTTCCTGATTATTATAGCATGGAACTGTTTTGATTCCTGGACACTGAAATGGTGGGGAAATTATTACCTGATACGCAGTTTGCTCATCCCCGGTGCGGTCGCAGTTGTCACAACGGTTTGGTTCTTTATCGGCGGTCTCATTGATTTGCGGAGAATGTTCCGTGATTTGAAAAACCGGCAGATCGATAATGATGATAACGGCGTTGTTGTCGGGAATGTCTCGTTGAGCGATAAAAAGAAATTTGATAAAGCTGAATCCCGGACAAAAGATTGAAATCATCCGGAATCACTATAAAAAAAACAGAACCGCTGCTTCTTATAAAAAAAGTTGTAACGGTTCTGTTTTTTGTATTTCAAAAAAGAGATCGAACCTTTCAATCCCACGCTGTATTGCCGAAAATACCATCCTGGAAAAAGACCGGACGGTATCCCAATTCTGCCGGAACACGACAGGAGGCTTCCAGTCGGGCAAAATAATCCGGCAGATAATTCATATAATGCTTATAAGCATACTGTTCGTGTCCAACGGCTTCCATCATCTCACACCCGGTCGCAGCCGCATAGGCATCTTCTTTCCGGATCTTGGCTTCGATCTCTTCCGGGGTGTCGATGTTGAAACAGAAGAATGTGCGGGAAAGAAACAGATCATGATCGTCATCATAAAAACAACGTTTTTCCAGCATGTGATGCGCCACATCCTGTTCATAAAAGAAACCGATATCGCATGAACCAGGTTTCAAATCCTCCACTTTTCCGTCCACGATGATCCGGTTGGCCATGAATCCGGAGGATGTCAGGATCTTGAGACCGCGATCCTTCATCACATGGAACTGTTCCGGCGGCAGCATTGCCCAGTGCACATTGGTAGGAGGAGTACAGGATTTTTCTCCGGCAATACGAATCAGCTCATTCATGGTCAGATCATAATCATGCGCCAGACGTTCCGCGGTACAATGCTGATAGGGACGGTCCGGAAATTCTGCCAGTGCATGAAATGCCAGATGCAACCAGTCTGCATTATCTTCAAATTCGCTCCGGTAGGTGGACGGAACCTGATCGATCGTGAATTTTTCAGAATCATGTTCATTCCGGAAAAAACACTTGAGAATAAACTTGCTGCCATATTTTTCATGCAGTTCTTTCAAACCTTTCAAATAGAAATGATCAAAAAGACGCGCGGGTTTCTCACGGGCAAGATCGGTCATGAAAAAACAGTTGTCATCAATACGGACCGTATAACGTTTGAAAGAAGCCTTGTCCCATACCAGTGTGATCGTCTGAGTCCGTTCTCCAAATTTATCTTTGGCGGAAACTGTCACCTTATTGACCTTGGAACGAAGTGGAACTTCCGCACGGAATTCTCTGTCACAACGAGTCACAGCCATTCCATTGACCGTGACTCTGCTCTGCGGATCAGCCAGTCCGCGCAATTCGATCAACAATGAATCTGCACTTTCCCTGCCATGTTTGTAGTTCAGGATCTCTCCATTACGATGCGATGTGATCTCCAACATAAATACCTCCAGTGATATGATTTGTTTATCTGTAAATTAAAATTGGAAACAGAATTTTTCAAGCAACAAAAACTGCATTATCGGGCAAATAGAATTGAATAATTGAGCAAACGCCTTTGATATATACTTGCAGAATCAGGAAGAAAGCATTATATTTCATAAAAAGGAAAAAAATAAAATCAAACAGGAAACCTATATGGAACAGCATTTCATATACAAACAATCTGAACTCCGGACTCTTGCCGGGGAAGTAAAAGAGAATTTTTATGTCAACCGCCGCAGTGTTCCGGATTCCGCCGCCCTCTTTCACTTGCAGCTCTGGTTCGATTCCGAATGGAAAGAATACCACTGCAATAACAAAGTTTCTGAAAATGCCATGTTTCTGGGACTTGTTCTGAGCGGCAGTCAGTACAGAGCCCAAACAGAAAATGAACAACTTCTGCAAGCCGGGGATCTTCTTCTGGAACGGCAGAACAATGAGATCCTTCAACTGCGTGCCCTCCCCGGGAAACCTCTTTGCCGAATCGGAATGTTGATTTCCAGAACTGCCGCATTGGAAGCTCTGGTATGTTCCCTTTTCCCCGAACAGACCACAGTTATACACTGTCTTGAACCGAAAAAAATGAAAGAACATTTCATGTCGATCAAAGAAGAGATCACCTCTTCCGGCGGCAGAGCGGAAATGATTTCACAACAATTATTCTGTCTGCTTCAGGAGGCTGTCCGCCAACAGAAAAAAAATTCTTTCCCGGAACCGCTTCAGCGGGCACTGGATTTTATCACACTCAATGGATTTCGTCAAATCTCCCGGGAGGAATTGGCAGAACACGCCGGAGTGTCTGTCCGCTCCCTCACGAATCTGTTTCAAACGTTCTGCGGAGTCAGCCCGGGACGTTACATGAGCAGACGCAGGATCGAATATGCAAAAGAACTCCTTGCCTCTCACAAACTTACAGTAGCAGACACGGCTCGACTGGCAGGATTCAGCAGTGTGGAATTTTTTATCCGGGAGTTCCGTACCCATACAGGGATCACACCGGGAAAATATTGAAATATATTTCCAGTGCAAGAGTTTATGAAAAACCTTCTCTCTCAGGTTGAAAAAAGCTGTTCTGTATGTATATTAACAGAATGAAATTCAGTTAAAAAAAATACTATCAGGAGAAAAAAGTATGGCAAAAGCAGAAATCACATGGAGTCTGATGCACCCGACTCCCCTGAATGTTGATTACATGAAACAAGTTGTCGCCAAAGCTGCCGAATACAGAGTGGACAGTTTTGAGATTTGTGCATCCTGTCACACCAACCTCGGCGGGATGGATGGGCTGACAGATTATGCAGATTATCCGGAAACTCACAAACGGATCGATCTTGCCGGGATTGAAGAGAACCGGAAAACACTCCGTGAAATCCTGAATCTTGCCCACAGCATCGGCAAACCGGTTGTCTATTGGCACCGGGAAGCCATGGTTCCGGAAGGATTGCTCATTGACCGTCCGGATCTGTTGGATGCCAACGGCGAATTTGATCTTTTCGGAAAGGCCTATGAAGAGTTGCTCCGTTACAAAATCGATTCCACATTCAAAGCAATGCCGGAACTGGACGGTCTGGTGCTGACTCTGACTGAAGCGACCTATTCCGTGATCCACAACTCCAATACAGAAAAATTCCCGCCGCAGAAAGTTGTCCGCCATGTGGTACGGATCTTTGCGGAAGAGTTGCAAGCCCGGAAAAAACGCTTTGTGCTCCGTTCTTTCGGTTCGATCGCTCAGGATTATGAAGACATCCTTGCCGGAGCTGCTGAAGTGGCAAAAGAGTTCAGTTTCGAGATCGAAACAAAGATCACACCGTATGATTTTGACCCGTTCCTGCCGACCAATCCCTTCCTCCGCAAACTGCCCGGGGCAACTCTGGGCGCAGAATGTGATTGTCTCGGTGAATTCCTCGGTGCAGGTGTCCTCCCCGCTGAAAACGTGGATAATATTGTCAAATACATCCGTACTGGACAGTCTGAAAATGTGGATCGCTATGTCATCCGTCTGGACCGTATCGGCAACCGTACATTTGATACCTATGAAATCAATCTGTACGCTTATGAACGCGCAATCGACGATGAAACAGTCACCGCAGAAGAGATCCGCCGGGAATGGTTGGAGAAACATGCACCCGCATCTGCACGGGAAGCCTTCTATAAATTGGGATTGGATGGTCTGGAACTGGTCAAAAAGACAAATTTTGTTGCCGGCAATGTGACTTTTCATCAGTTCCCGAGTCCGGCGAATACAAAATATCTGAAAGCCGGATTTATTTTTGCAACATTCAAAAACGGCGTGGATCTGCGGAACGGAAAAGGTGTCTGGTCGATCCTGCATGAAAACAAAACCCCCGGCCGTGATGCGATTCTGAAAGAAAAAGAAGAAGCCCGCGCCATTGCTGTTTCCGGATTGGCATTGTTGAACTCTCTCCCGGTCGAACCCGGTTGGGAAAAAGAATATCAGTGGCGGAAAACGCTTTGGGAAAATGCTCAAGTCGCTACGACTGCATTCCTCTGGCTCTGCCGGATCACCTGTGCATATTATGATGATATGGAAGCGGGTGATGCAGCCGCCTCCAAATTGAAAGCCGCTGTCCTCGCCGGACGTGCCGAATTGAATCAGCTCGCCGGATATGATCTGACAGAAAATGCTCTCCGCAAAGAAAAATTTGTCAATGGCATGGAGATCCATCTCTTCAAACGAGCCTCCGACATGGAAACGATTTATCTGAAACCGTTCCATGGTATCTTCGGGATCCTGCAGGAAGAATATGATATTGAATTTGCCATGCGGAAGAAATATGCCTCCGGCATGACCGACTGCATTATCTGCGGAGCTCTGACGGATGAGTGGCGTATGGCTCGTTATATGCACGCATGCCATGTCAGTATGGATCATGGAGAATTTTTCCGTTATGCAGGAAACACAGTCTTCCCGAACGGCTTTATCGACATGGAATTGACCCGTCCGCTCAACGGCGGCAAACTGCTGATTTACGGCGATACCACAGAAACTGCAACCTTCCGGATCGAGTTGGACGGCTCAGCCCCGATCGAAACTCATTTCAATACAGATGGCATTGCAGAATTTTCTGTTCCGGCAGGAAATGCTCCGGTCAAAATCCGTCTGAGCAAAGTGCCGGGTCCGTTCTATCCCCGCTTCCGTGCCGTTGTCACGAAATAAAAACGCAAAAAAATACCGGAGGACTCTGTCATTTTCTTTTGGCAGAGTTCCCCGGTAAATCTCATCTGAATGACGGGAAAGATCGTATTACGACTCAGTCTTTCCCGTTCATATTTCCCATGCAGGTCTGATGCAGACTCTTGAAGACAACAGAGCGGATATCGCCCTGTTTCCATGTTCCTTCAGCCACAGCTTCAACTCTTCCATCCATAAAAAGCATGTTGTTCACACCTTTTTTTCCGGCTTCTTTATGAGTCCAGAAATGGAGTCGCCATGTTGCCCAGTGAGTGGCATCGCCTTTTTTCCAGAAATTATCCCATGTACTGCCGGGCATGTGACGTTCAAAAAACCACAATGTATTGGCAGGTTCTTCCACGACATTGAATGACACACTGGTTCCATGCAGAGGCGAATAGGATCCGCGGTTGGCTGGACCCCATTCCTGTTTGGAACTTTTGCGATAGGGATACCCCCAGAGATGCCCGGTATTCAGATTATAAGAAATCTTTCCGCCGAGAACAATACGTTTGACTTCATCATCCGGACATCCATAATAATCCTTATATCCGGTCTTTGCATCATTGGTTCCGGAAAGGAGTTGTGCCCATCCTTTGATTTTTTTATTTCCGCCGAATGCGGGGACACTCATTTCATGATTGGCATCGGCATAAGCGAATGCAGCTTCTCCGATCTTTTTCAGATTGTTGCGACAATACAATGCTTTTGCCTGGGTATCCTGAACCGCTCCGGCATGAGCAATCAGAATGATCCCCACGATGGGAATCGTGATCAGAAATGCCATAAGATCGGTAAAGGTAAAATGATTTTTCACTGTCTTTTTCATTTTTCTCCTCGTTTTTTCAGTTTATAAATTATGTTTTAGTTTTCAGAAACAGTCATCACTGTACCATGTCCGGCAGATTCTTTCTCCCCGCTGAAAACAAAGGAATAAAATTCCGCCTCACGGGAACGGACAGCGATCCGCAATATTGTTCCGGGATCCAATGTTTTTCCGGACTTCCACCGGGGCCGCCATGCCACGGAATTGCCGTACATCTTTTCGCACTCATCGAAAGAGAATCCGGGCAGCGGCACACCATCGGGAGTCTGTAATTCCACTTGCGCAAAACCCCCACATGAAGTGGCAATATTCAGTTCCAGTTCTCCGGAGGTGTAACGCAACACTTTGGAAAGCCACTCCCCGCCCTCATAATGAGTTGTCAGAGAAACGAATCCATCATACCGGAGCGAATAACGGATTCCGTTCCAGTTATGAAAAAGAGAGATCTCATGCGGAGATGTCGGCACAATACCGCAGGCAAGATAGTTGTAACGGTTGCTCCAGCTCTCCCGGTCGAATCCCGGACGGATCCATGCTTCTTTCCAAGTCCGGTCGATCGCTCTCCCCTCACGAGAAAAAAGGAAACCGATATCTGTGGCGGAACCACGATCTTCAAAAAAACGTGTCGGTGTTCCGATATAAATATGCGGCGCACGGAAATAAGGCTGCAGTTGGGATACATACAAATTTTCATCCGGCAGATTCACATCCAACTCCTGAAAATTCTCCCAATGCAGATAATCTTTGGAATCGATACGGGCAATGGACCGCAGAGCCCGGTCATCCTTCGTGCAATTCACACGGAAATAACAGACATAACGCCCTTCCACGGGTGAATAGAAAGAAACATTCTGAGAGTCAAAAAGATAACTGAATCTCGGTCCCGGTGATGTGAATACAGGCTCCTCCCCCTGCACCTTCCAGGAAATACCATCAGCAGAAAAAAGAGCAAACATCCCTCCGCTGTCCGCTGTACCCGCAAGAGCTTTGAACTTTGCCTCCGGGGAACATTCCGGATTTGTATCCATAAAAGGAGTCAGATTATGAGCCAGATACTTTTTTGAATTGCAGAAAATCACATTCGGGATCCCGCAATCATAAATCCCGGCATCCGGTTTCATCCATCGATGACCATCCCGACTTTCTGCATATCCGGTGAATTCTCCGATAAAACCGGGTTTCACCTCATACGGCTCCGGCGAGTTCAATCTGGTATAATCCGCAAAATCTCCACGGTAATAACGATACAGTTTTCCCTGATTGCAGATCACGGTCTGATATGCTCCCCGGGGAGCAGTCGGATCCGGATCATGCGGAACGGGGTCATGCAAATCTCTGCTGACATCTCCACGGAGAGATTCTGTAACAAAATCATCCAGAAACAACTCCCGGCGATTTCCAATGTCATACTCCATACTCATGGTCAAATCTCTTTTACGATATCATCACAGACCGCTGCTGCAAGCTTTTTCTGCATGCAATTTTTTGAACACGATTCCGCGATGATCCCCGGGCTTCCAGTCTCTGATATTACAGGCTTCCACATGTCCATCCACAAATGCAAGATTGGTCACCCGGAAACCATTGTGATAACCGACTCCGGGATTCGCTTCAATTCCGTCAAAGGTAGAACCGACAATACTATAAGTTGTCCATGTTCCCTGACAATCAAAAGTATTATAGATCGAGCGCAGCGGATTCCACGTATCACGCAGCCACACAGTATCAGAGGGTGATTCGACCTGAGACATTTTCAATTTGGCTCCATTCACTTCCGTATTGCGTGTTGCCATGCCCCACTCATGTTCATACCCCTCATTTCCCCAGCGTTTATTGATCATGTGTCCGGTGCTGATCGCATAACTCACACGGTATTCAGGCTCAACAGTATAGGCATTCCAGTTTGCTTTTCTGCCATGATAATCCTGTTTATCAGAAGGACAATGCAGATAGCCTGTTTTCATATTTTTCGTTTCCTCACGGGGAATTCCAAGAATCATACTTGCCCAACCACGATACTCACTCCCTCCATTGTAACTGGGCGGAGGCGTATTATCGTTATCATCCGTATAAAGTTGGAATTGCAGAGTGACCTGTTTGAGATTGCTGCGGCAACTGATCCCCTGAGCTGATTCCTTTGCTTTGCTAAGAGCGGGCAGCAGCATTCCTGCGAGAATAGCAATGATCGCAATCACCACAAGGAGCTCTATTAATGTGAAAAATCTCTCTGCAATAACCGTCCCATACCGTTGTTTTGCTGTGTTCTGTCTGGATTTCATTTTTTTCTCCTTTTTTTGTAATGTTTATTTTAGAAAACACATTTCCCATTTTGATCATGCAAGGAGTTACCCCCATTCGGACATGGGAATAACTCCTGTTTTTCTACTCATCAACTGAATCAGGTCTTATTTTTCAAAAACCAGATTTCCTGCACGATGAGGCGACATCGCCCAGCCTTGACCGAATGAGGGAGCCCATGCTGTCCGTATTGTTACACCGCCAGCCTGACGATCCCGTCCGATATTGATTCCCGGATATTTTGAAAAATTCAAATCTTTCAACGGTATCGCCAACTCCAATGTCCAGCCGGATTTTGTGACCCCGGCTTTGTAACGGATCGAAGTGTTCCAGCTGTAATCTTCCGGATTGGCAGCATTGGCTTTCAGATCCACCAGTGAATTGCCTTTGGCATTGATCACGATCTGGAAAAACTCCTGAGGATTGCTGATATCCGGCAATATGAAAAATTCCATTGCATCATCATCCCAGAAATGAGGCCGTGCAGTATTGTCACGTTTCCGTTCAGGCGAACGGAGCTTTGCCATATTGCCCTCATGAGCCGTTACAAAAATATAGAGATTTGTACCATCATGCAAGGTGCGGACATTCGTCGGATATTCCGGATCCCGGGAAGAAAAGTTATCCACAAAACTCATTCCGTTGGCTCTGCGCCAGACTGTATCACGAACACCATCAATTTTCGGAGCATCCGCCGGATTGATTTTTCTGACAACATGTGTAGGACGCTTGGAACGGGTCCCGGCAACACGGTCATAGTAAGAATAAAAATGATCCTGGATCTTTTTGATACGGCGGGACTCTCTGGTGTTCCATTTAACTTTGCTCTGTGCCGCTTCAAGATAGGATTTGAGTTTGGCAAGCACCTGCGGAGTATAAAGATCTTTCTGCAAATTATCTTTTGGACCGCGTTTTTTGACGGCTTTATTGCACCAGATTTCTTCTGCATAGGACCAGAACTGTTTCATCTCAGCAGCGGCAGGTCCATAGAACTTGGTATAATAATCATCCAACAAATCATCCACAGGGATTTCCGGATCCCACTGCAGTTCCCCGGCAAGATAAATATTCAGATGATTAAATTCGGGATATGCCATCAGATATCTTCCATTGATCGGAGAAAGACGGCAGTCAAGGTACATTCCTTTGGAGTGTCCATTACGTTTTTTCAGATCATCTGCAAGCCAGTGCGAAATCAAAATCGGCAAGCCGGTAAGATGCTGATTGGTATCGTCCCAGCAATAATAATCCCATGTGTAAATATTGGAAGTGATCTTGCACCATTTGTAGATCATTTCTTCATTCCGCCAACGGTAGAGTTCATCAAAAATCCACGGAAGACAAGTTGTAACCATGATTGCAACATTGGGTTCCATTTTCATATTGGTCGGCGGAGTCACATAATTACTGTATGCACAGCAGCCGATCATTTTATCAGGATAAATTTTGGCAAGGATCCGCGCTACACGGTTGATAAATCCCCAGACATAATTGCTTGCCTGACTGGGCTTGGGAAGAGAAAGATCGACCTGAGCCTTGCAATTTTCACACTGACAGGTATTCGTGTTATCGTTGGGCATGACAGGATAGATGATCTGGGAAGGATTGGCTTTGAAAAATTCGATCGCTGCATTGGCAACGACCTGATCCAATCCTTTGGCTGTAAGACACAAGCTGCCACGATTGCCATCCGGCATAGTACAGCGTGTCCCATCTTTCTGCAAAGCCATATATTCAGGATTTGTTTTGCGCAAATAATCAAAACGGTAGAAACTGTGTTCAAAACGAATCGGATAACGGGCTCCGAATCCGGCACGGGCATTCCATTTAGATACTTCCGGTTCATGATTCCAGAGACCGAAATTGAGATAACGATATTCAAATGCCGGATTCCGTTTATAATCAATATCCTGCAAAGTGAAATCCCGCATCACAGGGATGTATTCTCCCAACTCACCGGGCATGAACCAACGACAGTTACGGTATTTTTTCAGCAGATACATCACCCCGTGAAATGTCCCGTTGTTGCCATATGCTCCCAGATCAAGCTTTTTGTTGTAAATATGAATGATATCATACCAGGAACCTTTTGCATAGATCGGCCAGGGTCCTTTGTAGTCATCCCCGAAAATATACAGGTCGCCATCTTTGGTCACGATCTTGAAACCGTCAAATTCAAGCCCTTTCAAATCCAATCCGGCCTTCCGGGCATGATCGGTATAACCGAGAAAAATATCATTCCCCCCCGTTGCTTCATAACCGATCTTCAGTTTCACTCCAGTCTGAAGATAGAGGTAATGAGACAACTCTTTTGCTGCCCGTTGTGCTGATTTGGAAGGATTTTTTTCCAAAACGATCGCACCATGTGCTTTCCCGCCGGAAATAAATACATTCCCAGCCCATGCAGTCTGCACTCCAGCCAACAGGCACAATGCAAACATGCCAATACCAATACGCCATTTCATTTTTTTCCCTTTCATGTTGGTTTACATTATTTGATAAAACAAATCTGATTTTTTATCATTCATTCCGTCATACTTTTCTCTCTTCCAGCCAGACACGTAACAGATTTCCCGGTTGAAAAAAAGATCCGGCAGAAATATAATCACACAACTTGCTGCCATCTGAAAGTTTCCGGATCAGAAAAATTTTGTTCCATTCATCAGGCGGACACTCTTCATATTGAAGATCCGTAGGAACAGGAGCATTGATATCACTCAATCTGGAATCCCGGCTCATCACCAGAGGCCCCGCAAGAAATGCAGTATATTTCCCATCCGGTGAAATCTCTTTCCGAAGCGAAAAATCAAGCTCAAACTCAATTCGATCACCATCATGCCAAACTCGTTTCACTGCAAAATATTTCCCCGGTTCACCACTCATGATCTCTCCGTTGACACTGATTTTCAGATTTTCAGGCTGCCAGAACGGAATCAGAAGTTTCAACTCAAACTCAATCGGCTCAGAAAGTTGAAAAATGCAATCGACCCTGCCGGAAAATGGATAAGAACTCTGCAATTTCAAATATCCTCTTTTCCCGCTGAGACAGGAAAGATCGATCTCCATCTCTTCAAAATAATGCAGCACGATCCCTTCCGGAGTACGCATCACTGCATTCAACGCCGCCAATGCGATCCCTTCCGGTCCCTGCGCCAGACAACAATCATGTCCATGGAACGGTTCTGCTCCCTGAAAAGCGATCTGATCAATTGCAGGGATCTTGGAGCTCCCCGCCGCCAATGGCGTCGGATTGCCATGACACCAGAAACGCCCGTCAAAACGTACCGCCCCCAACAGCGCATTGCAGAAAGAATTGAAAAACTCCGCAGCAGCACAAGGCAATTCCGTCATTCCCAAAACTGCATTACACAAGTGCATATAGGTCACAGTCACACAGGTCTCTCCCATCGCGCCCACATCAGAACGGGTCTGATTATAACGTCCATTATACCAGAATTCACCCACTCCATCCAATGAACCTCCACCTCCGGTAATGAAAATTTCCTGCGTCCGAACAGCCTCAAAAAAACGTAAAACGGCTTCTTTGTATTCCTCTCGCGGATCATAATTACAGTAATCCGCCAATCCCTGAAAACAGCTCATCATCTCGTACGCTTTACCATTGGATAATTCTGAAACAGGACGCCCTTTGCGGATCTCTTCAAAAATATTATGCAAAGTACAACAGCCGGAACGGACAATGGATGCAGCAAAATCCAGAAAACGTTTTTCTCCGCTGATCCGGTACACTCCAACCACCGCACCGAGAATGGAACAGGCAGCCAAACCGGAATGACATCCGAATTCCCGCAGTTCCTTTTCCCCAAGCTGAACAATCAAATGATCAAGCATACGGATCAATACTTCTTTCACACGTTCCGAATGATCAAGTTCCTCATAATAACGAAGCAGTGCGATCATCACATATTTCCTCCCCCAGATGTCCCAACCGGATAACTGAAGCTCCGGAGGATATGCAGAAATACAACCATCCGCAGATTGCGTAGAAATCATGTCTTCCACTGTAGCCCGGATAACCTGTTCCAATTCCGGATTCTTTTCCGTATGAAAACACCATATTGCAGAACGAACGATCTTGCCCCAGAACTCACAACGCCACAGATTATCTGTTTCACTGTGATAACGGTACACATCCACCAGATGAGGATAATGGATTTTCAACAGCCGGTTCACAACTGTCTTGTGCAATCGATCCCCCAAAATCCCATGCAGGGTTACAGAATGATGCGGCATAACTTTGAATACTGACATTTTTCAAAAAAACTCCTCATGAATCAGTCATATATATTTTGATTTTGTTCAATAATATAAATGGCTTTTTCTTGATTTCCAACAATATAACACATAGAATATTTTGATATTGTCCCAAAATTATTTTACATATTACCAACAATAAAAAATAGACTTTTCACGCACTTCCAACTTGAAAAAAACAATCTTTCATGCTACAATATCAGAAAATGAAACACCGCCCCCTTACCAGAACAAGAGGATAAAATGATAGATCTCTCAAAAACAACCTCAAAAACCGGTTGCGAACTTTACAGCGATTATCAACGGATCGAAGAAATGCACTATTTTCATGGAGACCGGGAAAATTGGAATCTTCTCTTTCCCGTCGATGGAGTTGGACATCTGATCATGGGAAAACAACGCCCGATCCTCTTGAACAGAAGAAAAATGTTTCTGCTGCGCCCCGAAGTTGACAGAATTTTTCATATTGAAGATTTTTTACAGATCCATTGGGTTCATTTCAATCTGGATGCACATCTGCAATATCCCCCGGAATGGCAGGAAATCACACCGGGAATTCTGGAAATAACAATGGATGAAAAACATATAGAAAATTTTTCCCGGATCTTTTCTGAAATCCATGAACTGTGCCAAATCCGTCAGTCAGGTTGGTATCGTTTGGCATATTGTCTCGTTCAGGAAATCATCCTGCGCGGAAATATGATCGCACAACATGGATTCACGCAGAAAAAAATCGAACAGGCTGCACGACTTCTGGAGCCTCTCAATACTCCGGAATCCATGAAAAAAATCGCAAAACGGTGCTCCTTGTCAAAAACATCATTCTACCGTCAATTCCAAAATGCTTTCGGAATCAGCCCCGGACTCTATCGGGAACAGAGAATTTTTAATCAGGCTCAGGCGTTACTGGAAGAAACAGATCTCACAATCAGCGAAATCGCAGACAGGCTTCATTTCAAAAATGCCGCCTATTTCGCAACCCGTTTCAAAAAAACGATCGGGCAAACCCCGAGTCAATACAGAAAAATGCACAGTTTCCAGAAAAATAAACTGCAAAAATAAATAAACACCGTGTTCAAGCCTGAAGAGGTCATCTCCTTGGGGAACACGGTGTCTGCTTTTTTATTGTATGCGATCCATCAGGAACGGAGATGCCCGTCTCCTATCGCAACCCATTTATATGTACAAAGTTCCGCAGGTCCGACAGGTCCGCGAGCATGAAGACGATCCGTACTGATCCCGACCACGGCTCCAAGACCGTAGTCCCCTCCCCCCGACAAACGGGTGGAGGCATTCACCAATACAGAAGCTGAATCCACATTTTCAATAAATTTCAACGCCAACTCATCCGACTGCGTCACGATCCCGTCCGTATGACCGGAACCATGTTCTGCTATATGATCCATCGCTTCATCAATTCCAGCCACCATCCGGATGGAAAGAATATTGCCGAGATATTCCGTATCCCAATCCTCCGCAGTCGCCGCAATACATCCCTCCACACGGGAACAAAGGTCAGAACAGCCGCGGATCTCAATGGAATTCTCACGCAAACCGGCTATGATCTTCTGTAAGACAGCGTCCGGCAGAGCTCGATCGATCAACAAGGTTTCCAGAGCGTTGCAGACTGCCACATTCTGACATTTGGAATTGACTACAAGTTGAACAGCTTTCTCTTCCGGGGCATCCGCTGCAATATACAAATGACAAATCCCGTCATAATGTTTCAAAACAGGGATCCGGGTTCCTTCCGCAATCGCTTTGATCAGACTTTTTCCGCCACGGGGAATAATCAGATCAATAAACGGATCCTGTTTCAGAAGTTCACTCACCGCCGCCCGGTCAGCAGTCGGAATGATCTGAACCGCATCTTCCGGCAAACCTGCCTCCCTTGCAGCGGAACGCATCGCTTCCGCCAAGACAAGGTTGGTACGGAGTGATTCCGAACCGCCTTTGAGGATCACAGCATTCCCACTCTTCAACGCAACCGCCGCCGCATCCGTAGTCACATTCGGGCGGGCTTCATAAATCATGGCGATCACTCCGATCGGAACAGCCACCCGTTTCACAAGCAGACCGCTGGGCATACGCCGTTCTTCAATAATATGTCCCACAGGATCCGGTAAAGCTGCCGCTTCCCGCAAACGACGGATCATATATTCAAAAACTTTATCATCCACCAGAAGACGTTTCCGGAATGCAGCGGACAATCCGGCGGCATCCGCCATATCCTGTTGGTTTGCAGACAATACAGCTTCGCGGACTTCCAGCAGTTTCCCAGCCATGCGGTTCAATGCATCCGCACGGCATGATGCAGGCAGACTGCGTAAACGTGCCGCTGCCGCTTTCGCCCGACGTGCCAATTCCATAATCTCAGACATAATCGCTCTCCGTAATCCTGTCTATGATTCAATAGTTCAATTCAATGCTTTTACCAGATCCGGAATCACTTTTTCAAAACAAACCCCGTACCAATGTTCATCCGGTGTTGCAGCAATCGCCAGACAGACCACATCAGCCGCAATAGCTGCCGCCTGCAACAGACTCTTTCCACGCAGAAGAGCACCCGCAAAAACACTGGCAAAAACATCGCCCGTTCCATGGGAACTGCGATTCTGACGGACATTGAAATCGTATTCGATCCTGCTGCCATCACTGACCGCACAGCCTAACAGACCCGGATCAAAGGAAACCCCGGTCAATACAACATTCTTTGCTCCGAGAGAATGCAGGCGTTCCACCATTCTCTCAATATATTTCTGATCGTAATTTTCCAACTTGCACTCTTCTCCGAGCAGGAAAGCAGCTTCCGTCAGATTCGGCAGCAGATAGTCTGCCCCTTTGCAAAGACGACACATTTTCTGCGGAAAATCCGCACTGAAGCCGGGATAGAGTTTTCCGGCATCCGCCATCACAGGATCTACGATCCGGATCGCTCCCTCAGCAGAACACTCCTGCATCATATCCAGAATCGGCTGGATCTGGTTTTCACAGACATAACCGGTATAAAATGCATCAAATTTCAAGCCGTTTTCCAACCAACTCTTCTGAATGGCTGGAATATCATCCGTCAAATCACGGAAAGTATAATTCTTGAACCCGCCCGTGTGAGTGGATAATACTGCCGACGGCAGAATCACGGTTTCAATACCGCAAGCAGAAATCACCGGCAAAGCCACTGTAAGAGAACACTGTCCGAAACAGGAAATATCCTGAATTGTCAGAACTCTTTTATACATTGTTTTTTCCTCCTTAGGGTAAAAGTTAAACGAAATAATAACATGTGTCCCATGCCGG
>JAGCNI010000082.1 GCA_017646015.1 Lentisphaeria bacterium
GCACTACAGGAGAATTCCTTCAGCTGATGAATAACCGTGCCAAGCAGATTGGCTGTACCAATACGGAATTCGGAAACATCAGTGGTCTTTATACTGCGCAATCCTTCAGCACCGGCCGTGACATGGCAAAGATCCTCCGGGAAGCCATGAAAAATGAACATTTCCGGGAAATCGTGAAAATGACGGAATACACCATTGCCGAGACGGAAATGATGAAGGAACGGAAGTTCAACACCCAGAACTATCTGATCAGTGACCGGGATATTCAGGATTTCTTCAACAACCGGGTTACCGGCGGTATGCAGAGCTATCATGAAGATACCGGTGCATCCATTGCCTGTACCGCTGAATATAAAGGTATGACCTTTGTAGCGGTGGTCTTGGGCGCTGTCCGTACCTTTGCGGAAAATGGCTGGCAGCCTTTGAACTACGGTAACTTTAATGAAGTTTCTGAACTTCTGGATTATGGTTTTGACTATTTCAAAGTCAACCGGATCATTTATGACGGTATGTCTCTGAACCAGTTTGTGGTCAACGGGGGAGAGAGCTACGTTGTCGGTGAAGCCAGAGTCGATATTGATTCCGTTGTTCCCAATAGTGCCCAGATGAACAATCTGCAGATGAACTATAAGATTGTTGACGGCGGTCTGCGGGCGCCCATTCAGGAAGGTCAGCTGATTGCAACTCTGGAAGTAAAGTATCGTACATCCATCATGGCAGAAGCTGAGGTTTATGCGGTCAGTTCCGTCAAAACCATGGAAAACCCCGGTGTCACCATCCGTTCCACAGCTGTCAGAAGCGACTCCGACGACTCCGGTATTGTTTCTGTGATCGGAACCATTTCCATCATCATCCTGGGCCTGGCAGCTGCTTATTTGGGCTTCAATGCCTATATGCGTTCCAAAATGCGGTCACGGCGCAAAAAGAGAAGAGCTGCCCGCAGGAGGAACCGCTGATGTACGACTGGAACGGTTTGAAGGCAGTCTGCTCTGACTGTACCAAGTGTGGTCTGTGCGAAACCCGCAACAATGTGGTATTTGGTACCGGCAGGGAAGACGCGGATATTCTGTTTGTGGGAGAAGGTCCCGGAGAACAGGAGGATCTGAAAGGGGAACCCTTTGTGGGTCCCGCCGGCAATCTGCTGGATGATATGCTTTCCATTATTGATCTGGACAGAAAAAGTAACTGTTATATTGCCAACATCGTAAAATGCCGTCCTCCCCGGAACCGTGATCCTCTGGAAACAGAGCAGGATGCATGTATCGGTTATCTGCGGAATCAGGTGGTTCTGATCAAACCGAAAATCATTGTTTGCCTGGGTCGTATCGCGGCAAAGCGGCTCATTGATCCGGATTACCGCATTACCCGGCAGCATGGCCAGTGGGTGGAAAAGAACGGCATCTGGATGACGGCGATTTATCATCCTTCCGCACTGCTGCGGGATGTGAGCAAGCGCCCGGAGACATTTGAGGATCTGCTCAGCATCCGGGCCAAGATTCAGGAAACCGGCGCAAAAATCTAAAATGATATTGACATTTAGCTCGATTGAAAGTATAATAATCGGGCTAAATATCTGCTAGTGTAGCACAGTCGGTAGTGCATCTCACTCGTAATGAGAAGGTCGCGTGTTCGAGTCACGTCACTAGCTCCAAAAGAGTCCAACCCCATCTGGGGTTGGACTCTTTTGGTTATCTGGGGCGTGACTCGAACCATCTAAATGCAACAGTCCGGTGGACTGTTGCTTGACGCCGGCTGGACGGCGGCAACACCTCCATTTCTGCCCATCGGGCAGAAATGCAAACGATTCCGTCAGCGGCAC
>JAGCNI010000083.1 GCA_017646015.1 Lentisphaeria bacterium
AAAATTGCATCGACCTCTTCCAACAATGATGTCGATGCTGATCTCCTCGCCGGTTGGGAAAAGGGACCAGATTCCTCTGATCTCAGCGGGTTCAGCGACTCTGTCAATGGCAATCTGACCGATGACCTTTGCGCTTACAACGATTCGATCACGTTGTTCGGTAATGCCGCACAAGATTCTCTTACCGATAATCTTGCAGCTTCGCTTGACGCTGATTCAGTCCTTGCGGAAGACAAGAACAAAGGAATGATCGCATAAACGGATCTGAAATCAAAAAAGCACAAAAAACGGGGACACATTCTTGAATCAGAGAGTGTCCCCGCAATTTTTTTCTTTTCAATTCAGTATTATTCGTAACGCAAGGCTTCGATCGGGTCGAGTTTGGAGGCTTTCCATGCAGGATAAAATCCGAAGACGATTCCGACAAAGGCAGAAACAGCAACTGCTGTCAACATGCCGCCGGGGCTCGGTTCAATGGGCCAATTCAACTGACTCTTTACCAGAAGAGCCGCCGCTCTGCCGAGAATGATTCCCACAATTCCACCGACAAGACACAAGAGAATCGATTCCACAAGAAACTGTTTGAGAATATCTCTGGAACGCGCGCCGACCGCCATACGCAAACCGATTTCACGTGTCCGCTCCGTAACAGAAACAAGCATGATATTCATAATGCCGACTCCGCCGACAATCAGAGAGATCAATGCCACGACCATCAAAAGATTTGTCATCAAACGGCTTGTTCCTGAAAGAGTTTCCATGAATGCGGCTGAATTTCTGACCCAGAAATCATCTTCCTGTCCGGGGCGGATATTATGACGTTCCCGCAGGACTTGAGATAATTCCCGGATTGCTTTATTCACATCATTCGGAGAATTTGCCATGACCATGATCTGATCGATCTGAGCAAATTTCGGCACGAGCAGAGTATCTGTTTCCAGATTTTCCGCCTGTTCCGGATAAAAAGCCACTCCTGTTGCCGGGTAGAGCGAACTGGGAGAAGTCGAAGCGGTACTGGTCATATTGGTTGCGGTTCCCGTTTTCAATCCGGTGATCCGCAAACGGACAGTGGACCAGGGAGCCAGGATCACATCATCTTCATCAAACCCCATCATATTTGCCCCTTTTTCTTTCAGGACTCCGATGATGGTGAAAGTCACATTCTTGATACGGATCTCGGAATCGACAGGAGATTCGCCATTGAAAAGTTCTGTCACGATTTTTTTTCCGACGAGACATACTCTTGCACGGTTTTCCACTTCCCGACGGGTGAAATTCCGACCTTCAGCGATCACCCAATTCCGGATACGCAGATAATCAGGACCGGTTCCGTAACATTGCTGCGGAGTCCAGTTCTTATTGCCCGCCACAGCCTGCACAGCAGAAGCCCGGACGATCGGAACTGCTGTATCCACACTGGGACAATCATTTGCGATTGCATCACAATCTTCCGGAGTCAGCGATACTCCGCTGCCGGCACTCTGCCGAACACCTCCGGGGATACGGGGAGCTCCGGGGATGACCAGAATTGAGTTTGCCCCCATGCTTTCGATCGAACTCCGAATTGCTTTTGATGATCCGTTTCCGATCTCCATCATGGCGATTACAGCAGCGATCCCGATCACGATCCCCAATGCAGTCAGCAATGCCCGGGTCGGATTCCGGCGCAAAGCCCGCAGGGCGATCAACATTGTTCTCCATAATGACATAGTTCAAACTCCTTTATATGCGCCGCTGACCACAAGACCATCCTGAATATGAATGGTACGTTTGGCACAATCCGCCACTTCAACGGCATGAGTCACCAGAATAATGGTGATCCCCTCTTTATTCAGATTTTCAAAAAGTTTCATGACTTCCACACTGGTTTTGGAATCCAGATTTCCCGTAGGTTCATCGGCAAACAAAACCGGTGGATGATTGATCAGAGCCCGGGCGATCGCGACCCGCTGCTGCTGTCCGCCGGAAAGCTGAGAGGGTTCATGATACATCCGTTCAGCAAGTCCAACCCGTTCCAACATCTCTTTTCCCCGGCGGGTGATCTCTTTGGCTGAAAGTTCTCCGGCAGTGTAATACATGGGCATACAGACATTCTCCAAAGCAGAAGTCCTCGGGAGAAGATTGAAACTCTGAAACACAAATCCGATATATTTGTTCCGCAACTTTGCCCGTTCATCTCCGGAAAGACGCCCTGCCTCCCTGCCGTCAAAAAGATAATCTCCGGAAGTTGGTCTGTCAAGACATCCCAGAATGTTCATCAAGGTACTTTTTCCCGAACCGGATGCGCCCATCAGAGCCACATATTCCCCCCGTTCGATCGAAAGAGAAATACCTTTCAGAACAGGGACATCCATTTCGCCGAGAGAATAGGTTTTGCGGATATCCCGTAATTCGATCAAACTCATCTTATTTTCTCCTCTGTCTGCGCGGCGGAGAGGGCAGGAAAGGACTTCTGCCATCTGCGGAGCCGGGATTCAGCTTTTGTTTTCCGGTGCTCTGTTTTTCAGAACGGATCACGACCTGCATATTTTCTTCCAACCCGGAAGAAATGATTTCAGTTGCAGTTCCGTCATTCAAACCGACCTGAACGGTGAGAGGATACAATTTTTCATTCCGGACGATCCAGATCTGCCGTTCTTTTCCCATTCTGTTCCCGGCTGTACGGATCTCTTTGCGGTATTCTTCCGGAACCAGTGCAGGATCCGGAGTAAAACGGAATGCAGCATTGGAAACAGCCAGAACATTCTGCCGTTTATTCAAAATAAATTTTACGCTGGCTGTCAGATAGGGAAGCAAAGTTCCATCGGAGTTATCTGTTTCCACTTCAACGACATAGGTCACGACATTCTGAGACATGGTTGCATTCAAACGGATCTTGCGGACAACCCCTTTGAACTGCCGGTTCTGGAACGCATCGACCGTAAAGAGGACTTCCTGTCCGACTTTGATCTGACCGACATCCGCTTCATTGACAGAAACCCAGACCTGCATCCGGCGGAGATCTTTTGCAATCAGGAAAAGACTCGGGGCATTCATGCTGGAAACAACGGTTTGCCCGATATTGACACGTCTGTCAATGATCACCCCATTGACAGGCGATTTGATCACGCAATACGAAAGATTTCTGATTGCCCGTTCGTAATTTGCATCTGCCGATGCCTGTTGTGCTTCAGCCTGGGCGAGAGAAGCCTGAGCCACTGCCAGATTGGCTTTGGCTACATCATAATCTGCAATCGCAGCATCATAGGTATTCTGAGCAATTGCATTGACCGGCAAAAGTTGTTTTGCCCGTTTGAGATTGACTTCCGCCAATTCCAATTTTGCTTGAGCCTGAAGGATATCTGCTTTAGACGCATTGATCGAAGCTTTTGCCTGAAGCTGCGAAGCTTTGGCGGATTTCAATTCAGCGGCATAGAGAGAATCATCGATCTGGGCAAGAACACCGCCCTCTTTGACCTGAGACCCGTAATCAACCGGTCTTCCACTCTGATCCGGACCGAATTCTGTGATCATTCCCTGCACCTGTGCACCAACATTGACAAGTTCTTCCGGTTCAACTGTTCCGGTGGCTGTAATAGAACGGACAAGTTCCGTGCGGATCACGGGTTCTGTACGGAATACAACTCTTTCTTCAGGACCGGAATATTTTTTCCATGCGAACCAGCCCAGCCAGCACAAAACAATCAACACGACCAGAGTAATAATAAAGCGAATAAATTTTTTCATCGTAACTTCTCCCTTTTTTGATCTTTACTGACTGAAACGTTGACAAGATCAATTTTATTGTACAATAAACTGCTGATTTTTCATAAAAATGAATTTTTCAGATTTTGGAACATCTTGCCCGCAACAGAAGATCAGCTGTCAGAATTGCTGCCATGGCTTCCACGACCGGAACGATCCGCGGAACCAGACAGGGATCATGACGCCCATTGATCTGCATTTCCACACTCTCACCGGCAGTATTGATCGTTTTCTGCGGCAGATAAATCGAAGGAGTCGGTTTGACTGCAAGGCGGAATGAGATCACATCCCCGTTGGAAATTCCGCCGAGGATCCCCCCAGCATGATTGGAGACAAAACCATCCGGTGTAATGGAGTCATTATTGAGAGAACCCCGGGAGGATGCGACCGCAAACCCTGCCCCGATCTCAACCCCTTTGACCCCACCGATCGAGAACATGGCATGCCCCAGCAAAGCATCGAATTTGTCAAAAACAGGTTCTCCCAAACCGGGAGGGACCCCGAGGATCTCTGCATAGATCTTCCCGCCGACACTGTCACAGGCTGTCCGCGCATCAAGGATCGCCTGTTCCATTTCCTTTGCTTTTTCAGGATCACCGCAACGGACAGGATTTTTTTCCACTTCCTCCCAACAATGTTTCTCCGCTTTGATCCCGGCAATTTCTTCTGAACAGGCTCGAACGGTGATCCCATACTGTTTCAAAAACAACTTGGCGACCGCCCCCGCCGCAACACGGGCAGAAGTTTCACGACCGGAGGAACGACCGCCTCCGCGATAATCACGGAAACCGAATTTTTTATCAAAAGTATAATCTGCATGCCCCGGACGGTACACACCGGCGATATTGCTGTAATCCCGGGAATGTTGATCGGCATTTCTCAACAGCATCGCAAGCGGTGTTCCGGTTGTTTTCCCCTCAAATACACCGGAAAGGATCTCAATGGTATCACTTTCCTGACGGGCGGTGGATACGGCAGATTGTCCCGGACGGCGTCGATCCATTTCATTCTGAATAAAAACCGGATCGATTTTCACTCCGGCAGGCATCCCATCAATCACAACCCCGAGGGCTGCCCCATGGGATTCTCCGAAAGTCGTTACAGCAAAAAGAGTTCCAAAAGTATTATTCATAAAACTTTTTCCTTATATAAAGAGAGTATATGCAATGCAATATCCCGCGGAGTCTGTTCAAATGCCGCAGGGGTCAGATAAATATGTGCTTTTTTCCGGAAGAGATCCCGTTTTTCCTGATTCATCGCACTGAATTTCGCAAACGGATCTTCCGCATCTTTCAGGAACGGTGGCAGACCGTTTTTCAGGATCCGTTCAAATGCAACGGAATCAGGGACATCCAGACAAACGATCACCCCCAGTTTTTTCAAATCATCTTCGGTCAGGAAGGAATTGCTCAGAGCCCCTCCCCCCAAAGCAATGATTTTGGGTTGACCGTCAACAGTAACAGAACGGATCGCCTCCGCTTCCAGTTTCCGGAAACCTTCTTCACCGAGACGGATATAAATCTCTCTGACAGAAAGTTTTTCGCCATATTTTGCTGTAAACATTTCTACCAAAACATCATCGGTATCATAATATTTCAATGCAAGGATTCGGGCAAGTTCTCCGGCAGCAGAAGATTTTCCGGCATGTTTGATTCCGCAAAGTGTAATACTTTCCGGTAATTTGACTGCCGCTTTATAACAAAGCCAGGAATCCCGCAGATAACGTCCTTTTGTGAAAAGAGTTTCAAAATCCTCAAATTGCCCAGTCCGCAAAGATTCTTTCATGGCAGAGAGTCTTGTTTCAAAACTATCCAGAGCCGCCATGATCGCCGGGACATTATTTTCACAGATCTCCCGCCACATGGCAGGCGAACTGGAAGCGATCCGGGAAGTATCACGGAATCCGGTTGCACATCCGGCATAATTCAAACGCAATTCATCCGCATCCGGAGCGTCCAGAATACTTTGACTCAAAGCAGATGCAATAATATGCAGCATGTGACTGGTATTGGCGACCAGTTTATCATGATTTTCTGCCGGAACAAATCGTACATGGGTATGGATACTTTCCCAGAACTCCTGCAGAAAACGCAGACTTGCCGGATCAGAATCCGCTTCCGGAACGATGAAAACATCTGCATTGTTGAACAACGTTGCAAAGGCAGCATGCGGTCCGCTTTTTTCAGTTCCTGCCATGGGGTGACTTCCAATAAAATTCAAAGAAGGAATTTCCGCAGCGGCCTTGCAGATCACACCTTTCACACTACCGATATCGGTCAGCAGAGCTCCGGATTTCTGATATTTCCCGTACTGCCGGATAAAATCAATGATCACAGGAATCGGCAGACAGATACATACAAGATCCGCATCCTGCATTGCCTCTTCCGGAGATGCATAAAATTTTTCAATGATTTCTTTCTGCAACACCCATTTTCCGGTATCCGGATTGCGACACCAGCCGTTCACTTCATAACGGGAACGATCCAATGCCATGGCAAGAGATGTTCCAAGTAATCCCAATCCGGCTATACATATTTTTTTTCTCATGGATATACTCCGCATATTCAAGACTCAATATTCTGCATAATTTCCAAGGAAAAAGAATTTTCCGCCGCTCTGTTCCAGTTCAGCCAACAGCTTGCAGACATCCGGATCTGCTACTGTCGCTTCAAAATCGAAGTAAAACATATATTCAAAGTTGTGACCGGGAATCGGACGGCTTTCCAATTTTGTCAGATTCACACTGAGGACAGAGAAACGGGAAAGGATCCTGTTGAGTTGTCCGGGTTTATGCGGCAAGGTTGCCATGATACTGATCCGGTTTGCTCCAGGATAAATCTCCGGTTTCTTGGAAATGCAGATGAAACGGGTGTAATTAAAATCACTGTTCTGAATGGTATCGTTCAGAATTTCCAATTTATAGAGCTCCGCACAATTCGGGCTGGCGATCGCAGCAACATCTTTTCTGCCGGACTCCGATACGATCCGGGCAGCCATGGCAGTGGAGGAACAACTTGTCCGTTTCACATTCAGATTTCCCAGAAAACGACTGCACTGTTTCAATGCCTGTTCATGAGAAATCACTTCGCGCACATCCTCAAGTTTTGTACCTTCGTTGACCAGAAGAGAGTGACGGATCGGCAAACGGAAACTGCGGACGATACAGAAGTGGTGATCTTTCATGAGATCATATACAGCATCCACCGTGCCGGCAGTGGAATTTTCAATTGGCAGCACTCCGTAACGGCACAAACCGTTTTCCACTGCTTGAAAAACAGCTGAAAAATCATTAAAATACATCAGGTCCGCCAACTGAAAAAGTTTATCCGTCACGATTTGAGCATACGCTCCGGGGATTCCGCAACAGGCAACTTTCGCAGTTTTCGGGAATACCGGCTCTGTATTTTTCAAAGTATTGCCAATATTTTCAATAAATCTGCTGCCCTGCGGATTGAGCCGCCGCTGATAAGCTTTATTCAAATCGATCAAGGTGGAATAGAGAATACAGGCGTAACTTCTCATTTCCGGATCGGCAGAATCCCAGATATGCAAAAGAATTTCCCGTTCCCGTTCCGGATTCTCGATCGGTAATCCGTTTTCCTGTTTGTACTTTCCGATCCGTTCCCCCAATTCCATGCGTTTCAAAAACAACTGCAAAAGTTCATTGTCGATCTTATCGATTTCCTGACGGGCGGCTTTCAAATCATTGCTCATAATATCCGTCCCTCTCTCAGTCTTCCAGACAGGCTGTCTGAGCATTTTTGATAACAGTAAGATGTTTCATCAGTTTCTCGAAATCTTCCATTGTCAGAGACTGCACACCGTCGCACAGAGCATGTTGCGGATCGTTATGAACTTCAATGATCAAACCGTCCGCTCCAGCTGCGATGGCTGCCATGGAAAGAGAAGGAACAAAACGGGCGGCTCCGGCGGCATGACTGGGATCAATGATCACCGGCAGATGAGAAAGATTTTTTAATACCGGAATTGCGGAAATATCCAAAGTATTCCGGGTATAAGTTTCAAATGTCCGGATGCCCCGTTCGCAAAGGATCACATTTTCATTCCCGGAAGCCATGATATATTCTGCACTCATCAGCAATTCCTGATAGGTATTGGCAAGACCGCGTTTGAGCAGGATCGGTTTGGAAAGATGACCGAGTTGTTTGAGCAATTCAAAATTCTGCATAGTGCGAGCTCCGACCTGAATCACATCGACCTCATCAAAAAGTTCCAACTGGGAAAGATCCATGATCTCTGTTACGATCGGCAAACCGGTTGCTTTTTTCGCTTCCAGCAGCAGACGGATCCCCTCATTCCGCAATCCCTGAAAGGCATAGGGGGAAGTACGCGGTTTGAAAGCTCCGCCACGCAAGAGTTGAGCGCCGGAACCCTTCACACTTTCTGCAACGGTAATAATCTGTTCCTCGGATTCCACAGAACAAGGTCCCGCAATCACGGTCATGGAACCCCCGCCGATCACTGTATTTCCAATCGGGATCACTGTATCCAGCGGATGAAATTTCCGATTCGCATTTTTGAAAGGTTCCTGAACACGTTTGACATCCTCTACGATATCCATCTGTTTCAAGAGATTGATATCCAGTTTGGAAGTATCCCCGATCAACCCCAGAATCGACTGATGCAATCCTTTGGTCATGTGGAGAGAAATTCCCTGTTCTTTCAGCCACTCCGTGAGATGATTCAGTTGTCTCTCTTCCGATTTTTCTTTCAAAATAACGATCATTTCTGACTCCTTTTTATATTAAAAAATATTTTTGTAAAAGAAAAAGCCCCGCAACAGAATTTGCTGCGGGGCATAGATTTTATTTACACATATTGCCGAAAAATTTTTATGCTGTCAGAAAATGAACACCAACAAACATCCGGCCCCGCGAATACCGATACGCAAAGTCGAAATAAAAATAAAATCGGAACATGATGTTGATGTTTTTCATTTCCAGTTTTTCTCCTGTCTTTTTCCACAATGGAGTTAATATATAATCAAAAAAATAAAATGTCAAGAGATTTTTCAAAAAAAATAAAATATTCCTGATTTCTATAAGATCTGTTCAGATTGGATTTGTTATTTAAGAAATATAGAGTATATTGATGTCTCATTTTGTAATAATTTAATCAACAGAGGATTTTTATCATGAAAAAAATTATTTTTATATTTCTGGCAATTGCATTTTTTGCTCTGCCATGGCTTTGGAGTCCGGCAAAAGACTGGGCTCCGGGATTGGCGGTTCTCGCAGGGATCCTGTTCTCTGTGATCTGGGGAAATCCGTACAGTGAATACACCTCAAAAATCACCTCCCCGCTTCTGGGGGCGACCATTGTCGGAATGGGTTTCGGAATGAATCTTATCGATGTACTCCATGCCGGAGCAAACGGTTTTTTTTATACATTGATCGGAATCATCATGGGAATCGGGTTCGGCGTACTTGCCGGAAAACTGCTTGCTCTTCCCAAAAATGCGATCTATCTTGTCAGTGTCGGCACATCAATTTGCGGAGGAAGTGCCATTGCCGCAGCTGCACCGGTTCTGAAAGCAAAATCACATGAGATCGCCATGGCTTCTGCCACTGTTTTTACTTTGAATGCCATTGCACTGTGGATCTTCCCGATCATTGGACAATATCTTGGATTCTCGCAACATCAATTCGGATACTGGGCTGCTCTCGGGATCCATGATACGAGTTCCGTTGTCGGAGCCACCATGGCATACGGAGAAGAAGCTCTCGGGATCGGAACAACTGTCAAACTTGCACGGGCATTGTGGATCGTTCCTGTCACGTTGTTTCTTTCCTGGTTTATTGCAGACAAAGAAGATGGCGAAAAAAAGACATTCAAATTGAAGATCCCGTGGTTCATACCCTGTTTTATTGCTGCGGCAGCCATCGTGACATGGCTTCCGGCATTGTTTCCGGCAAAAAAACTTCCTGTTCCGAAACAATCCCCTTTTTCATTGGATAACACAAATACCATTCATTATCCATAAGAACAGCAATTCCACCCTCTACCTTTGCATATGGCATGCCAAGCTCACGGTTAAAGTTGGTTTCTCCGTGCTTTTCAGGAAATGTATT
>JAGCNI010000084.1 GCA_017646015.1 Lentisphaeria bacterium
ACGGCTGTATTTTCGTGATGAAATCATCGAATTGTTTAATATCTATCATCTGAAAGTAGAAGAGCATTTATTCTTTGATAACTATTATGAAAAACATGAACGACTTCCCTTAAAATCCAAAATCAATCAGTTGATCTGTAAAAGTTTCTATATTTTTCCCTCTTTCAGACCCAGGCACTTCTTTATTTTCAGGAAGCATCAGGAGCAATGTTAAAGGTTCTGAAAAACAGAAAAGCTATTCCAGGCTATCTAAAAGATGATTTTCTGCTCTTTTAATCTATAAAAAAATATTAGTATGGACGGGCGAGGACGCTGCCGCGATAATGCAAAAATGGAGCGTTTCTGGTGGGCGTTGAAATACGAAGACATCAAAATCAAAGATTATGTCAGTTTGCCGCAACTGCGTTTCGGCGTTCAACACGATGTGAATTTCTACAATGCACAGAGAATACATTCCGCATTGCAGTACAAAACACCGTATGAAGTTTATTTCGGCTCTTGCAATTCAGCAACCACAGGTTATATTAGTTCAAGACCGTTTACACCGATCTTTTAGAAAAAGTTGTCCAACCAAAGAGGCTAAATTATGAAAAAGTTTTTATTGATCACATTGTCTTCGTTTTGTATTTATCTTTTCACCGGAGCTCCGGCAAGTGCGGATTCGGAAGTTTTTACCGTGAAAGGGAAAGATGTTGATTACACAGGAGTGTACCCCGCCCATATAAAAACGGTTGCAGTGATCACTCCGGCATCCTATCCTGCGCCGAAGAATTTTAATAAAGGGATCAAACTTTTACGGGATGCAGGACTGAAGGTCAAAGTGTATCCACATGTTACCATGGTACCGAAAGATCTCGCAAAAAATTATCTTGCTTCGATTCCTGTCGAATTGCGGGTGAAAGATTTTGAAGCGGCATGGTGCGATATGGAAAATGACATCATCATCTGTGCCCGTGGCGGATTCGGTACGCAGGATCTGGTGGCAAATATCAATTGGAAAAAATTGCCGCGCCGTCCGGAGCTTTATGTGCTGGGATACAGTGATGTGACCATGCTGCTCTGTGCTTTGAGTGCAAAAGGATATGGTCATCCGCTGGCAGGCCCCTCAATCAACTCCCATCCAGGACTTTCAAAAGAGATCATACCGCTGATGAAAAACATGCTGCACGGGGAAGAAGTAAAAGTGAAACTGACCCCTCTCCGGAGCGGTGATTGTTCCGGCAAAGTCGTGGCGGGTCTGCTCATCCGCTATACCCAGGTGATGAAGGCAAATTACGGCTTGCAGACAGCCGGCAGGATCGTGATCGTAGAAAGCGTGGGTGCCAATAGTCAAAAAATCACTGACTATCTGGATGAACTGTTGGCAGCAGGCTTTTTCAAAGATGTTGCCGCCATAGTGTTCGGTCATATTACAAACACAAAAGACACTACGGAAAATATTGATGCAGCGCTCAAAAAATTTACGGAAAAAGTCGATGTCCCGGTCTATACCGGATTCCCCTTCGGTCATCATACAAAACATCTGGTCATTGATTTTTTCCGTTCGGCAGAGATCAAAAACAATACCATCATATTCCCTGCGTGTAATGCCGGAAGCCGGACAAAGAAAACAGATGCTGAAAAATGAAAATAGACTGAGAAATATCAAAGGATCATATTCGGCTCTCTGTGGCAAAGTCTGATTTTACATTTATGCTGTTTTTCTGCTGCTTGTCGATGCTGTTAAAAAATCAACTGCACTGAAATTCTTTTTCAAGCTCCACAAAGAAGAACAGAAAAACGAAAAAATCAATAAAAAATATCTCTGAAACAAATATGTTTTCAGGAAATGGGGATACCACCTATCCAACAAGCAGATAACCGTATCCCCTGAAAAAATCATTCCCAGGCAGTATTGCCGAGGAGTCCATCCTGATAAAATACAGGGCGACAGCCTGCTTCTTCAACCATCAGCCGGATCGTCGTTTCCAATTTTTGCAAATGATCCGGCTGATAATTAAAATAATAGGGGAAACTGTACTGTTCATGTCCGCATACAGAAAAAAGATCACATCCGTATTTTTCAGCTTTGGCTTTTGTCAATGCAAAAAGTTGTTTGATCTCTTCAATACTCAAACGGTTGCAAACCAGCCAATCATGATGAAAAAAGACCTTCAAATCAGAATCATATATCGCCCCGTGTTTGTTCAGATAATCAATCTCTTCGGCAAATCCATAGTGACGCGCCAACGCTGGATTTTCCGGCACATAAACTTCGGAACTGAAAGCATTTTTCCGCTCATTTTCTGTCATCTCATCATAGGGAGGCGTACTCACCAAACGGGTCCGCATCGTTTCGGCATAACATTTGACGCCGAGTTTGATCAATTCATCCGCAATACCGGGACTGACATTGTTCCAGTGCATGACCTGCGGAACAATAAAGGCACCAGCTCCGGCAAAACGGGTGATCTCTTTCTTCATCAATTCATAATCATGCAGAAAATCTTTGCGGGCTCCTTCGGCATAAGGACGATCGGGAAATTCACTGTATGCATGTAACGCAAATTTCAGCCAGTCCGAGTTGTCTTCAAACTCAGATTTCCAGATATCCGGCATATCTTTCAACAGGAATTCTTCGTGATCATTATGATAAAATGTGTTCAAAGTCACTTTGAGTCCATACAGATCATGCAAACGTTTCAACTCTTTCAAATAAAAATGATCAAATGCGCGCACCGGACGTTGTTTGGCTAAATCCGTAAACAGAAAAATATGGTCATCAATATAAAAACAGCAACGCCGGAAAGATTTTTTATCCCAAACCAGAGTCATCCGCTGTACAAATTCTCCATAAGCGGTTTTGGTGGAAACTTCCACTTTATTGATCTTTTCAGTCAATTTTACATCACATGAAAATTGCAAACCATCCTGCCGTGCCGGCATGCCATTGACAAATACCGGAGTCCCGTAAGAATTGAAACCCTCCACTGTGATCTCCAAAGACTCATCGGTCTCAATCCCGTGATGATGATTCAGCAGTGTCCCTTCACGGAAATTACTGATCGAAAGCATAACCATATCCTCCTGTATATGTTATCTCAATTTTTTTCTTACAGTTCACCGTTTTCCAACTGTTCCATGATCATTTCAGCTGGCGTCATATACTTCTTCCTGTTATTACACTCCTTGCAGCAGGGAACAATATTCCCACGTACACTTCTGCCCCCTCTGGCAACAGGAACAATATGATCCATACTGAGCTCTTCCGGCGGAAATTTTTTTTGACAATAATGGCAGATCCCTTTGTCGATCAGACTGCGCCACCATGCACTTTTCCGTAATTCCCTCGCTTTCGCACGCTCTCGTGCCACATGAGCAGGATCTTTTTGAATATCAATCCAGTCAGACATGATCACTTTCTCCCTTTATTGAAAAAAATCTCCGGGCATTGGCTGTTGTGAAAGCTGCACATTCTTCCAGTGATATCGAACGCAGCTCCGCAAGTTTCGCACCAATGATCGGAATATATTTGGAATGATTCGGCTTGCCGCGGTACGGCTTCGGTGCCAGATACGGCGCATCTGTTTCAAGAAAAATACGATCCAGCGGCAGAACCGATACGACCTCACGGATATTATCCGCTTTCCCGAAAGTCAACATACCGCCAACTCCGAAATAACCGCCCAGAGCAGCAAATTTTTCAGCATACGCGATCGTACCGGCATAACAATGCAGCACAAAACGTCCCCCTTTCCCGGCAAAGGAAGATAACTGTTCATACGCATCATCATACGCTCCATATACCTGATCCTTGTCACGACAGTGGATGATCGCCGGAAGTTCATGTTCCAAAGCAAAAGAAAGTTGTTTTTCAAAAACCTCACGCTGCTTCTCACGATCGCTGAGATCATAGTAATAATCCAACCCGATCTCACCCACAGCCACCAGTCGGGGATGACCGGGATAATTCTTCAACTCAGCAATAAATCCTTCATCACTTCCGGCATTATGTGGATGAATCCCCAATGCGATCCGGATGCCCGGATGGGCTTCTGCTGCTTTCAGAACATCAGCTGTTTCATCTGCCCCGGACGCACACAGAACAAACGTATGCACGTTTTCCTGCTCCGCTTCCGCCGCATATACCCTGTAATCCGGCAGATATTCTCCACCATGAAAATGTGTATCTATCCATTCCATAAAAATATTTCTCCAAATTCTTTGTCCGGTAATATACAGACAGGAAAGGCAAAGTTCAAGTCTTTACAACAGATACTCTCCAATACGGAAGATTTTTTGTGATTTTAACAGTTTCTCCTTTGAATATCAACTGTTTTGAGTGTATTTTACCAAGGTAAACCTAAACTGAAAAGGAATTTGCAATTATGATGGAAAAACTTGAACTCAATCCGGGATTCTCCAAAAGACGGGGTCCGGTCGTACTCCTGATCATGGATGGTGTCGGAATCGGAAAATACGCAGAAGGCGATGCTGTCCTCGATTCCCCCACACCGTTCCTGCATAAAATGATGAAAGAACTCCCCTGCACAACTCTCAAAGCACACGGCACAGCTGTCGGTCTGCCCAGCGATGATGATATGGGAAACAGCGAAGTCGGACACAATGCCATGGGATGCGGACGCGTTTTCGCTCAGGGCGCAAAACTCGTTTCCGAAGCAATCAACTCCGGAAAACTTTTTGAAGGTCAGACCTGGAAAGATGTGATCGCTAAAGCTAAAGCAGGCGGAACTCTCCACTTCCTCGGTCTTTTCTCCGATGGTAACGTTCACAGCAATATCGCCCACCTCAAAGGAATGTTGGAACGTGCAAAAAGCGAAGGCATTTCCAAAGTCCGGATCCATATCCTCCTCGACGGAAGAGATGTTCCCGAAACTTCCGCTCTCGATTATATCGATCCCTTTGAAGAATATCTCAAAACTCTCGGACCCGATTTCAAAATCGCTTCCGGAGGCGGACGTATGGTCATTACAATGGACCGTTACAATGCAAACTGGGATATGGTTCGCAAAGGTTGGGAAATCCACGTGCAGGGAAAAGGACGCATGTTCAAATCCGCTCACGAAGCTGTCGAAACCCTCCGCGCTGAAACAAAAGCAATCGACCAGGATCTCGCTCCCTTCGTGATCTCCGAAGATGGTGTCAACCCCGTCGGCGCAGTCAAAGACGGTGATGCTGTTGTCTTCTTCAACTTCCGCGGAGACCGGGCTCTGGAAATCAGTCAGGCATTCGATCAGGGTGATGAGTTTGATCATTTCGACCGCGGCGTGAAACCCGATGTCCTCTACGCCGGTATGATGGAATATGACGGCGACCTCCATATCCCGAATCATTATCTGGTCAATCCCCCCGAAATCGACCGCACTCTCGCTGAATACCTCAGCAACAGCGGTGTCCGCCAGTTCGCAATCAGCGAAACACAAAAATACGGACACGTGACCTACTTCTTCAATGGCAACCGTTCCGGCAAGTTTGAAACAGAAGAATACAAACTCATCCCCTCCGATGTCGTTCCCTTTGAACAGCGTCCGTGGATGAAATGTGCTGAAATCACCGATGATGTCTGTCAGGCAATCGAAAGCGGTTCTTACGATTTCATCCGTCTCAATTACCCCAACGGTGACATGGTCGGTCATACCGGAAATTATCAGGCTGTCCAGATCTCCATGGGCGCATTGGATCTCTGCCTCCAGAGAGTCTATGAAAGCGTCACCAAAGCAGGCGGCGTCATGCTCATCACGGCTGACCACGGAAACGCCGATGATATGTACGAACACGATAAGAAAGGTGCTGTAAAGCTGGACAAAAACGGACAGCCCAAACGGAAAACAGCACACTCTCTCAATCCGGTTCCCTGCATCATCTACGATCCGGAAAACAAAGGAGAATATGCACCTGAACTCAATTCCGGTCTCGGAATCAGCTCCGTTGCAACCACCTGTATGGAACTGCTCGGTTTCAAAGCCCCCGCTGACTACGATCCCTCGATCATCAAGTTCAACTGAGAGGCTGAAATATGAATCAGACACCCCTCCTGCTGATCGACTCATATTCCCAGATCTACCGGGGATATTATGCAGTCCGTTCCCTTTCCACTTCAAAAGGGGAACCATCCAATGCAGTTTTCGCCATGGCTAAACTGCTTTTCAAACTCCAGCAGGAGTACGGTGACAGGGACGGTGCATTTGTTTTCGATAAAGGCAAATGCTCCGCCCGTCTGGAGCTTGCTCCGGAATATAAGGCAAACCGTCCCCCCATGCCCGATGACCTGCGTTCACAGATCGAGGTGATCCGGGAACTGATCCGGGCTTTCGGATGGAATATTATCGAACAGGAAAGTTTGGAAGCGGATGACCTGATTGGATGTATCGCAACGGCAAACAACTCGCGCGATGTTCTGATCCTTTCATCCGATAAAGACCTTTCACAGCTGATCAACCGGAATATCCGGATGCTTGTCCCCGACCGGGATGGAAAAGGACTCCTGTTGCGGGATGAAGCCGCAACCATCGAAAAATTCGGTGTGCCGCCCGCCGGGATCGTGGATTATCTCGCTCTGATCGGAGATTCTTCTGATAATATCCCCGGAGTGGAAGGTGTCGGTCCCAAAACTGCCGCAGGCCTTATCAGCGAATTCGGTTCCATTGACGCAATTCTCGCAGAACCGCAAAAAATCAAACGGGAAGCCCTCCGCGGAAAAATCACCGGAGCCGCTGAGATCCTGCGCCTGAATCAGAAATTGATCCAATTGGATCTTTCCGCTGAAATCTCCGGGTTTGATCTGACAAAAAAAGAGCCGGATTATCCGGCAATCCGGAAAATCGCAGAACAGATGGAATTGAAAAGTATCCTGAAAGATATGGATAAACAGCAGCTCCCTGAACTTCCTGCCAAACAGGAAAAACAGGAAACACGAAACACACAAATGGAATTTGATTTTTGAAAGAGAGGATTCAGTCATGAGCCGTATTGCAAATAATATCCTTGAAACAGTCGGCGGAACTCCGTTGGTAAAAATACAGAAAATGAACAACGGAGCGGCTGAAGTCATTGCAAAAGTCGAATATTTCAATCCCGGCGGCAGCGTGAAAGACCGTGTCGGAATCGCCATGATCGAAGATGCCGAACGTTCCGGTAAATTGAAAAAAGGCGGTATGATCATTGAACCGACCAGCGGAAATACAGGAATCGGTCTGGCTCTTGCCGCCGCTGTCAAAGGATACCGTCTGATCCTCACCATGCCGGATACCATGAGTGTCGAACGCCGCAAACTTCTCGCCGCTTACGGTGCAGAACTCGTTCTCACAAAAGGGGCAGACGGTATGGCGGGAGCTATCGCAAAAGCTCAGGAACTGCTCGAAGCCAATCCCGGATCGATCATTCCGCAGCAATTTGAAAATCCATCCAATCCCGCATGTCACGAAACAACGACCGCCGAAGAAATCTGGCAGGATACCGATGGAAAAGTGGATGTCTTTGTTGCCGGAGTCGGAACAGGCGGAACTTTTTCCGGTGTCGGCAGAGGCCTCAGAAAACATGACCCGTCAGTAAAATTGATTGCTGTCGAACCGGACATGAGCCCGATCCTCTCCGGAGGAAAAGCCGGACCGCATCAGTTACAGGGGATCGGTGCCAACTTCATTCCCGGAAATATGGATATGAAACTGGTCGATAAAGTCATTCCGGTCTCCGCAGAAAATGCAGGAAAAACAGCAAGGGAAGCAGCGGTCAGAGAAGGTCTCCTGATCGGAATCTCCTCCGGCGCAGCTCTTTATGCCGCTCTGGAACTCAGTAAAGATCCGGAATACGCCGGAAAAAAAATCGTGGTTCTTCTCCCCGATAACGGCGAACGTTATCTTTCCACATGGCTGTTTGAAGATTTGAAATAAAAATCACCACAACAATCAACAGCAGAGAGATCCATCCTGCAACGCAACAGCACGATCGGCAAGATCCGCCACTTTGCGGTCATGCGTCACCATAATGATCGTGGTTTTGCCTTCCGCATGGATCTCTTTGAACAAATCCAAAATCCCGTTCCCGGTCACAGAGTCAAGATTCCCTGTCGGTTCATCCGCCAACAGCAGGGATGGTGTATTCATCAACGCACGGGCGATCGCAGCACGTTGTTGTTCCCCGCCCGAAAGTTCATTGGCACGGTGTTTGATCCGGTGAGCCAAGCCCACACGTTCCAGAAGCATTTCCGCTTTCTGCACCGCTTCGGCACGGGACTGATGTTCCAGCATCGCCGGAAGCATTACGTTTTCAAGGATATTCAACTCCGGCAGCATGTGGTATGCCTGAAAAACAAATCCTATATTCTTACGCCGGAATGAAACGGTCTCCCGGGCGGATAAACGGGAAATATTCTGACCGCCGATATACAACGTTCCGCTGTCCGGACGGGATATCGTACCGAGAATGTCCAGCAGAGTAGTCTTTCCGCTGCCGGATGCCCCCAGCAAAGCGACCCATTCACCGGCATTGACCATCACAGAGACCTGTTTCAGAACTTCGATCCGGTGTGAACCGATCTGAAAACTTTTAGCAATCTTTTCCGCTTCCAGAAAAGCATGGATTTCATGATTCTCATTCATAACGCAAAGCCCTCGAAGGATCCAGTTTAGCGGCACGCAACGCGGGGATCACACCGCCGAAGGTGCAGAGTATTACAGAGATAAGACCGATCCATAGAATATCGGTCATAATAATACGGGCGGGTAGTTCATTGAAGAAATAAATCTCCGGCGGGAAAATCTCCTGTCCGGTGATCCAACGCAATCCATGCAGGATCAGCATACGGTATTTCACCACCAATGAACCAAGACAAATCCCCGCTCCGGTTCCGATCAAGCCCACAAAAAATCCCTGCAAGATAAAAATCCGCATCACGATTCCTGAAGAAGCTCCCATCGCTTTCAGCAAACCGATCTCTTTCGTCTTCTGGATCACCGTCGTGATCAGTGTATTGGTAATACTGAACGCTGCCACAAGAACAATGAAGACCAACAGGAAGAACTGCATATTTTTTTCCACCTGCAAGACCCCGAGAAGGCGTCCGTTGATCTGCTGCCAGGATTCAATGAAAACAGATGGCACTTCCTTTGCCAGCCGTCCACGGACTTTGTTCATGAAAGAATCCATTTTGAACGGATCCGGGACCCATACATAAACAGATGACGCTGACCCGATATTCAGATCCAACAAATCTGCCACATCATGGATATTCATAAAAATAAAATCACGGTCAAAATCATATTTATTGAAATTGGAGATCCCCTCGACCTCAAATTCAGACGGCAGATACATCTCCAGATTTTCCGCAACACGCAGTTTGCCATCCTCTCCGCGCTTGACCAGTCTCGAAAGATTTGTCGGAGAATGAACCAGCACTTTATGCCCTGTCAGGATCCCCATATTTCTGGAAATAACATAACTGAGCACCGCGGAACCACGCTGCAGTTTCCCGGTTCCGCTCTGGATCACATCATCCAGCTTCAAATGATTCACCTTCGCCGCAGGATCGATCCCGATCACCACTTTCGGCACAAAAGAATCATCTTTCTGAAGCAGCACAGGCGAAACGATCACCGGCATGGCTTCTCCACCGCACTCACGTACGATATTCATCACTTTTTCAGGATCACGGATCACATAACCACGGAATTTGGAATGGATCTGTGCATGAGAGGTCGTATCCAACAGCTTTTCACGCATTTTGTCGGAAAAACCTGTCATCACTGCAAGTACAACGATCAGAACAGCCACACCGAGAGCCACACCAATCACCGAAATCAACGTGATCACCGAAACAGCACTCCGTTTCGGTTTGAAATACTTCCACGCCAAAAATAATTCTGTCCGTATATTCATTTCATCTCCTAAAATTAAAAATTCATTTTTGCAAACCACGCAAGATCTCACGGTCATCAAGCGGATACCTGACCCCATTGATCTCCTGATAATTCTCATGTCCTTTTCCGGCAATCAGGATCAAATCATTTTTCCGTGCGGACTTCACCGCAAGAGCGATCGCTGCCGCACGGTCAGGTTCAACCAGATACTCTTTCCCCTGCATCCCGTTTTCAATCTCACGGATGATCGCAAGAGGATCTTCGGTCCGCGGATTGTCACTGGTCACAATGACCAGGTCTGAAAGTGACGCTGCGGCAGCCCCCATTCGTGGCCGTTTGCTCCGGTCACGGTCTCCGCCGCAACCAAATACCGTGATCACACGCCCCGATGCTGTCGCACGCAATGCGGTCAATACTCGCAGCAACGCATCATCCGTATGAGCATAATCCACAAAAGCACGAACTCCTGACGGAAAATCAAATGGTTCCAAACGCCCCGGAGGGGCTATCTCCGGATCGGAAAGAACCGCTCTCAATACATCCGGCTGAACCCCGCAGGACAACGCAAGGACTCCTGCCAGAGCAAGATTGCACACATTATGTTCTCCAATCAGAACTGTCCGGATCTCTATTTCCATACCGCCGAAGAACAAGGTAAAAACGGTCCCGCCGGAAGTCAGTGAAAGATTCCGCACAAACACATTGGCAGCCGGATCCTCTTTCAAAGTCACACCATAAACAGCTTCTCTGCCGGTCAATTCCTGAAAAAGACGTTTCCCATACGGATCATCCACATTGATCACGGCTGAAGCAGACGGCTGAAGCATCTCTGTAAACAACTGCCGTTTCGCCTGAAAATAGGCTTCCATTGTCTTGTGATAATCCAGATGATCCCCGGTGAGATTGGTAAAAACAGCTCCGGCAAAACACAAAGAACCTGTCCGGTGCTGATGCAAACCATGACTGGAAAGTTCCATCACAGCACGGCGGCAGCCATGCGCACGCATCTTCCCGAACAGCGTTTGAAATGATTTTGAATCCGGAGTTGTACGGGCAGATTCCTCCGGTTCACCGGATCCTGTATCATATTCGACCGTGGAAAGCAAACCGCATTTCTCCTCTCCGGAAGCCGCACGGAAGATCCGCCGCAACATGAAAGCAATAGATGTCTTGCCATTGGTTCCGGTCACACCGTACACTTGAATATCACGGGCAGGAAAACCGGCAAAAGTCTGACAGAGGATCCCCCAGGCATAATAAGAATCTTTCACACGCAGAACAGCAATCCCGTCAGGCAGCACATATTCTTTATCATCCGCCACCACAACTGCCGATGCTCCGGAGGCAACCGCCTGCAGCAGAAAATCATGACCGTCGGCAACGGCTCCGCGAATTGCACAAAACAGGGAACCGGATTCCACTTCAGCAGAATTATTTGTCACTTTCCGGATCAGAACAGAAAAATCGCCATCCCGGGAAGATACAAGCTCTCCCAATTCAGTGGCATAAACAGAAAGCGGCAGGTATTCCATATGTCTTTACTCCTGCGGTTCCAGAATTTCCAAACCGGTGGAACGGGATCCTTTCAAAAACACAAGGTCGCCTTCTCTGACCATATTCCGAACGCCCTCAACAGCCTCTCCGACAGACGGGAATGCGGTGATTTTTTTAGGTACGACCATGGACATGGCTGTCAACGCTTCTGTCATACGGAAACCGACTGCTGCAATTCTGGCTCCGGGAAATGTTTCATAAGCGTATGTCAAAACCCGGATATGGGAACGCATGGAGTCTTTTCCGATCTCCGCCATATCTCCCAATGCCAGTACGAGATGAGCCGGATCGGCAAATTCCGCCAGCCATCCCAACGCCGCACACATACTGTCCGGATTGGCATTATAAGCATCATTCAACCAGAGAGCTCCGCCGTGTTCAGTCTTTTTCATCCGCAAACCGGGAAGATTCACGGTACGGATCCCCTCTGCGATCTGTTCAAGTGTCAAACCGGATGCAAGAGCGATCCCCGCAGCTCCGGCAGCATTCATCGCCTGATGCCGTCCCGGCAAATTCCATTGCACACGCACACGATCGCCGCTCCGGTGATCGATCAATTCAAAAGAACTGCCATCAATGTTGCCGCCATGATAGATCATCTGCAATTCCGCTCCGGGTGCATCGGAAAAACGCACCTTTTCAGAAACATGGGCAGCAGTCTGTTCAATAATACTCTGTCCGCCGCAACCGGCAGGAAATACAGCGGTCTTCACTGTTTCCGGAACAAAAATATGTGATTTTTCAGTCGCGACACCGTTGAGATCTTTGAGAAATTCCAAATGACATGATCCGATGGACACGATCAATGCCGCCTCCGGCAGAGCGATCCGGGCAAGCGGTTCGATCTCTCCGTGATGATTGGTTCCCATCTCAATGATAGCGACCTGATGATCCTCATTCAATTTCAAAAGATTCTGCGGAACACCGATCTGATTATTCGTATTTCCCTCGGTGGCAAGCACATGATCTTTTCCGTAAACATGCTGAAAAATGGAACGGAGGATCTCTTTACTGCTGGTCTTGCCGCTGGATCCGGTCAGAGCGATCACTTTCAAAGCGGGAAAACGATTCCGGTGATATGCCGCCAATGCCTGATAGGCTTTCAGGGTATCCTCCACAAGAAGAGCTGACGCTCCAAAGGGGATCTTGTTGGCTTTCTTCGCTGAAACACAAAGCAATACCGCTCCGTTACGGACAGCATCTTCCAGAAAATCATGTGCATCAAACCGTTCCCCCTCCAGCGCAAAAAAGAGCATGTTCTCCTGCGCTTTCCGGGAATCAGTCGAAACAGTATCTATGACAGCTTCCGGATCGACCGAGGGTGAAAACGTACCGCCGCAAGCCTCTCTGACTTCTGCAAATGTAAAAAGTGCCATCGGAAAACCGCCCTCCCGATCTCAATCCAGTTCGATTATGGAAATAACTTTATTTCCGAAAAATACGATCCGGCAGGTCACACCATCATCCGTCCAGTACAACCAGGTGTCCACTGTTTCCGAAGGAGTGCGGACAGCCGGCGGCGGACCGAAAGCCAGAAGGACTTCTTCACGGGTCATACCTTTTTCAACAATACCACGACGAATCTTTTCCAGAATCAGCGGACGCACATTCATCGCAAGATCTTTGCCGTCACGCAGGACAAAAAGACGTTTGATAAACTGTTCCACAGGAATCATGTTCCGGTTGATATTGTATTTGATCCGGAACTCTTTACCGTCCGATACACGACGGAAACGGATCCGGTCGGTATTGGCATCAATGAATTCGATCTGTGTCCCGAATGGCAGAATCGTTCCCTGTTGGATATTCTCACTGCGGATATCGCCGTCGGCATCATACCACAAATTGTAAGAGGTGTAGATCGCAGAAAATTCAGGGACCTGCAAGACCTCTTCCGGAATCACCTCACGGGCACATCCGGACAGAAATGCCATTGTTGTAAAAACTGCCGCCAGCAAAGAGAAAAACTGTTTTTTCATAAAATCCATCCTGTTTTTATTGATATTTTTATAGTTCTCAACATTTACAGATGGTAATCTAAGTGCATTTCCCCTTACTTTCAATTTTTTTTACTTGAAAAATCAGAAAAACAATGGATATTTTGTCATCAAAAAGATTTTTACAGAAGATTCGGAAAGAAAGGAACTGATTATGGCAGAAAAAGCAGTCGTATTATTGAGCGGAGGTCTGGACTCCGTAACCTGTCTGGCAGCGGCTAAAAAAGAAAATTTTGAGATCCATGCACTGTGCTTTGATTACGGACAACGGCATCAGATCGAAATAGAATGTGCACGCCGCAGTGCCGCCGCAATCGGAGTGGAAAAATTCCATCTGATCCGCTTTGACCTGCGGATGTGGGGCGCATCCGCTCTCACGTCTGATGATCTGGATGTTCCCGAATTCGATGCAGAACGAAAAGAAGTCCCTGTCACTTACGTCCCCGCACGGAATATGATCTTCCTCTCTTTCGGTGCTGCTCTGGCAGAGGGAATCGGCGCAAAAGATATCTATATCGGTGTCAACAGTCTGGATTATTCAGGATATCCCGATTGCCGTCCCGGATTTATTGATGCATTCCGGAAATGTGCCAATCTGGGAACAAAAGCAGTGGATGAAAACTGGGAATTCCAAATCCGCACTCCGCTGCAATATCTCAAAAAAAGCGAAATCATACAGCTGGGTCTCTCGCTCGGTGTCGATTATTCCCTGACACACAGCTGTTACAACCCGCTCCCCGATGGACGTCCATGCGGACACTGTGACAGCTGCGGTCTGCGGAACCGGGCATTTGCCGAACTGGGTATGACCGATCCGGCTCTGGAACGGAAAATCACTCTTTGAATTTCCGCAGACGCAACGCATTCGTGACCACTGAAACAGAACTGAAGGTCATCGCCAGAGCACAGACGACCGGACTGATTTTCCACCCGAGGAATGGATACAACACTCCGGCGGCAAGCGGAATACAAAGAAGATTGTAGCCAAATGCCCAACAGAGATTCTGACGGATGATCTTCATCGTGGCACGACTCAATGCAATTGCTGTCGGAACACCACGCAAATCATTACGCATCAACACGATATCAGCAGATTCCATGGCAACATCCGTCCCCGATGAAACCGAAATCCCTACATCCGCACGGGCAAGGGAGGGAGCATCATTGATCCCGTCCCCGACCATGGCTACAATCTCTTTCTGCTGTTGCAGGATCGTGATCTCATCCGCTTTCTCCTCCGGCAGAAGTTGTGCACGGAATTCATCCAGATGAACCATGCGCGCCACCGATTCCGCCGACACCATACTATCTCCCGTCAGCATCACATTGCGGATACCAAGTCCATGCAGATGACCGATCGCCTCCGCTGAAGTGGTTTTCACAGGATCCTCCGCATACAATGCACCCATATATCTGCCATCAAGAACCGCATAGATCACACTCACGGGAATCTGATTTTCAGACAGCGGCAAAACAATTCCGTTACGATTCATCAGGGTCATATTTCCAAGAAGAAAATCTTTCTCTCCGATCCTGCAATGCAACCCCAGCCCCGGATGCTCCTGCAACGCTGTCACTTCCACTTTCGATATTTTGCGGTGAGCGGCTTCTTTCAAAACAGCCTGTCCCAGAGGATGATTGGAACGGGACTCGGCAGAAGAAGCATAAACCAGCAGTTCATCCTCTGTAAATCCTTCCGCAGCAATGATCTTTACAATTTCAGGATGTCCTTCTGTAAGCGTTCCGGTCTTATCAAAAACCACCGTGGAAACTTTTCCCGCCTGTTCCAGAGCACTGCCGTTCCGAATCAGGATCCCCAGTTTCGCACCACGTCCGATCCCCACGATCAACGCAATCGGAGTTGCCAATCCCAACGCACAGGGACAGGCTATGACCAATACCGCCAGAGCAAAATCCAGAGAAAGTGAAAAGGATTTTCCCGCAACCAGAAACCAACTCAGAAACGTCACCACAGAAATCAGGATCACACCCCATACAAAATAGCCCGATACAGTATCTGCCAGTTTCGCAACAGGCGGACGGCTTCCCTGTGCCTCACGAACCAATGCAATGATCCGGGAAATCACCGTATCTTCTCCCGAACGCAACACCTTGCACAACAGAACTCCATTGCCGTTCACTGTCCCGCCGCTCAAAGATGAACCGACTGTTTTGGAAACCGGCATACTCTCACCGGTCAACATGGATTCATCCGCTGAACTCTCCCCTTCCGTAATCACACAATCCGCAGGAATACGTTCCCCCGGACGGATCCGGATTATATTCCCGGGATGCAATTCCGACGCCGGGATCTCTGTCTCTTCATCAGGATCATAATCATCCACCAGATGTGCCGTGGCAGGTGTCAGATCCATCAGTTCCCGGATCGCTCCCGCAGCTTTGGAGCGGGAACGGGATTCCAGATATTTTCCCAGCATCACCAGAGAAATGATCATGCCCGCAGAATCAAAATAAAGATGATCGCTCCTCCCCGTGATCAATAACAGAAAACTGTATAATACCGCACAACCCGTACACAATGCCACCAGTGAATCCATGTTCGGACTCCCTTGAAACAGGGAACGGAAACCGGAAATATAAAAATGATATCCAGCCAGCATCACCACAAACAACAAGCCGAACTGAAGCCAGCCGTTCGCATACGCAGAAATTTTGAAGTACGGCAAGGAAAACATGTGGTGCATCGCCGCATAGAAAAGCAGCAGAGAAAACAGAAAGGCTGTTATGAAACGGATCAGAAACAGAAATGATCCTTCTTCTCCCGTTTTTCGCTTGTTTCCTGTCTCCTCCGTAACAGCCTCGAATCCGGCAGCTTTAACTGCTTTGACAAGCTGTTCCAAAGTGACTTCTCCCGGATCCGCTTCCAGAGAAAGCAGACCTGCGGCAAAATTCACATACACATCTTTTGTCCCCGGAATCTTCCGGATCGCTTTTTCAAGCGCAACGGCACAGGCAGTACAGTGCATCCCGCGTATCTGCAATTGAATCTTCTTCATCATCAAACCTCTCTGAATTAAAACAAGATTCTTTCCCGGGGGGCAAGGAAGAAAATCATCGTGAAAAATTTATTTCTTTTGGGTCTTTTCCGCTGGAAGTGTGAAAGTGACTTTATCGGTCATTTCAGTGATACTCTTCCGCGCCTTGTCGGAAAGTTGTGCTTTCTTCAGCCATGATCTGAACAACTCGACCTCCCAGATACCCGCCTGATTCTGCATTGCCTTGAACTTCGGCAGCAACGTTTCAAAAACTTTGAGCTGAGCATCGGCATTTCGATCAAGAGCCAACAGGGCTGTCGCTTCCAAATAGGTGGAAATACAACGCTGAAAAGGATCTGTACTTCCGTAGAACTCTTTGCGCTGCAACAATTTCAACGCATCTTCATAACGGTTCATCACGATATACAACTCGGCAAGGTTCAAGGATGCCACCGGTTGAAATCCTTTGCTGAGGATCGCTTCATACGCTTTGGCAGCCTCTTCATGCTGATTCAAATACGAAGCAGCCAATGCCATGGCTTCCTGCAATTCCAGTGAACCGGAAAGTTCCGGATGTTTCAAAAGAATACGAAGATCCTCCATCGCTTCTTTATATTTCTTCCGGATCAACAGAAGAGAAGAACGGATATGGCGCATATCCAGACGGGATGGATCACGGCGCAATTCAAGATTCAGAAGACGCAGCAGTTCATCATACTGTTTCGTCAGAAAACAAATCTCAAGAAGATCTTTCAGAACACGAGGTGATTTTCCTGTAATGGCATACATCACTTTGATATCATCCATCGCCTCCGCATCTCTGCCGCCCCGCGCTTTGAGAAACGCAAGTTCACGGTAGGCAAACGGAACCGCCGGATTCTTTTTCAATGACTGATTGAAATACTCTTCCGCCTTCTCAAGCCGTCCGCGTTTCTGCTCCACCAACCCCATAAAATACGGAATCAGAGCATTTTTCGGATCCAATACCTGTTCCCGTTCCAGTTCCTTCATCGCTGCATCATGATTGGCGGCTTTGAAAAAACGTTCAAATGTGGAATGGATCAGTTTGATGATCTGCATCCGGAGCTGCGGAGAGGCTCCCTTATCCTGATAGGCTTTCCGGAAATATTCAAATCCTTTTGCATGATCCCCGCGAGCATACCAGATCATACCGAGAGTGACCAGAGCAGACGGTTTTTTTTCATACCCGGGAACAGATTCCACCTGTTTGGCTGCCTCATCCAGAAAAATACGATTCCGGAGCCAGAACTCTGCCAATGCAAGTTTCGCTTCCGGCAAACCGCCATCGGCTGCAATCCGGTAATTGCGGGCCGCCATAATCGAATCAGAACGCATCCCCTGTCCAAGATCTGCCATATACGCAAGAAGAAGATACGCTTTCAGATTCTTCTCCTCCTCCGCCTCTTTCATCAACAACTTGCGGGCATCTTTGAATAATTGACTCCGTTTCGATTCATCCTGTGTCTGCAAGGCTGTAATATAAACCTTTTCCCCATCCGTAATACGATCCGCTGAAAGTGCTTTCTCCTGTTTCACGGAAGAATCCGGAAGAGATTTCTCCTGTTTCACCGGAGCAGTTTCTTTCTTTTCAGATTTTTTTTCACTCTTTTCAGCAGATGCCGGAAATGTATTGCACGACACCAACAGTCCTGTCAGAAAAAGAGCCGGCAGCATTTTGATCTTGAAATCCATATTCCTTACCTCCCGTTTCAGATTTTTCTTTTCCGCTTGAATAATCCTGTCCCCAGACTGATCACAAAAATCAGACAGGCACATAAAACAATTGTTGCTCCCGCAGCAGTACCCGCCCAATCCTGAGCAGAAATCAATAAGCCCGCTACTCCGGAAATCAAACCGGTCAACACCGAAAACCAGAACATCCCTCCCGAACTCCGGGAAAGATTCCTTGCAGCCGCAGCCGGCACAATCAACAGAGCTGTAACCAGCAGAACACCAACCGCTTTCACACAAAAGACAACAACAAGTGTCAACAGTCCCACATGGATATACTGATACCATGTCACACGGATCCGGTGTGTACGCGCAAGCTGTTCATGGATCCCGATCGCTATCAGACGGTTATAAGAGAAGATCTCAAATCCGTAAAATACCACCGAAAGAACAAACAAAGTCAGTATCTCACGGTTGCTCACCGTCAGAATATCCCCGTACAGAAATACCTGTGTATCTTTGACCATACTCGGGATCCGGCTCGCCAGCGCAAGCCCGAATGCCACTACACAGGAGAAAAATACTCCAATCACAGTATCCGATGAAAGAGAACTGCATTTCTTCAATGCCATGATCCCCAACCCGATCCCCAATGCCAATACCGGAAGTGTCCAATCCGGACTGACTCCAATGATCAGACCGATCGCAACGCCCGCAAAGGCACTGTGTCCGATCGCATCCGAAAAAAAGGACATCCGGAAGTTCACCACCTGAGTCCCCGCAGCCGCCGCCAGAGGCGCACACAGCAATATACACAGAAATGCCTCCTGCATGAAACGCAGCTGAAGACAATCAAACGGCAGCAAAGAAACCCAACTGCATAACAGATCCATCAATGTTTGCATGTGCAGCCTCCTTCCCGGGACGGCAATACGATCCCGTTGACATGCAAGCCGAATGTGGCTTGCAGTGCATCCGATGTCAACACCTCAGCAGGATCACCTTCCGCATACACTTTTTTATTGATACAGATCACGTGGGACGCATGCGCCGCCACCATCGAAAGATCATGACTGATCATCAACTGCGTAAAACCCAACTCACGACGGAATTTTTCCAACAGTTCACAACAAAGCTGTTCCCCTTTGAAATCAACTCCCGCAGCAGGCTCATCCAAAACAATGATCTCCGGTTCCTGCATCAACGCCTGGGCAAGAAGTACACGCTGTAATTCCCCGCCGGAAAGAGCACCGAGACGGCGGTCGATCACTTTCAGACATTCCACTGATTCCAGATATTCCGACGCTTTCATGCGGAACGAACGGCTGATCCCGAAAAATACAGGACGCCGTACCAGACCGCTTGCCAGAAATTCCAACACAGTCAACGGTATGTCCCGGTCAAAATTCAATTTCTGCGGAACATAACCGAAACGCGGTCTCCGGCTCGAAAAACTCCGTTCCCGATCCCCGAATTCAAGCACCCCTTTATAAGGCAGTTCCCCGAGGATCGTACGGGTCAAAGTCGTTTTCCCCGCACCATTCGGTCCAACGATCGCTGTACACATCCCGTAAGGAACAGAAGCAGTAACTCCCTCCAGAATCTGCACACTGCCCAGTTTGACAGATAGATTTTCCAACCGGATCGCTGTATGCGCTCCGCAACAACACTGATGAACATTATGACTCATTTTACCAACGCCTTCCGGATTTTTTCAAAGTTCCGGTTCATTACCTTTTCATAATGATCCGCAGCAGCATCCGCCGGACCGCTTGCCACAGGATCAAGCTCAATCACCGGAATCCGGCACTCCCTCGAAAGAACCAACGCGGTACGATCAGGATATTGCGGTTCTGTCAGAATCAATACAACATTCTCTTTCTTGAATTGCCGTACCATCGTTCTCATTTCCGAGGCAGAGGGAGATACTCCTTCTTTTGAAATCTCCGCTGCAATATGCAAGCCAGATAAACGCGCAAGATACGCAAAAACATCATGCTGAACAGCAATATGTTTCCCTTTCAAAACAACTGCAAGAGTGGAGAATTTCTCTTTGAGATCATTCAATTTTTTCAGATAACTCTCTTCCGCACGACTGTAAAGAGCAGCATTGGATGGATCCTGTTTCCGAAGTGCCGCTGCAATATTGCGAACAACCAGGAGCGCAGTGTCCGGTGAAGCAAAAAGATGCGGATTGCCGCCGGAAATTTTCTCCTCATGTTTTCCATGATCCCCATGACAATGATGATGTCCGCAACTGCGTTTCTCATGGATCACCTCTTTGATCCCGTCTGAAACAGAGATCACGACCGCTCCCGGATTCACTCTCGCCAACGGTTTCAAAATAAAATCATCCAGACCGAGACCATTCCGGATCACCAGCAGATTCTTTACACTCAACCTTTTCAGATCTTGCGGCGTCACCACATAATCATGCGGACAGCCCGTTCCCGCCGGGATCATCAGTTCCACATTCACTCCGGCTGCACCCGCCGTAAGATTCCGTGTGAAAAGATAAACCGGAAAAGTCGTGCAGTAAATATTCAGCTTTTCCGCTCCGGAAGCCAGAATGGTAAATACCATTACAAAAATAAAAATCAACGGTTTTTTCATGCCTGCCTCTGTTTCTTTGATTCTGTTCCCGCCTTGGATCCTCCGGATTGCTTGCGACATTCAAATGCAAGACCATCACATCTGCCGCAACGGTGAACAATATGTTCCTTTGTAAAACTCTTCCAATGTTTCAACTGCCGCTCATTCAAAAATCCCGCTCCTCCGCAAAGCGGACAGGTTTCCTGCAACGCATTCAATACAGCTGCACGGATAAATTGGGATTTGTTGGGCACTTTCTCCAAGGCCGCCAGTAAATCATCTTCAGCTTTGAAAGTGATCACAGAACTTTTCTTTTCATTTTTCACTTGAAAACCCTCTCGTATGAACATTTTTCAATAAAGTAATACAAAGTAATACTTTTTCAAGAGAAAAAATCTGTTTTTTTGCGCTTTTCCTGAAATTTATCAGAATAAATCCGGAGTTTGAGGATAATTTGAAAGATCTCCGGCATGATCCTGAAGCCAGCAGAAAATCATTTCAACAACATATTCAATTTCATCTTCAGTAAGTTCCTTGTGCGGAACAATGGAATGCCATTTGAAAAGACAGCCCCGGCAGCAGGTGGCAGTTGCATGTTGGGCAATGAAAACAACATGTCCGCGCATAGGCGTCTGCCGTCCATCATTCTCCGGTTCGGCAGGAGCCAACCGCTCCCGGATGATCCGACGGGCTTGTGAACGGATTTCGCCCCAGCCTTTCAATACAATATAAGAACGATCCTGTTCCCGCAAACGGAAACGGGATCGGAATGAAGATGCCGCAAAACGCGGTTTCATACTCTCATACCCTGCTGTCATATCCCGTTTTCAGACTTCCGGTTCGCCCGCACGACTCCAGTCGATCGGTTTCTTGTGTCCAGCCGGATCCAATGCAACAAATACACAGGACGCCTGAAAACGACGGTTTTGATTCAACCCGGCAATCACAATAATATCAAATGAAAAACTGGTCACACCACGACGGGGATTATCTGCATACACTTCCAAAATCTCCCCGACTTTGATCGGAGAATGAAATTCCACACCGGAAAAATGACGGCTCACAATCCGTTCCTCGCGAGTGTAAAGACGGGCATAGATCGCCGCCGCTTCATCCATGATCGAAAGCAGTTTCCCTCCGAACATGTTGCCGTAAATCCCCACATCTCCACTCAAACAAATCTTTGAAGTGATTTTATACATGACTCTTATCCCCTCTCCTTTTATCTCGGCTGCTGTTGACTCAGACAATGCAGAGCTCCACCTTCCAGAATAATATCGTAACAATCGATCGGAATAATATCACGCCCCGGAAATGCCTGTTCCAAAATGGATATCGCTTTCTCCGCCGAGGCATCCTGCCGGTAAGTCGGCAGAAGTACGGCATTATTGATCACCAGATAGTTGGCATACGTCGCCGGAAGGATCTCTTCCCGCCAATCCTCCGGACAAATCGGATCAGGTACAGGCAATGGCACGATTTCCAATTTCTTTCCAGCCGCAGTACGGGCTTGTTTCAAGGTTTCATAATTCCGTTTCATCGCATCATAACCCGGATGTGTCTTTTCTCCGAGCACTGTCAAAACCGCATCATCACGGAAAAAACGGGTCAATGTATCAATATGTCCATCCGTGTCATCTCCCGGCAAACCACTGTCCAGCCAGATCACATGATCCATGCCAAGCATATCACACAGGATCCGTTCCGCTTCCGGTTCACTGATCCCCGGATTCCGGTTGCTGTTCAATACAACCGAACGTGTCGTCAGCAAAGTCCCGTTTCCGTTCGATTCCAATGCGCCCCCCTCACAAACAAGATCCGTTACAAAACGGGGACACTGCAAGGCATGGGCAATCTGTTCCGGAACTGCATTATCCAGATCCCATGGCGGAAATTTTCCTCCCCACGCATTGTAAGAAAAATCAACCAGTGCAAGTGAACCGTTCTCCCGGTGTTTCAAAAAAGTCGGTCCATGATCCCGACACCAGGCATCATTCGTGGCAATATTGAAAAACTCCACATGCTCCAATACAGCATCATGTTCCGTCAGCAGACGGATGATCCGCTCATTTTCTGAACTCTTTACAAGAATACGCAACAATTCATAATGGGTGATCGCCGCCGCAAAAGAGGCATAGGCAGCTTCCATCTGCGGAAAACAATCCATCCAGGTATGCGGATTCATCGGCCAGCTCAGGTATATATACTCCTGACAACTCCACTCCGCCGGGAAAGTATATCCCTGCATTTTCGGAGTGACTCCGGACTGTTTGAAAATTTTATTCTGCATAACGTTTCAAGATCCCGTCATAAGCATCGATCCGGCGGTCACGGAAGAAAGGCCACATACGCCGGTGATCCTCCATCGCTTTCAGATCACATTCCGCATACAGGATCTCCTCCTTGTCACAACTCCCTGAAACCAATGGATTCCCATAAAAATCTGCCACAAATGAAGAACCCCAGAACTTCGTTCCATGTTCCGTTCCGACACGGTTCACTGCCGCATAATAACATCCATTGGCAACCGCATGACCGCACTGCACATTCAACCAGGCATCGCGCTGCTGCAATCCCAATTCCTCCGGCTCACTTTCAATTACACCGATCGCAGTCGGACAGAACAGAATCGACGCTCCCGCAAGAGCTGTCAGCCGTGCCGATTCAGGATACCATTGATCCCAACAGATGATCACGCCGATGTCAGCATATTTTGTATGGAAAGAACGAAACGGCAGATCGCCCGGCGTAAAATAAAATTTCTCCTCAAAACCAGGATCCTGCGGAATGTGCATCTTGCGGTATTTGCCCAACAGAGTTCCATCCGCATCGATCACCGCCGCTGTATTGTGATAAATCCCCGGAGCACGGCGTTCAAACAATGAAAGAATAAGAACAACTTCCAATTCCGCCGCCAAACGGCTGAAACGATCCGTATAACAGGAAGGAATCCCAATAGCAAGATCAAAAAAAGAACTGTCCTGTTTCCAACAGAAATATTCTGTCAGAAACAACTCCTGCGTACAAATGATCTTCGCACCGTTCCCCGCCGCTTCTCGAATCAATTTTTCCGTCTGACAAGCCGCAGATTCCATTCCACCACGGTCACAGTCCTGCAAAAGTGCAATTTTTATCATGGAATCACTCATTATTCCCTCCACGTTCAAAAGATGTACGCCCGCTGAGTGCCGCCGCAATCGTTGCAGGATCAGCATAACTCAAATCAGATCCGGCTGGCAGTCCCTGCGCCAAACGGCTGATCTTCAAGCCGAAACGCTTGAAACGACCGGCAAGATAAACCGCAGTCGCCTGTCCTTCCACATCCGGACTCAACGCAAGAATGATCTCACGGAAAACTCCTGACTCCAGACGTTTTTCCAACTCGTCAACAGTCAGTGACTCCACCCCTTTGCCCTCCAGCGGTGCAATACGTCCGCCAAGAACATGATACACTCCACGGAATACTCCGCTGGACTCGATCGTCCGGATCTGAGGCGTATCTTCCACCACACACAAAACATCCTGTTCACGCACAGGAGAAGAACAGATCGGACACAATACACGCACATCCTCCCCCTGTTCCGCCACAGAATCCGCCAGATTCCCGCAGACAGAACAGAGACTGACCCGTTTTTTCAATTCTGAAAGAGTCGTACCCAGAACTTCCAGTTTGGAAGAATCCCAGGCAAAAAGATTCATCGCCATCCGTTCCGCACTCCGTCTGCCGACTCCGGGCAGAGAACGAAGCAATTCCATCAGATCTTCCAATGCCTGAGGATATTTCTCATTCATGCAGACAATCCCGTATCTCTCAGGTCAAACCGGGAATATTCAATCCGCCGGTCGCTTCAGAAAGACGTTTGGCACTTTCAGAACGGAACTGCTGCAAAGCATCCGCAAGCGCTGCAGAACAGGCAGCTTCCAGAACTGTATTCTGTCCGGAAACCATCAGCTCCGGAGCGATGTGAAATCCTTTGACCTGAAGATCACCGGAAAGTTCCACAACCACTTTGCCGGTCGCATCTTTTCCGACAATTTCAAGGGATGCCATTTCCTCTTTCATCGCTTTCATATTTTTCTGGATCTCTGAAACTTTTTTCATGAGACCGCCCAAATCACCCAATCCGCCAAACATACCCATGGTATTCTGCTCCTTCTTTCTATTTCTATAATATTATATGTCACTGATCCTGTTCCAGATTTTTCTGGATCTCTTCAGCTAATTTCTTGTCTTCTTCACCACCGTAAGCGATCGCCTTTTTATAAGTGCCGGCAGCAGATGACCACTCTTTCCGTTTGATGTGAAGTTTTGTCAAGGCAAAATACGGTTCCGGCATATCCACTCCGGCATCCGCAGCCTGCCAGTAATACCAGAGAGCCATACCAAGATCGCCTTTTTTGACCGCTTCCTGACCTTGTTTCATCGCCGTAAGATACTCTTTTCCGGGGGCTTTCTTCGCTTTGACAACTTTGGTATCCTTTTGGGATTTGACTGCTTTTTTCACTTTATTTTCCGGTTTGACCTTGATAACCGCAACAGATTTCTCAGCGGTATCCTTTCGGGATTTGACTGCGACCGCTTTATATTTGGCTGGCATCTTGACAATACCATCTTCAATATCCGCCTGAAGCATTTTCAATTCCGCACGGCTCTTGCGGGCATCATGCACTGCCAGTTTGGCAATGTCTTCCGCCTTTTCGATCTCAGTACGGTTGCGGATCGATTCCAGACGGTATGCCTCCGCTGTATTGGTCAATGTACGGATCTCTTTCTTGTAAGAACGGTGTTCGTTGATCAGACCGTCGATCGCCACACATTTTGCGGCAACTTCTTTGACAAGATCATCTTCAGAACCGTCTGCCATCTTTTTCATCGTGGAAAGAAGATCCGCAATCTGTTTACGCATTTCAACTTTCTCTTCTTCCGACAACGCTTTGGCAAGATCTTTTTCCAATTTACCGATCCGGAGAGCGGCAGCTCTCAACTGCTCATTCAACACAACTTCGTTGGCTGTATATTTCCGGATGTCTTCACGCTGTTTGGTGTTCTCTTCACGCAAGGAAAGAACCAATGCCGCATTTTTCTGCAATTCCTGTTTCAACAGATTTTCCGCAGCAGCAGCTTCTTTCCGGATCTGTTCTTTTTCTGCATCCGCTTTTGCAATCGCTTTACGGGCACTGACAACAGATGCACGCATGGATTCAAATTCAGCCAGAGCTGTCCGCAATCTTCGGATATCACCGTCTCGCACTGCGATCGTACGACGCAAAGAATCCTGTTTCCGGTCAGCAGCACCCAGTTTTTCCTGCAATACAGCAATCGTCTTTTCCAAAGCGACTTTTTCATCACCGATCTTCTTCAGTTTCATTTCAGACTGAACAAGTTCCTGATTTTTGGCATTCAACTGATCCACTGTCGGCAATTTGGATTTGAGATTTTCCAACACCTTTGCCAACTGATCCCGTTCCGCCGTAATCTTCTGCAATCGATCCCGCAGAAGAATGGTTTCCCGGATCTTCTTTTCCAGAGCAGCTCTGCCGGAAACAATCAGTTGAGCAGATTCACTGTTTTTCGTATCAAAAGATTTCTTCTGATCATTCAACAGAGTACGGAGAGCGGCAAGTTCTTTCTGCAATTCAGAAATCTGTGCTTTGTTCTGCGCTTCAGATTTCGCCAGAGAAGCTGCTGCAACTTGTTTCGACTGTTCTGCCTTGAGCTGTTCCTGCAATGCAGCAACTTCTTTCTGCAATTCAGAAATCTGTGCTTTGTTCTGCGCTTCAGATTTCGCCAGAGAAGCTGCTGTTACTTGTTTCGACTGTTCTGCCTTGAGCTGTTCCTGCAATGCGGAAACTTCTTTCTGCAATTCAGAAATCTTTGCTTTGTTCTGCGCTTCAGATTTCGCCAGAGAAGCTGCGGCAACTTGTTTCGACTGTTCTGCCTTGAGCTGTTCCTGCAATGCGGCAACTTCTTTCTGCAACGCTGTCACACGGGCAT
>JAGCNI010000085.1 GCA_017646015.1 Lentisphaeria bacterium
CCAGACCCTTTGAACCGTATATTCTCTGGCGTGTCACTCCGGATTCATTCCCGATGAACTCTCAGGAAATCTACTTTATTGCAATGGTTGTTTCCACGACGCTGTATATTGTGGTCTCTCTGCTCACAAGCCATGGCAGAGTCTGTGACATGGATCAACTGCTCCATCGCGGAAAATACCGTGTGGAAGGTGTGGAACTCAAGAAACAGGAATGGACAGCCAAAGGCATCCTGCGGACACTGGTCGGTATTGACTCCAACTATACGAAATCTGACCGTTTCCTTGCATGGTTCGTCTTCTATTATGGAATTGTCTGGGGCTTCAGCTCCTGGCTGTTTGCTCTGATCTGGAATCTGATCTCTCCCTGGAAGATCGAATGGTGGGGCAACTGGTTCTTCCTCTTCAACTACATCATCCCGATCTTCATTGGATTCATCAGTACATTCTGGTTCTTCTTCGGCGGTATCTATGACATGAAGAAATTCTTCAAGTACCTCAAAGAGACCAAGACAGATATCTCTGATGATGGACGTGTTGAAAAAAAATCTGAATAAAGATATTTACAGAATTCCCTAAAAAAGGAGATTTGATTCTATGGGTTCTTCAATCTGTATTGCCAATGATACAGTCAAATTGGCGTTCGGTCTTGAAAATGGCTTATTTGCATTTGAACAGATGCAGTTTATTCCGGACGGCATGGAATTTGCTGCGGCAAAACAGCCGGTTCTCTGGAAAGTTGAAATGATCAGCAGAAGTGGCGAGATCAACATTCTTCAGCCGGAATGTATGCCGCAAGTCAAAGAGGATGCGGAATCTCTGGAAATGACATGGCAGTATCCGGGATTCGGTGATGTTACAGTCTGTGTTGAACTGAAAGCCACCTCCGATGCCGCTGAAATGCGCCTGAAAGTGGACAATGTCGACCCGGAACAATCTGTCAGAATCGTTCACTTTCCCTGCTTCGACTGGCTTCTCACCGAAGGCAACGATTGCAAACTGATCCAGCCGGAAGATGCCGGATGTGTTTTCCCCGATCCGCTCAAGACCCTGCCCTCCGGTGGTATTATTGAACGGAAAAAGATCCGTGCCCGTGCATGGCCCAACGGAGCTCTTTCCATGCAGTTTATGGCTTTGGAACGTTCCGGAAATCTGATTTATCTGGGTGCTCATGATATGACCGCTTCGGTCAAATCATTCAACTGGGAATGTGACCGGGAAAATCCCCGCCTTACTTTCCGTCCGTTCATCCATGCGATCCGTCAGGAAGGGGCGTCCTACATCACCCCGTTCCCCTGGATCATGGCTCTCTCCTATGGTGACTGGTTCGATGCCGCCATGCGGTATCGTGAATATGCACTGAAAGCTCCCTGGCTGAATAAAGGTCCGCTGGAACATGGTAAAAAGACACCGCAATGGTATATGGAAATGCCGTTGGTCACACTGCGTGCAAGCAGAGGAGAAGGTTTTGCAGCAGAAGATCTTATCGCTGAAGCGGAATATTTCGGTGTTCCTCTGCTGGTTCATTATTATATGTGGGGAAAAAATATTCCGAAGCATTTCCCGACAACACATGATTACAGAAAAGAGGTCAAAAAATTGGCGAATGCCGGAGTCCGGGTCATGCCGTACATGGATATCTATTCTCTGGACGTGGCTCATCCGCTTTGGGATAACTTTGCCGATCAGGCGATCAATGTGGATGAAAAAGGAACGATCCACGGCACTGCATGGCCTCCGGACAGTCATAATCTGGTGACGATGTGCACACAGGCTCCGATGTGGCGTCATTTCGGAAAATCCGATTTGCTGCGCATGTTGGAAACCGGAGTTGCCGGGATTTATCTGGATGAATTCGGAATGAGTCCCGCCCACACCTGCTGCGCCACCAATCACAACCATCTGCCTGGTGATCCGACTGTCTATGTGGGTTCCACAAATTCTCTCTTGAAAGAGGTCAAGGAAGAATCCCAGGATATCTACCCGGAAAAAATCATCTTCACCTCCGAAGGTGCAGGGGAACCTTATATCAGCGATATGGATTCATTCCTGATCGGCAACGGAAACAGTCCTTACATGAAGCCGATCTTCTCGGCAGTGTATCACGATTATGTCATGGGCTTCGGAAGATATATTTTCTTTACGGAACTCACCGACCCGGCATTTGAAGATTCAACGCTGACAAAAATGGCTGAACAGTTCATCTGCGGCTGGCAGTTCGGATGGTCACGCATACCGTGGCACATGTATATTTCCAAAATGCCGGAAACCGCCGCATTTGTACGGATGCTTGCACAAATCCGCCACGAACACTGGAAACATCTGGCATGTGGAAAAATGTTGAAACCGCTGGAACTGAATGTCCCCAAAGTGCAGCGTCGCTGGGCAAGAGCATGGAACGATCAGACTGGTACTGTTGTGGAACTGCCGGCAGTCATGAACTCCGCATGGCAGTGCGATGACGCATCCACAAAAGTCTTCTTTGTCAATATCCTGAATGAAGAAATTACTTTCGATTACAGTATGTATACGGTTCAGCTGGAACAAACCGTTGACTTCAACAATGCGAAGAAAACAGTCAATATTCCGCAACAGCCGAAGAAGACAAAATATACCTATCCGATGCCGGAACCCTCTCCCTGCTATGGCACACTTTATACCATAGACGGAAAAACTGAAACATCCATCATGGATGGCGATACACGCAGCGGATTCAAAATCACACTCCCGCCGCGCAGTGTTCTGGTACAGAGAATCAATAATGCCCTCAATTACGGAAAAGTTCATTGGAATTAATACTGCTTTTCCGACTTGAAAAATAAACATTCCATGCTATACTGCATGAAAAAACAGGAAAATGCCCTGCTTTTTTTCATGCAGAAGCATGACAAATAAAAAAAAGGAAAAAACCATGAATGTTCTGGACAGTTTTTCATTGAAAGGAAAAGTGGCTCTTGTCACCGGAGGTGCCGGTCATCAGGGCGGCTATGGAGCACAGATTTCCGAAGCTCTCTATGAAGCAGGAGCGACGGTCTATATTGCCTCCCGCAATCTGGAAAAGCTCAATGAATATGCCGCAAAATTTCCGGGAATGAGAACGATCGCTCTGGATCTTTCAAATGATCAGTCGATTCGGAATTGTATTGAACAAATCGTGAAAGAATCCGGAAAACTTGATGTTCTGGTGAACAACGCAGTGCTGCGCGTGGCTCTTGCAAGCTGGGATGTCTCCACGGAATTGTACGATCAAAGTCTGCATGTCAACGCATCGGGTCTGTTCCTCATCACCCGCCTTGCAGCCGAAAACATGATCAAACAGAAATCCGGCTCCATCATCAATATCGCCAGTTACATGGGGATGCTCGGTCTCGATCACGCCAACTATGAAGGTACAGGCATGCAGACAGACTCAGATATTCTGCCCTCCCCTGCCTATCATTACGAAAAAGGCGGCATGATCAATTTCACCCGCTGGGCGGCAAGTGTGTTGGGAAAACATAATATCAGAGTCAACTCTGTCAGTCTCATCGGATATTGTGCCGAATGGGAAACCGACCATAACCGTTTCACCAGAAATCATGCGGCGGCAACTCTGCTCGGACGTGTCTGCAACTCCACAGACCTCAAAGGCGGGATCGTCTATCTTGCCTCTGATGCTTCGGCATTTGTCACAGGTACAAATCTTGTGATCGATGGCGGATACTCCGCAAAATAAAAAACGATCGGGAGCACCAGGCTCCTGATTCTGATCCTCGGCATCTGTCCGAATCGATCCAGACATTTCTTTTGTCAGGACAGATGCTTTTTTCCTCCTTTTTTTTCAAGAAAGATACAAGTCATGCTGAAAGTCAATTACGCACTCTTTTACGATAATCATACGGAACAGGAAAATCCTGATGTCGGGAAAAATTTCGATGTGGAACATTTTGTCACTGAAATAGAAAAATGCGGTGTCAATTATATCACATTTCATGCCCGCTGCAACCGGGGGCTGGCATATTACGATACAAAAATCGGAACCCGCCATCCGGCATTGGATTACGATCTTTTCGGACAAATCGCTCACGCCTGTCAAAAGAAGAATATCGCTCTGACAGCTTATCTCAACGGCGGGATCAGTAATGTCGAAGCTCTCCAGCATCCGGAATGGCAAACCCTTTATATGCCCGGACACAGTCCGTTTGGTAAAATCGTACCGAATGCACTGACCATGTGTTATAATACTCCATACCGGGATCATCTCCTCAGTATGATCCGGGAAATCACAGATAATTATCCAGTCGCCGGATTCTTTATTGATTGTCTCCAACCCAATCCCTGTATCTGCCCGACTTGTATCAAAATGATGAAAGAACAGAATATCGACTGGAATGATTTTGATTCCGTGGTCAGATTTTCCCAACAGTCCATCTTAAAACTCTGCGAAGATATCACGCGCGAAGTCAAATCGAAAATAAAAGAACCCATGCTCTTCTTCAATGGTCCCGTCCCCGGTTCCGCACGGGAACAGAATACCTTTTTTGATTGTGAATGTCTCCCGACCTCCATTTGGGGCTATGAATTTCTTCCGACTCTCGCACACGTCACACGGAATATCGACCCGGCAAAACAGGTTCTGAATATGACCGGCAGATTCAATACATGGGGAGATTTTGGAGGATTGCGCACAGCGGACAGTTTGAAATTCGATCTTTTCTACGGACTGGCACATGGAATGCGTCCCAATATCGGCGGACATTTTCATCCGAGAGGCGATAAAGATCAGGCGGTATTCGACCGCATCAGAGAGGTCTATGCCGACTTGCAGAAATATGATAAATGGTATGAAGACGCTGTCAATCAAGCGGATACAGCAATCGTATATCCGTATGACAACGGGGCATTGCGTTACAGAAAACCTCTGATCAGTGCTGTCCGGATGCTGGAAGAGTTGAAAGTTCAGTTCGATATTATTCTGGCGGATTGTGACAAATCATGGGATCAATATAAACTTCTGATCCTTCCGGAAACATTGGAAATCACCGATTTGCTGGTGGAACGGATCCGTAAGGCAGTTGCAAACGGAGCAGCTCTCTTCGCCTGTGGCAAAAACGCCGCCGAAAAATTGGGCGATATTCTCGGAATCGAATATTGTTCCGATGCTGATTTGAACCCGGTCTATTTCAAAATGCAGGATAAATTCTCTCAAAATCTGGAAGACATGGTTTGGTCTCTCTACGCAGGAGCCTCCAAAGCCACACTCAAAGATGCACAACAGGTTGCCACATTGGTCAAACCATATTATAATAAAAGCTGGATCGGCACTCACGCAATCTACTACACACCGCCGCAAGAGGAAACCAATATGCCGTTCCTGACAGTGAAAGGAAAATGTGTATGGTGCTCGGGCGATCTCTTTGCGGGATATTATCAGTTGGGTGCGATCCAGCTGCGGACGATCTTCAAAAACATTATTGAAGAACTGCATCCGGAAATGATATTCAAAAATGTGACCCTCCCCTCCTTTGTCCGGACAACTCTCACGGAACAGAAAGATCGTTTCAACATCAATCTGATTGCCTACGCTCCGGAAAAACGCGGCGCAACAACTGTCGTGGAAGAGCCTCTGGCGGTGGTCAATGCAAAATTCAAAGTCCGCACAGACAACCGAGTGGTCAAATCTGTCACACTTGCTCCAGACGGACAGAATCTTGATTACACTGTTTCCGGCAATTATACAGAAATCACTCTCCCGGTATTTCAAGGATACACCTTGGTCAGTATCAATTTCTGATTTGACAGACGGATAACAAAACACACGGGATCTCATCACAGAGATCCCGTTTTTTATTGCAGGAATATCATAAAAACAAAGGAAAAAAAATGGTGCGCGGCGTGGGACTTGAACCCACACATCTTACGATACAGGAACCTAAATCCTGCGTGTCTGCCATTTCACCAGCCGCGCATAATAAGAAAGACACGGAAATATATCATAACCGCAGAATTTTGCAAATCCAAATTCAAAATCAAACAGGAAAAAATAATTTTTACAGGAATCCTGCCTCATCTTCTGAAAGTATAAAAATCTAAAAAATCTAA
>JAGCNI010000086.1 GCA_017646015.1 Lentisphaeria bacterium
AGAATATGAAAAAGAAAGTCAAATGGATCTCTCATCGCGGCGAATCTGCTGATGCTCCGGAAAATTCTATTGCCGCTTTCAAATTATCTTTGGAACGCAGAACCGACGGTATGGAATGTGATGTGCATTTGACCCGGGATATGCTTGAAACGGAGAAGTGAACCAGTATGGATCTTCTCCACATATCACAAAACATCCGCGCGATCCGACAGTCTAAGTCCATGACTGTGGAACAACTTGCATCTAAAAGCGGATTCAGCAAGGGATTTATTTCTCAGGTAGAAAATTTCCGTGTGACTCCTTCCCTGAAAGCGTTGGACAAGATCGCCACAGCTTTGGGACTTCAGTTGGGTGAGCTGTTTCAGAAAACAACATCCGTGCCGGAATACACTTTCGGACATATTGATGATGGTGAAGAGTTTGTGCGTGATGAAAGTCAACGGTACGGGATCCGTTATTTTGCCCTCGCCTGCCGTCAGTCGGACAGAGTTATGAATCCTTTTATTGTGGAATATACGCCGTCTGTCGAAGAACGCGATTTTATGATGCACGATACAGAGGAGTTTTTTCTTCTGCTGGAGGGCGAAATCGAATACCGTCTTTTTGATGAACGCAATTCCCATGTGATGCGTCAGGGGGATACCCTGTATATGAAAGCCAATATCCCGCACAGAGTTGTACTTCACAAAGATTGTCAGTTCGCCCGTGCCATGATCGTATATTCGCAGAGATAAGGTTCAGCGTTCGATTTCCATTGTGACAGTAATTTCCATTGCCCGTGGCGGTATCGGGAGGACTTTTACTTTTTCCAGTAATTCATCTACGGAGTTATCCATTGCGGCAACTCCGGATTTCTGTGTGACTATGGCTGAGATTATTCTGCCGTTTTTATCTATTTTCAGCTTCAAAATAACTGTCGGTTCCTGATTTTGCAGATTTGAGATATTGGGTTGGTTCCAGTGACGGTACAGTGTAGTTGTCACTTTATCATAATACGTTTCAATATCATTGGCAGTCACGCCGCCGCGTCCGGAGCCGGCGGAGCTTGCGCCGCTTCCGCCACTCATTCCCCGAATCATATTCTGAATATCTCTTGTGCGTTGTGCGGCAGCAGCACTTCTGGAACGTTCCCGGTTTTTTCTTGCCGCTTCCTGAAGTCTGCGTTTATTTTCAGCATCTTTCCGTGCCTTAGCTTCCGCCGCTTTCTTTTTGGTGTTTGTCGTTGGACGAGTGACTTTTTTCGTGCTTTTTTTGATTTCCTGGGTATTTGTTTTTACCGGACGTTTTCCGCCTTCCATCGGTTTTTCGATGGGCTTTTCTTTCCTATTTTTTACAGGCGGCTGTGGTTTGGGTTCCGATTTCGGCTCCGGCTTGGGAGCAGGTGTTTCTTTTGTCGGTTCCGTCTCTGGGTCGGGTTCTGGTGGAAGTTCCGGAATATCTGTAAGTTTTTTGAAATTATCAAGTTGTGGCAACTGACGGGATTTTGACGGTTGATTTGACGGCTGTTGTGACGGAGCTTCTCCGGGGATTTTGTCAACTGTCGGAACCAGCACCAGAAGTCGATTTTTCGGGGGCGTATCCAGAGTTATGAAAATTGCGGGGATGAAAATCAGGAGAGCATGAAAGAGAGAGATGACCGTGAAAATAAAAGTCTTTTTTGTTCCGCTGACATACGGCAGAGGAGCTGTCGATTTCTGTATGGAAACTGACATGGAGGGACGCTGGATATTGTTGTAACGTACCGCCATTTTATTCTGCCTCTGTAACTAAAGAAATATCTGCATGTCCGGCTTTTTTGATTGTCTTGAGGACATCGATCACATCCCCGTAACGCAGATCCTGATCTGCGCGGAGGAAGATGCGCATTTTTTTGCCGTCTCTGGAATTTTTGAGCGCATTGAGTCTCCGGAGGAGTTCCGGAGTTGAAAGCGTTTTATTTTCAAATTTGATTGTTTTTGTTTTGTTGACGTGTATAACTTTTGAGAACTCATTGGGTTCGATTTCGGCAGCCGACATTTTCGGGGGAGAAACGTCGATACTGTTTTCCAGCAAAGGAGCGGTGAGCATGAAGATGATGAGGAGGAAGAAGACAGTATCCATCAACGGTGTGATATTGATCTCATCATAAGTTTTGTTTTGAAAACGTCTTCGCATTGTATTTTTCCTCAGAATCTGTAACTGTTTTCACTGGATATTTCGCGGGAGGGTGTTTGAGAATCGCTTAATTTTTCGATTTTGAGTTTGACGATGAATTCTTCGACGAAGTTATCCATGTGCACGATCGTGGATTTGATCTGATTGGAAATACAGTTGTATCCGACGACGGATGGGATAGCCACGAGGAGTCCGAGGACGGTTGTGAGCAAAGCACCGCTGACCCCTGGGGCGAGAGCCTGGATATCGGCTTTTCCCTGCATTGCCATATCGGTAAATGCCAGCATAATCCCCCAGACTGTACCGAAGAGACCGAGGAAGGGACTGATCGTGATTGCTGTTGCCAGGAAGATCATTTTTTTCTCCAGCACAATGATCTGATCAGCGACAGCCTGTTCAAGAGAAGCCCGGACGACTTCGATTTCTTCTGCTTCAAGAGTTCTGCGTGAACCGTCGGGCAGTTCGATATTGAGTTGTTCGATCCGTTGATATGCGGTTTCACAGATTCTGGCTGTGGGGCTGGGTTCATCTTCGATCCGGTCAACAAAGATCAGTGGGTTTCGTTTGGAACGGAACTTGTTGAGGAACTGGATGCTGTCTCTGTAAGCATGTTTCAGGCTGACCCCTTTTTCGATCATGATCGTCCATGTGATGATTGAGAAGATGAAGAGCAGAATCACAATGCCCTGTCCCATTCTGTCGGAATGATTGAATGCGAAGTACAGACCGGATTCACCTACTGGAAGATATGACAGAAAAGATATCATTTTACCAAACCCCTCTACTTGATTAATAATGTAACAGATAAAGTAATTTACATCCCGTGTGGCGAAAATCAACAGGGAGTTTTAATAAAAAAATAAATTTTTTAATAAATTTATTCTGTCAGATTTTTCCTTTACGGAATTTTTCGGGTGAGAGAGAGTGATATTTCCGGAAGACTTTGCAGAAGTAACTTTCATCCCGGAAACCGCATCGTGCGGCGATTTCTTTGATGGAACAGCATTCCATTTGAAGCATCCGTATGGCTGAGCGCAGGCGCAATTCGGTGAGGTATTGTGCAGGAGTGATTCCGTAGAGTTTATGAAAGATCCGTGTGAAATGGGAACGGCTGTATCCGGCAGCTTTTGCGATATCGCTGACGTCGATCTCTTCCGTGATATGAGTCAGGCAGAATTTATGTACATTTTTGATGATCAGTTGGTTCTGCCGTTCTGCTTCGCTGTTTCCGGCAAGCATGTATTCATAGAGAGAAACTGTAAAATCGTATGTTGCGGCGGAGAGTTTGAACGGGCTTGAGAGTACTCCTTTTTTGGATTGCAGAATAATAGCGACAGCTTTCCGGATCGGAGTGGCAGTATGCGGCAGATGGATCACCGGACCGAATCGTGATTCTGTTTCCCGGAGGATACGGATCGCTTCGATTCCGGAGATTGTAAGGTAGAGGTGTCGCCAGTGATCTGCATCTTCCGGCAGATAATAACGGTGAGCGTGTGGGATATGAACGATCATGGCATCCCCGGCTTTCATGCGGAAGGAGCGGTCTTCATATTGCAGTGCGCCTTCGCCGGAGATGGTATATTGGAAAATGGCGAATTCGGACTGTCCGCGGCAGAGACCGTCGAAGTCATAATTTTCCTGCTGTCTTGTTTCATATCCGCAGTTTGCCAGCATGGAATGGAGCAGGATATTCCGCGGGAAAATGAGACCGCTGGTTGACCAGTTCTGATTGGAGTTCAAAATTTCATTGTTCATAATTTTTTCCGCGTGGATTCCGGAGATCAAATTTCAGATCGGTATTTTTTTCTTCCTGTTTTTTGATTTCTGAATCCAGTCTCCGGAGGAGTTGTATCATTTCTTTGCTTGTGAGCATTTCTCTGCTTGTCCGCAGTTGCGTATGGAGTTTGAGGATTGCACTGCGGACTGCCACCCCTGCGGCATATCCGGACTGCTGAAACTCTTTCAGGTAAGAGGAATACAGGCGTCGCTGCTGATTGGAAAGTGTTGTCAGATAAAGCTTTTCGGAACGGTTGTCAAATCCGTCCATAGAGGTGTTACCGCGGAAGATTTTGTTACGTCTTTGATTCAGGAGTTTATGAAGTTCTTTCCGGGAGAGCTTTGTGTAATCATTTTTTTCTTTATTCTGATTGAGAATATCTGCCGGATCGTCATCAGACTTCCGGTTATCAGCTCTTCCATTTTTTCTGATGGGAGGATCGGTTTCAAAATTACTCTGATCGAGCTGATTGATGAAATCCTGGATATTTCGCATGGCATAATTCATATCGGTATGGAGTCCGGTGGCGGTATTGACACCATTGATCCGTTTTTTCTGAACCTGTTTCCTGCCGCGGTTCATACTGTTTTGTTCTGCGAGATTGTTAAAATTACTCAAAAGGTGTTCGACTTCCTGATTCAGATTGAATTTCTGCATGGTTCCGGGGGAATTTTTCCGGAGGATCCGGGTGATTTTTCCGGCGGAGGATCGGAGCAGCAGCATCCGTTGTTTGAAGATTTGAGCGAAGACAGGGTCATTGTATCCCTGAGTGCGTGCACGGTACTGGAACTGTTTGAAAAATTTGAAAAGTCTTTTGAATTCCAGAAAACTGCGGTGTGTTTCCAGTGTGAGCATGATGGAACCATGTTCTTCTGTGGTGAATTCCATTTTCCGCAATTCCATTACATCGAATTGAATGATCTTGAAGATACTGTCCGGCGAATTCGCCGTTTGATTTTCACTTAATTTATTATTACTGATAGATTTATGATTGTTTCTCCTTTTTTCGGAGACGGAGTTGACATATTTTTTGGAATTTTCCTGAAAGGTGCGCTGGAGATCTGCGGCAAGTTTTGGAAAAATGAAATCTTTGCCGAGCTGAAGATGGTTGACTGTCTGCTGGACACTTTTTCCCAGACGCTGCATATTGCGGAGATGGTGCATGTATTCTGTATCAAAGCGTGTTCCGGGAGCTTTGACAGCCTGATTGTAATTGCTTGCAACGATGGAACAGGATTGGATGAAGTCTTCAAAATCATCACCTGCAAGCGGGATTGCGGTCAATACAAACATCAGAAAAACAGAAAAAATACGCAGCATAAACAGATTCTCCATTGGTTTGCAGTCAAAGAACTTGCCATGTTTACATCTATAACGAAAACATCCGTGTGAAACATACTATAGCATCCGGAAATTATTTTTCCAATAACGGAATGAAAAAGATTCCAAATAATGTGAGGGCTTCTGTCCGGAGAGATTTTTTCTGCTCCGGATGTATCTTTACAGAAAAAAAACAATTTTGGATTTGATTTTTTGCCATTATGGTGTTCTATTGTCAGTTGTTTTAAAATTTTTAAAAGACACTGTGACATTATGAAAGAAAAAAGTTACGGAATCGTGATAAAAGTAAAAGATCTGAATGTCTGCCGTTCGTTTTACAGGGACATTCTGGAGCTTGGGCATCCGTTGGAGGACAGTACTTTCTGGGTTGCTTTTCAAATAGGATCCGGCGTGATGCTGTATCTGGAGAAAGTGGAATTTGATGAGCCCCTGCCGCCGCGGGAAAGCCGGATCGCCTGGTTTCTGGATTGTTCCGATCCGGAGGCTTTCCGGAAAAAACTGGTGGATCACGGATATATCCGGAACTGTACTTGCGCGGATAAAGCAGGTTTTCCATTGTTACGGTTTACTGATCCGGAAGGAAATCCGTTTTATCTCCGGACAGTCAAAGAATAACAGAAAGTGAGGAATGACAATGAGCAAAAAGATGTTTTTGACGGTGCTGTCAGCCATGACTGCATGTTTTGTTGTCTCTGCTGCAAATATGATGGATCTTGTGCCTCAGGGTGAATTGACGGTTTGTGTGACGGATCGTGCACTGCCTTATCTTTTGAACCTGGATATCCGGAAAACAGATCCTCTTTTCCGTCAGATTTTTCTTTTGTTTCTGAATGACGGAATGTCTGAAAAATCTCAAAACGGGACAAAATTGATTTATTCTGCGCCAGCTCTGATGGATTCGGAAGACGGTTTTCTTTTCGTCAAAACCGGCATTCCGGAGCAGAATTTGCAGCAGATAGCCTCCAATATCAAACTGCCGGGATTCCGTCATACTTCCGTCAAATTTCAGTCCCGGACATATCAGTTGTTTTCTCAGGAGTATCAGAGAAAAGGGAAAATACGGCGTAAGGAATTTGCATCGACCTATCTGGAAAAGGATCTTGCATTGGTTGCAAAGAAGTCTGAACTTCTGAAATATTGGGATTTGAAGAAAGGGCTTTCCACATCTGTCCGGAATGATCTGACTGTTCCCGGAGCGATTGCCTGTGGCGTGATCCTGCCGGATGAAAAATGGCGTGCGACGAATTTTCTGCTTTTGCGTTTTTCCTCCGGGCATCTGACCTTGTTTCCGGATGGAGCCGACGGGCTGCGTTTCCGTGGTGTATTTGTGAATCCCGGGGCGCAGGATGCTCAGCAGACACTGATGTCATTGAGAAATTACGTGATCATGTCAGCCATGTTCATCGGTTCATCTGATCAGGCATTGCTCCAGAAATGGCAGGAGGCTTTCCGTTTCCGTCAGGAGGGGAATACGGTGATCATGGAAGCGCATTTGAAACAGGATCTTCTGAACGGTTTGCAGCGTGTTGCAAAGGAACAGATCCCGCAATATCTGAACCGTCGGAAACAGCAAAAGAAACATCAATAAGGATCAAGGTATAGAAATGGCTTATCAGGTAACAGCAAGAAAATGGCGTCCGCAGAAATTTTCCGACATGGTCGGTCAGGAGCATATTGCCCGGACACTGCGGAATGCAATCGTGTCAGGACGTATCGCTCATGCATATTTGTTTGTGGGACCGCGCGGGATCGGGAAGACAACTTCGGCGCGTATTTTTGCCAAAGCATTGAACTGCAAGAATCCTGTGGATGGGGAGCCCTGTTGTGTATGTTCTTCCTGCAAAGCGATTTCTGAAGAATCCAGTGTGGATGTGATCGAGATCGACGCTGCAACACACACACAGGTTGAAAAGGCCCGTGACATTTGCGAAGATGTTTTGCACATGCCGGTCTCTTCCAAATATAAGATCTATATCATTGACGAAGTTCACATGCTTTCCAAGAGTGCCTGGAATGCGTTGCTCAAAACGATTGAGGAACCTCCGGCTCATGCCAAATTCATTTTTGCCACGACCGAAGTCAACAAAGTGCTGCCGACAGTAATCTCACGCTGTCAGCGTTTTGACCTCTGCCGGATTCCTTCGGAGTTGATTACCAACCGTTTGGAATATATTGCCAAAGAAGAGAATGTCAATATTTCCCGTTCAGCTCTGGATGTGATCGCCCGGGCAGCGGACGGAGGAATGCGTGATGCCCAATCTCTTCTTGACCAGCTGGTTTCCTTTTTCGGAAACAGTGCCGGCAATGAGATGATCTCGGAAGATCAAGCCCTTTCGCTGTTCGGTCTTACAGCTCCGGGCGAGATGAAAAATCTTTTGCAGGCGATTCTTTCCAATGACCGCACCACGACGATTCTTTCCATTCATCAGTTTGCGGCGCAGGGGAAAAATCTGGAAACGCTTTATGAAGAGATCCTGACCTGGATGCGCGGGATCATGCTTTCGCTGGTACTTCCTGATCCGCAAGCAGTTCTGGATGAAAATCCTGAAAAGATCGCCTGTTACCGTGAGCTTGCCGCCATTGCCCGTGCAGACTCTCTGCAGATTTTGATGGAACATCTTGCGGCATCTTCCTATGTTTTGCGGGAAGCGATCAATAAACAGGTTTTCATGGAAACGATCCTTCTGAAAGCCATGCGTGCGGCACATGCGATCAAAATAGAAGATCTGCTTGCCCGTTTGAATCAGCTCCGCAAATCCGGGGAACTGGATGGTATTGAAAAGATCCCGACTCTGGCACAGATCCCGGTGGTTCCTCCGGTCGTGATCCAACAGGTTGCCGCTCCTGCTGCTCCGCTTCACTCCCAAACTCCTGTCGCTCCGCCGGTCATGGTGCAACAGGAAAAAACAGTGGAGGTGAAGCCTGAACCGGCAATGGGGGAGTCCGTTCCTGTTGAAAAT
>JAGCNI010000006.1 GCA_017646015.1 Lentisphaeria bacterium
CCGGCAACGATCAGACCGGTAACGAAAGCAATCAGAATTGAGTACATACAAGATCCTTGTTTTTAGATTGTTGATAACAGAACTGCAGAAATATACAGCAACATTGTGTTATAATCAATCTGAAATCTGTAAAAAAAGAAATTTTTTCCGGGTAGTTGAGAGGATTTTTCTTCCGGGTGATAAAAAACCCTTTCCCCGGGGTGGAGAAAGGGTTTGTGATAACTGAAAATAAATCAGCTGAGAGATCAGCCGAGTTTGCAGCAATCTAGATCCATGAATTTGTGGGAGAGCAGTTCGCAGCCATCTTTCTTGATGATGCATCCGCGTTCCCAACGGAGACCGTAACCGTTACCGGTGAAGAAGGTATCGATCTGATAGGTCATGTTTTCCTGGAGTTTGTAGTTGCTGGTCTTTTCGATCCAGGGGCTTTCAGTTTCCATGATACCGAGGCCGTGGACCGGACCGTAGAGCATGTAATCGCCCCAGCCCTGATCGCAACCCCATTTTTCATAATCTTTAGCAATGGAGGAAGCTTCGACACCGGCTTTCATCAGTTCGAAGGTGTATTTGTGAGCGCGGAGACCGAATTCGACGAGAGCCATCTGTTCTTTCGGAAGAGTACCGAAATAGACCGGCAGACCGATGGAGGAGCTGTAACCACCGACGCGTGCGCCGATGTTGAGCTGGATGATTTCGTTCTGTTTGATGGTTGCGCCTGTCGGACGGCTGATACCGTTGCTGGTACGATCGCCGCCGAAGCAGTAAAGGCTGTGACCTTCGTATTCACCGCCGTTTGCGTAGATTTCACGCTGAGCGATACCGATGACCTGGAATTCGGTCATGCCCGGTTTCATTTCATTGAGGATAGCCTGAACAGCTTTTTCGGAAACTTTGAAGGCTTCGCGATGGCATGCAAGTTCGTTTTCGCTCTTGAACCAGCGGAGCGGACGGAAGACTTCGTCAGCGACGACAACTTCTACGCCGGGGAGCTGGGATGCAACTGCATCAAGAGTCGGTTTGGTCATGACAGCGGTGCCGACGAGACCGAGTTTGTTGAGCTTTTTGTCGCCCATAGCCATTTTGACAACTTTGTCATAGGTTGCCAGGGGGATGCCCGGATAATCCGGTTCAGCGGATTCGCGGTAGTTGAGGAGCAGAGCCACTTTGGGGAGGACGCTTCTGCCGCGAGCATATTTTTCACTTTCCGGACCGATCAGGAGGACAGCGTCGCCTTCAGCAGGGACGAAGACACCGGCCTGTTCAAATGTGGGCCAGTATTCGCTGAGGTAGCGGACGTTGGCGAAGTCGGATTCAGTACCGTGAACGAGGCAGGCATCAAGACCGGCGGCTTTGATTCTTTCCTGGAATTTTGCGATTCTGTCGAAATACTCTTGTTTCGGAATAACGCAGGACATGTTTTTTTCTCCTTGTTTGGGATTCCATGTTTTGTGATGGAGCTTTTCAGCTCCGTTTTATCTCTCTGAATGTAAATATATTTTCGACTTTTGCAGAATCAAGAATTTTTTTCAGAAAAAGTGCGCTTTTCACCTCTTTTTCAAAAAAATCATTCTGTTTTTCTGAAAATAAAATATAGTGCTATATTTATTCTTCCCCCGTTACGGTTTTTCTCAGTCTTCGATAATGACCGTTGCAACGGCGTGTGTTTTTTCATGACTGATGGATACATGAAAGTGTTTTGCTCCGAGAGCAGCAGCTGTCTCTGCCGCTTTTCCATGTACTGAGAGCAGGGGACGTCCGCTCGACGGATCGCGCAGGATTTGAATATCCTGAAAGGAACATTGTGCGCCGATCCCGCAGCCGAGAGCTTTGGAGAATGCTTCTTTTGCCGCCCAGCGTCCGCAGATATAGTAAAGATCATTTCTGCTTTGTGTCTGTTCTTTTTCTGTGAGCAGATGCGATGTAAAAAGTTCCCCTTTCCGTTCCAGAACCTTTGCAATTCTGGCACAATCCACAATATCTGTACCGATTCCGAGAATCATTTGCGGCGTTCCTCCATCATTCCGTGTTCAAGGAAACTGAACGCATCTGTGCGGGAGACGATCAGATGATCCAGCAGGTCTATATCCAACAGGTGCAATGCTTTTGCAACTTCGGCAGTAAATTCTTTATCGGTAAAGGACGGGGTTGTATCGCCGCTCGGATGATTATGGACCACGATCACGCTTGCCGCTTTTTTCTGTAATGCATCTGCGGCGATGTTGCGGGGATAAATAACCGCACTGTCGATCGTACCTCTTGAGATGATTTTGGAATCAATGATCCTGTTTTTTACATTCAGACAGATCAGCATCATGACTTCTTCGGTGAACCCCCCCAGTTTCATTCTTGCATATTCGCGGAGTTTCCGGGTAGAATTGAGTACATCGGTATTGGTGATTTCCGATTCCAGATAACGAATACAGAAATCGCGCATGAGTTTGAGCAGAAGGGCAGATTTTTCCCCCATTCCATCCACGGAACAGAGATCTTCTGTGGTGGCATCCATGATCCCGCCGATATTTTTGAATTTCTGCAGAAGATTTCTGGCGATTGGTTTGACATCTCTGCGTTGGATGGCATAGGTCAGAAGCAATTCGACCATATCATAGTCTGGAAAACCATCTCCTCCGGCTTTGAGATAACGTGTCCTAAGCCGTTCACGGTGTCCGCTGTTCAATGATTTGTCCACAATGCTGTGCCTCCGGAGGTTTTCCTGAACAATACAGAAAGAGTGTTTCCCGGTGATACGCTCATTTTCAGGAGAAGGGCAGTTCAACGGGCTGTCTGTTCCGGAACGTCAGAATGGATCTGTATCCGGCTTCTTCCGCCAGTTCACGGGCGAGATCGAAATCTGCCCCGACATCTTCCGGTGCATGAGAATCGGATCCGAAAGTCAGTGGCATTCCGGCAGCTTTCGCCATTTTCAGAATTTCCAGAGAGGGATAGAGTTCATGCACTTTTTTCCGCAATCCGGCAGTATTGATCTCCATGGCGATCCCTTTTTCCCCGGCAACTTTCAGGGCTTCCTCAAGGCGTTTGTGAAAACGGTTCATATCGGAGGGATAAAGGGCAAATTTTTTAGGCAGATCCGGGTGCGCCATGATGTCAAAATCAAAAGAGTTCACAAATTCACACATCAGATCCGCATAAGTATACCACACATAGTCCGGGCCTTCGGATTCCCACAATGGCAATGTTGCTTCATCATCAAATCCGAAAGAAACATAATGAATGGAACCGATCCGGTAATCAAACGGTTCATTTTCAATGGCTTTTGCGACTTCATCCATTCTTCCGGGGACATAATCCAGTTCGATCCCGTAGAGGACTTCTGTTCCTGATCCGGCAGCTTTTTTCTGCAAATCACGCACGATCTGACGGTAGAGCGGGAATTCCGTTTCTTTCATCCTGACTTCTGAATCGTAGCCGACCGGCCACGGGATATGGTCGGAGACACCGAAAAAAGCCAGATTCCGTTCCTGTGCATATTTCAGATATTCATCCGGAGTCCCGCACGCATGATTGCAAAGTGTTGTATGGGAATGAAGATCAGCATATTTCATAATGGATCATCCTTGTATTTTTCGTTTGACAGCAGTCATATTCCGTCGGAAAGTATCATCTTTTTCACACATGGTTTTGACTTGGGAAACTGCATGAAGAACGGTTGCATGATTTCTGCCGCCGAACGCATTTCCGATATCGACCAGAGAAAATTCTGTGAGTTCCCTGGCGAAATACATCGCCATCATCCGGGGTTCAGCAATATTTTTCGGACGTTTGCTCCCGGTGAGATCTGTAACACGCAAATTGAAATATTCTGCCACGACTTGCTGGATACGGTCAATGCTGACTTTACGGGTTTCCGCCTCCTTATCCAACATATCCGCAAGGATCCCTTCGGCTTCATCCATGGGAACCGGACGTCCCAGCATGGAGGAGTAAGCCACCAGTCGCATCAGAGCCCCTTTCAATGTACGGATACTGGAAGAGATGCGTTCCGCCACATAGTGGATCACATCGGGAGAGAGTTTCACCAGCTGATCTTTCTGTTCGGACTGCAGAATGGAAAGACGTGTTTCAAAGGTGGTGGGGGAGGTGATCTGTGTGGTCACACCGGATTCAAATCTTGAAACGAGACGTGCTTCCAGACCGCGAATTTCCGAGGGTTGTTTATCGGATGTCAGAATGATCTGTTTGCCTGCATTATACAAGGTATTGAATGTGTTGAAAAATTCTTCCTGGATCTGATCTTTTCCGCCCAGCTGGTGAACGTCATCGATCAGCAGCAGATCCACTTCCCGGAAATGATTCCGGAATTCAAAATGAGATTTGAATGTGGAATGGGTCCGCAGAGAATCCAGATAAGAATTCAGGAATGTTTCACAGGTCACATAACGCACGACTGTATTGGGATTGTTCTTATAAACTGCATTTGCAACAGCCTGGAGCAGATGTGTTTTTCCCATACCTGTACTGCCGTAGATATATAAAGGATTGAATTGCCCCGGATTCTGAGCCGCAGTCAATGCGGCAGAGTAGGCATAACGGTTTTCCTCACCGACAATGAAATTATCAAAGGTATAAGAAGGCAGACAGTTCGGTGCATTCTCCTGTCTGAGAGGTTTGACTTTGATTTCGCCCGCATCTTCATCTTCCCAGGAAATCTGGACGGGATTGGATTTTTCCCGGGGAAGGTCATCTTTGGGATAGTCAGCCTGATGGCCGGTTTCAAAATCAAATGCGATCTCTCCGCCAGCGGCTTCTTCAAGTCCCTCGCAGAGATAGTCCTGATAGTTATCGGTCAACCAGCTTGCAAACAGATCATCCGGTACACCGAGAATGATTTTCCGATCCTCCATACGGATCGGAACGATTGCAGCGAACCACTGCATATAGACATGATCCGGCACTTTTTTCCGGATCAGGTCGCGTGCTTTCTGCCAAAGCACTGAAGCATTGGAATGCTCCTCTGTCATGTTAAAATCCCGTCCCTTCACTTCAACTTATTAACACAAAACACTCCGCTTCAGGCAGATCGTCTTGTTTATTCATTTTTTTCTGCGGATATTCCTGCGATCCGCACCTGTTTTACGTACTGTCGGCTTTTTGTTATAAATACTTGAAAATAGGTTGTTTTGAGGTCAAATATACGAATAGATATATTTCCTATTCTGACCTTTTTTGAAAAGTCAAGCCCTTTTTTGAAAAAAATCAGATTTTTCTTCAAAAAAAGCTCTAACGAGCCTGTCTTCATACAGAAACAACTGTATTCTGAAAAGTTATCAACAAGTTATTAACAATCGGCACCAGTCCCCGCAAGGACTATACCCTGTAATATGTCGTTGTTTTCAAAATATGCAAGTTGATTTTTTGATTTCTTGTGAAATTTATTTTTCAATTTTTCTTACTTCCGGTCTTGACAACCTGATTTCCTTGTGAAAAATTCACAGTTGTTTCCTGGTTCTGCCGATCCGGTTTCCGGGGACCGGAAGAAATCCTTCTATAACCTTATATAAATATAAAGATGTCAAAGAAAAAATGCAAGGGAAAGATTTCCGGAATTGCAAAAATTTCAAGATGCAGTATATTATAAGGAAAGAGAAATAGTTGGTATCATTCCGGCATCGGGATGGTACTGTATTGTGTAAAGATGGAGATTGTTTATGGTGGAAAAGAAAGTTCAGATCCGGAATCAGGCGGGGATCCATTGCCGTCCCTCCAGTTTGATCATGGGGGCGGTGGAACAATATGCGGGGCATCAGTTTCAACTGGAATCCTCCCGTGGGAACTCGAATCTTACCAGTATTCTGGATTTGCTGGCTCTCGGGCTGCAGAAAGGTGACACTGCCATATTGAAAGTCACCGGGCCGGATGAAGCTCAGGCTTGTGAAAAGATTGCAGAATTGTTGGAAAAAGAGTTTGATTTTCATTGATTGCTGCATATCTGTAACCGAATGATAAAAAAAGGATTACAGGTTTTATGAATATTATTATCGCCGGGGCGGGGGAATTGGGGCGTCTGCTTGCGACCAAGCTGACATCCAATCTGCATGATGTCGTATTGATCGATACTTCTGTGGAAACATTGGAACACATCAATGAATCGCTGGATGTCCGTCTGATCGAAGGAAGCTGTCTGGATCTTGAAGTCCTCCGCAATGCCGGAGCAGCGACAGCGGATGTGGTTCTTGCTGTGAGCGGCGATGATGCTGTCAATATTCTTTGTTGTCAGCTGGCATCCCGACTGGGGAGCCGTAAAACGATTTGCCGTGTGAACAACGCTTCATTTTTCTCGAAAGAGGGCGGGAATCTGACCCCGGAATCTTTCGGGATCTGGAAATTTGTATCGCCTCCGACGGAGTGTGTCCGCAAGATCCTGTCGATTCTGGAAGACCGTTTTCTGTATGAGGAGATCCGTTTTTCTCATCCGGATGCGGTGATGCGGGTGTTCGAGATTGCCCCCTCTTCGCTGTTGGCAGGAACCCGGATCAAAGATATTCCTGCGGGCAATGACCTGATGCAGTCGATCCGTTTTGCCGGATTGATCCGGGAGAAACAATTTCTGATTCCTCATGGTGATACGATCCTTGTGCCGGGGGATAAAATCTATATTGCCGGCTTGGCGGAACGTGTACGGGATTTTATCCGTTGGGCATCGACCGATGAAGAATACAAACGGAAATTGCGTGTTGTGATCGTTGGTGCAACTCCGAATGCGGTTCTGCTGGCAAAAGCGATCTGTAATGAAAATCACGATGTGCGTGTGATTGAAAAAAGCCGCCGTGCCGGAGAAAAATTTTCCGATTTTGTCCCGGCTGAAGTCCTTGTGATCAACGGCAGTCCGACCAATGAGGAAGTGCTGCGGGAGGCAGGAGCGGCAGACTGTGACGCTTTTATCAGTACGGCACAGGATGATGAGGATAACATCCTCAGCTGTATTATTGCCAAACGTCTCGGGGCAAAGAAAACTATTCCGCTGACCTCCAAACCGGAGTATATCCGGATTGCTCCGACTATGGATATGATCGATTGTGCGATCAGTTCCACACTGGTGGCTGTCAATTCTGTTCTGCGTCTTCTTGAAACAGGAACAATGCGTGTGGATGCTTATCTGCAGATGCACTATGCCCAGTTGACAGAGTTCCGTGTTTCCAATTCATCTCCGTTGTGCGGAAAATCTCTTGCCTGCTGCAAACTGCCGCCTTCCACACTGCTGGCTCTGCTGTTCCGGGATAATGAAGTGATCACGCCATCCGGGGGAACTGTTCTGCAGCCGGGAGATATTGTTGTTGCCATTGTGACCCGGGAATCGGAAAAAGAATTGCTTCCGTTATTTCCGCAAAGGTGATTTGCTATGAATCTGCGAATCGTATTGCATCTTATTTCCTATTTGCTGGGGTTGGAAGGGACAGCGATTGTTCTTTCTGCTCTGGTGTCGTATCAGATGAATGATGTTCCGGAACAGACAGTTACTTTGTTGCTTTGCGGCGGAGCTGTGACTGTGGTCGGGATCATCGGGATTCTGTTGACACGGACTCATGACAAAGTTCATGCCGGGTTGCGGGAGGGATTTGCGATTGTTTCTCTTGGCTGGCTCCTGATTTCTCTCTGCGGAGCACTGCCCTTTATTTTGGCCTCCAAACGGCAATGGTACGATGCGATCTTTGAAACCGTTTCCGGTTTTACCACGACCGGTGCGAGCGTGATTGATTCCAAATTGAGACTGTGGGACGGTCGTTTGCTGGAGAACGGGATCGAGGGACTTTCCTACGGGATTCTTTTCTGGCGCAGCATGACTCATTGGATCGGCGGGATGGGGATCGTGGTCTTTTTTCTGGCGATCCTGCCTGTACTCGGGATCGGAGGACAATCTTTATATAATGCGGAAGTTCCGGGGGTCAAAACCCGCAGTGATCAATTTACGCCGCGAGTGGCATCCACTGCCAAGATCATGTTTATGGTCTATCTGGGGCTGACCTTTCTCCAAACCCTGTTTCTGTATTTCGGCGGCATGACTTTTTTTGATGCGGTCTGTCACTCTTTCAGTACGATTTCCACGGGTGGATTCTCCACAAAAAATGCCAGTATTGCGGCGTATGAAAGTTCCTACATACAAGTCGTGATCCTGTTTTTCATGTTTCTGGGAAGTTGCAACTTTATTTTGCATTACCGTGCTCTGACCGGATTGCCGCTGCGGGAATATCTGAATGAAGAGATCCGGATCTATTGCATGATCCTGGTCGGTTCGATTCTGGTGATCACGGCGTATCTTTTCTTGTCAGACCTGACGGATCCGCTGAGTAAAACGGCGTATCATCATGCTTTCTGGAATTCACTGCTGGCGGCGGCATTTCAAGTCGTTTCCATTTCATCGACCACCGGATTTTCCACTGCCAACTATGCAGCCTGGCCGACGGTTGCCGGGGTCATTATCCTCGGATTGATGTTTATGGGCGGATGCGGAGGTTCCACTTCGGGAGGGATCAAATGTGTCCGGATCATTCTGCTTTCCAAATTTTCCATTTCTGAATTGCGGAAAAGTATTTTCCCGCGTGCATTGCAGAATATCCGTCTGAACGGGGAACGTCTGGAAATGCCGGTGTTGAACAGAGTGCTCGGATTTTTCATGTTCTACATGCTGATTGCATTTATCTTCACTGTTCTGCTGAGCTTTTTCTGTCAGACAGATCTGCTGACTCTGCTCAGTGCATCCATCAGCTGCATCAGCAATGTCGGTCCCGGATTCGGGGACATTGCTCCGGATTGTTCTTTCGGTTGGATGTCTGTTCCAGCCAAATTGATCCTTGCACTGGAGATGCTGATCGGACGTCTTGAATTGTACACGATGCTGATCTTTTTCCTGCCGTCCTTCTGGAAAAAATAAAAGACCGGAAAAATTTTACTTTTTCCAAGATCTGTGCAGGTGTAATGATCGGCGATACTGCCGTGATCGCAGTTGGCTCCGTTGAGATCCGGAATATTCCTGCAGATATTTTGGATTCTTGCAATTTAGTCCGCATAATTCAGAAACAATCCGGTATAAAAAACGAAACAAATCTGATTTTATTTCGTTTTTTGTTGGTAAAATCATTTTTTTGAGCTATCTTACAGTAGCAAAAGGAGTGATGACAGAATGAAAATGACAGTTAGAAAAGTAGCGGAATTGGCAGATGTTTCTCCGGCATCCGTATCACGGGCATTAAATGGACAGGACGGGATCGGCGAGAAGACCAGAAAAAAGATATTGCAAGTGATTTCGGATACAGATTATTATCCGCATAAAAAATCTCTTCGCGGAGGAAACATTGCTCTGTTCATGCCGCAGAATTGTCTTTATTACCAACACTTTTTTTCGCATTTGCAGAAGATACTGCGTATTTTCGGACAAAAATGGAATTTACTGTTGCTGCCGCATGATTTGTCATGCAACGAATTCAGGAGAAAATGTTTGCAGGATAAAATCGAAGGAGTCATTATTTTCGGTTTCTCGCTGTCTTCCCCCGAACTGGAAGGGATCATCAACCAAATGCCGCATGTCTGGCTCAACAGTCACCGTCTCGGCGGAAACGATCCTAATGTTCTGATCGGCAATGAGTTTGCCGGGAAATTAGCAGGACGTTATCTGATTGGAAAAGGTTGTAAAAAATGTGCGATCATTGATCTTCCGTCTCAAAATCCAGGCTTATATGCCAGATGTGAAGGGTTCAGATTTGAGTGTTTTTCTCAAAAAACAGAATGCAAGGATTTACACTTTGAGACTCCGGTACTTGAAACCTTGAGTCACACAGAGTTGGAAAACATTTTCATCTCTGCGGCAGAAGAAGGACTTTTCAAAAATTTTGACGGTATTTTTGTTCCGGAAAGTTTCCTTTTGCCCTCGCTGCATTTTGCTTTACGCAGCAACGATTCTTTGCCTTTGCTGGTTTGCGGGAACAACTCCCCGGAGCACATGGCGGGGATCCAGCCGCGCCCGGCGGCGGTCGATCTCGGCGGAGATTTGTTGGTCGAACTCGCTTGCCAGGAGTTGTTCATGCTGATTTCCGGCAAGAAAAACACACCAGAAAGATCTTCATTTTTCATCAGTCCAAAATTATGTTTGCCATAAGATCGAAAGAGTGAAATGTTTACTAAATGTTTCGTAAAAATTTATCATAATTTTAACAAAAATACTTGACAAATAAGTTTTGCAGAATTACTTTGTTTTCTGAAAAAAGATTGATCTTTGATTTTTTACAATAAGGAGCAGGAAAGAATGCAAAAACGAATTGAAGGTATTGTCCCCCCCGTAGTAACACCTTTGAAAGAAAATGGGACTTTGGATTGCAATGCATTATGCAAGCATCATGAATATCTGATCAAAAACCGTGTTGCGGGATTGTTTGTGTTGGGAACGACCGGAGAAGGACCTGCATTACCGCTGAAAGTGCGGCAGGATATGATCGTCAAGACAGTTGAAAACAGCAACAAACGTGTGCCTGTGCTGGTCGGGATCAGCGCAGATAATCTGGAAGATTACCTGTTGATGGCTGATTTTGCAGCAAAATCCGGAGCTGACGGCGTGGTGGCTGCACCGCCCTGTTATCTGCCGTTGGAAGAATGCGAACTTTTGGAATTTTTCCGCATTTTGGGATCAGAACAGCCGTTGCCGCTTTATGTTTACAATATGCCGGCAATGACTAAAATTGAGATGTCGCCGGAATTGGTCATCGAGATACTCAACCTGCCCGGTATTGCCGGATATAAAGACAGTGCCGGCAATGCTGCCAATTTTGAAAAAGTAGCACTTGCGCTGAAAGAGCGTCAGGACATTTCACTCTTTATGGGTCCGGACACTTTGCTGGGCGGAGCTTTGCGTGCCGGTGGATGCGGAGGTGTCAACAGTGGAGCCAATCTTGCTCCGCAGTTCTATGTCGGGATGTATGAAGCATGCAAAAACAATGATACAGCGGCAGCTGAAAAATATCAGCAATGGATCGTTGATCTGCAAAAGGTTTATCAATTCCGTGAAAACATTTGCTGTGGCGTTGCCGCCGGGCTGAAATATGCGTTGAGCAAACTGGATTTCATGGAAAAATATTTGACACGTCCTGCCCGCCCGATCGACAGCGAGGCTGTGATTGATGATTTCGTGCAGAGATTTTCAAAAGAATTTCAAATCTGAAAAAGGGGTTTCTGATCAATGCAGGTTCTGAACATCGGATCGCTTAATATTGACCTTGTTTACCGTGTGCCGCACATTGTGCAGCCGGGGGAAACTCTTTCCGCATTTTCGGTCAGCCGTCATGCGGGAGGGAAAGGCTTGAATCAGTCCGTTGCCCTTGCCAGGGCAGGAGTGAAGGTCTCTCATGCCGGAGTGATCGGTCAGGATGGTATCTTTCTCAAAGAACTGCTCGAAAAAGAAGATGTCGATTGCTCCAATATTACTGTTATGCAGGATCATCCGACAGGATGCGCCATAATACAAGTTGCTGATGATGGAGAAAACTCAATCATTCTGCTGCATGGAACGAACTATTGCATAACACCGGAAATCATACGTGATGCACTCAAAAAAATCCCGGAAAAATCGATCGTTCTTTTGCAGAATGAAATATCCGCTCTTAAAGAATGTATTGCTATTGCTTCTGAAATGAACATGCGGATATTTTTCAATCCATCTCCAATGGATCAGACGATCACAGATCTGCCATTGGAAGCGATCGATACTTTTCTGGTCAATGAGTATGAGAGCAGTATGTTGAAAAAGCTGGCTGGGAAACGGATCGCAAACTGTAATATATTGACTACATTCGGAGCGGATGGAGCTGAATATTGCGGTCAGGACGGAGAAATCATACGGATTCCTGCAGTAAAAGTCGGCAATGCTGTCGATACTACCGGAGCCGGTGATACTTTTACCGGGTATTTTGTTGCTTCGCTGATTCGAGGAAAAACCATAGAGGACGCCTTGCAGACTGCTGCTGCGGCTGCTGCCATTGCCGTCACTCGCAATGGAGCCGCCGAAGCGATCCCATATATGAATGAAGTAAAAGATCTGCTGCATTGACAGAATAATAAAAAATAAACTCTAAGCAAAGGAGAAAAGAATGAAAAAGAACTCAAAAAACATGTTGTCAGCCGGATTACGGGGGTATCGTTTTACTCTCATCGAGCTCCTCGTGGTTATTGCCATCATCGCAATCCTTGCCGGAATGCTGCTGCCGGCATTGAATCATGCGCGTGAAAAAGGACGTCAGGCAAAATGTGTGAGCAATCTGAAAAATCTGGGCTTGTTTGAATCTATGTACAGCTCTGATTATGATGATTATATTCTGCCGATAGAATTGGGTGCTAATGAGGCTGACCGCTGGGGTGCAGTTTTAGCAAAACAGGGATATTTTGGAGGTCCGAGTGCCGATTCTGTTACGATGGAAAATCGTCCTGAATTTTATCCTGCCATCATGAATTGTCCGACACAGACAAAGCCAATTCTGCGAAGTGGAGTGGAATATCCGAAAGTCTATCTCGGAGTTGGTCAGACATATCATTATGCCAAGAATCCGAATTGCGGCAGTCTTGCATCGGGGATGGCTCCTACTTACCCCATGATACGTCAAACCAGAATCAAAGCGATATCATCTATGATGAGTCTGATGGATTATATCCGGCCCAACGGGAACTCAAGTTACTTTGCTTCCAATGGTGCAACTCACATGGGTGATGCTAAATTCAAAGGACGTCATAACGGGAATTTCAATATTCTCTATATGGATGGCCATTGTGACAAAATCACTACCACATGGTTGAAATTTGAAGGCGGAGGTCATATTGATACGACAGCGGCAAATGTTGATTTCTGGACTGGCGGAATGAAATAACAATGTGACCGGCATTGAAAGAGGAATAACAGAACATGAACAAAATCGTTTCCATACTGCTCATGTCATTCTCTCTGCTGTCGTGTTTTGCAGCGACAGCAGACCTTGAATTGGCAAAAGACAGAAAAACATCTTACACGATCATTACAGCGGATAAACCGGCGCAACTGGAAAGACTGGCTGCAACAGATCTGCAATATTTTCTGAAACAGGTTACAGGAGCAGAGTTCAAGATCACAACGATCTCCAAAGCTCCGGCAGCCAACAGAATTTTTATCGGTATGATCGGACAGGCAGGAAAACTTGCTCCGTCGCACAAACTTGCCGATCAGAATGCTGTTATTCAATGTGTTGGGAACGATATTTATCTTTATGGAAAAGGCAAGCAGGGTTCTCTCTATGCGACATACGAATTTATTGAAAAACGTCTCGGCTGCCGATTCCTTGATGTTCATGGTTTCACCTATTCCCCCAAGCGAGCCCAGCTGAGAGTTCCGGCTGAAACATTCATTGCACGTTACGCGTTCCCTGTCCGTTCCCTGATGACATACATCTATCCTGATACAGAAAGTGCGACACTGTTTTTTCTCCGCAACAGACAGAATTTTGATATGAATGGACAATATAACAAAAACGGGAATGTTTATAAACTTTTACTGCCGGCGCATTCCATGCCAATGCTGCTGCCTCCGTTCAAATATGAAAAACGCATTGTCAAACATCTGCATCCTCCCATGTGGCTGAGAGACAAGGCATATTTTGAAACAAATCCTGAATATTTTTCAGTGGATGAAAAAGGCAAGCGTGTACCTGACCGGCATTTGTGTTTCACGAATCCTGCTTTGCAAAAAGAGTTGACCGGGAACATCTTGCGTCTTTACAATGAATTGAAAGATAAACCCGGCAATGCAGGTCGGATTTTGCTGCTGAATGTCAGTTCTTACGATAAAGCCTACAATCTCTGTTACTGCAAAAACTGTATGGCAGTCCAAAAACAATATAAGAGTTCCGGAGCACCTTTGATCCTTTATCTGATCGATTTGGCAAAACAAAATCCGCAGATTCAATTCTTTACAGATGCTTATCAGCGCAGTCTGACACAAATCCCGCCTGTGTTGCAGGAGAAACTGCCGAAGAATATCATTATCAATATTGCTCCGATCAATGCACATTTTTCACATTCATGGGCGGCAACATCGCTGAACCGTTTGACCCGAGATGATATTGTAAACTGGAGCAAACTCACCAAAAGGATTCTCTTGTGGTATTATCCCAATCCGTATATCCGTGACGGCCGTTTTATTTCCGATCCGAGTGTTGCCATGGAACGTATTGCCAGAGATATACGTTTTCTGCGGGATTGCGGGATCGAGGGAACATATTTTGAACATGATGCAGGCGGATTGACGGAACACACCAATTTTACAGCCTTGCAGAGTTATGTGATGTTAAAACTGTTCCAGGATCCGGATCTGGATCATAATAAACTCGCTCAGGAATTTATTTCCTGCTATTACGGCGATGCCGCTCCAGCCGTTCAAAAATATTATAACGGATTGGATATTGCCCATCGCAAGTTCACGGCATCCGGAAAAACCTGGAATCACTCTTATTCACACCATTATCTTACTTTGAAACAGATGAAAGAGTGGAATCAATTACTGGAAAACGCTCAAAAGAATGTCAGCGGGGAACATGCGTTTCATCTTCGTCTTCTGCGGATCGGTCTTGATGCCACCATTATTGAATACCTGAGGGTCGATTTTGATCAGACACTGTTTGATGAATGTAAAAACAGAATGAGAGCGACGATTCAGGAGTTGGAAGGAAAACGCAAAGTACGCAAAGTACGCCGCAAAACATTTTCCGAAAGATTTGAACAGTGGATTTCGGATATTGAAAACAACCGGAAAGCCAAGCCCCTTCCGGAAGAATTGAAGAAAATCGACAGTAAAAATCTTGTTATCATTGAACCTGAATTGAAAAAATATGATACCCGCCTTCTGAAGTCAGACGGTCTGGCAAACTATGGCATGGCATTAAGTACCCACTTGTCTGATATCGGTCATTTCGTGGCAACGATCAATAAGCATGGAGATCACAAAGAGATATCCATGAAGATCCCGGCATTGCAGATTTCCCGCACGAACTATGCTCTCTATAAATTCCAATCAGTAAGACTGACTCCGGATTCTGCGGTAAAAATCATGGAAACCATTTCAATTCCTATTGGCAAAATGACAAATTATGATGATCTGAATTCACTGAATGTGAAATGGGATATTTATTTGTCACTGCGTTATGACGGACGCTTCCGCAATATCTATTGTGATCGTGTGTTCCTGGTAAAGGCGGCAAAATAAAATGTCTATGCAAACATTTTATCTGACGGATTTTCTTGAAAATGATGTGGAATCCGCATTCCGTTCTTGTTTTGCCGCTGCAAAAAAAGTCAATGCTGAGGTAAAAATTGTTATCGCGCGCGGGGAATATACGATGGCTCCTTTGGAGCCGATAGAGTTGTTTTCCAATTTGACAGTCGAAGCGGAAGGGGCAAAGTTTATCTGGCCGCGTCATTGGTCGGGTCCTGTTCATCGGGATATGTTCAAGGGGGTTGATATTTGCAATTTTACTTGGAACGGCGGCTGTTTTGAAGGACATGTTTTTGATGTTCCCCCGGCTCTTCCGACTTGGGCTCCGGAATGTTGCGCCCGTTGTATTGTTATAGAAACAAGTGCGGACGGCAAAACAGAGAATCTGCATTTTCAGAATATTGAAGGTGCAGATTGTTCCGGAAGCGTAGTTGCTGTATATGGATATTTGCGGGCGGAGAAACAAAACCGGGCATGTGATATTGATGTGCGGAATTGCCGGTTCAAGCGGTGCGGGAAGTTCATGTGGGATTATGGTTATTTATGGGAAAAACTGGTTTTTTCCGATTATTTCACTCCTGCTGAAATTGCCCTTGGCGAACGTTACGCTTCGCCGGAAAACCGTTCTGGAGAGGTTCGTTTTCACGGGGATTGTATTACTGTTGATGCAATGCCGGAGTTCAGAAAAGAAGAAAGACATCCGTTTGATACGATTGCTTTTTACGGAAAAGATCTGCCCCCGGAGATCCAACGGGGGAAATGCTATTTTGTTCTGGGAGAAAGTGGCGGGAAAATTTATTTTTCCGATATTCCGGGCGGAGAACCGTTCAAAACATCTGTCGCATTTCATTCAGGAATGTATCTTTTCCGCAATTTGTTCAGTGTCTTTCATTGGGGTTATGCGCCTGAAAATCAAGGTCCCGGCAAAGGCAGTCTGGACTTGGTTTGCTGCAACCGGCTCAAGGTATGCGATTGTGAATTGGGGGCGAATGGCGATGCAATGCACATTCACACCTCATCGGATGTCGTTTTCTGCAGGAACTTGATCAGCAGTGCCAGGATGGGGGCATTTTTTCTCGCATTTAATTGTGACCATGCAGAGATTTATGACAATACTGTTTATGGGACAAACGGGTCGCGAGTGCTGACAGTAGAACGCGGTTGTCATGATGTAAATATTCATCACAACACTTTTACCGGAGGTGGCAGAGGCTGTTGGTTCAATCAGAACGACAATATTATTGTTTCGGATAATATTTTCAAAAATAATGTTCAAAAAGGCATTCAGCAGATCGGCATTGGCCGCCGTTCCCCGTTCAGCGGAGCTTTTGAACAATATCCGGAAATTTATTTTACCCATGCACTGAAAAGTTACAGCAATATCATTATGCGTGGGAATCTGATTGAATCGACACCCGGCAATACACAGCCGGCAATTCTTTTTGAGAAAAACGGCTCCGGAATCATTTTGGAGAACAATCATTTGCAAGGCTTTTCAAGGGAAATCGCTATTGAGGGAAATGCAGATGTTCAATACAACCAAAATCATGGCGTAGCAGAGTATAATAAAAAATCTGTTGCAGAACCGTTGTAATGATTGAAGAATCAGGAGTTTATTTATGGCTGGCATTATTATAAATGAAGATTTTGAAAATTTCATGGCTTCAAGACCGATGGAAAAAATGACAGAAGCCGGCTTGAAAGAACAGATTGACAATTATTCAGGAAAACAGGTCGAAATGATCGTTTTTTGCGGAAACGGTATGCGGGCGATGTTTGACAGTCATGTTTTTGAACCCCTGTGGAAAGATATGGAAGAACTGCCGGACGGACGCCTGATGTATCGCGGAGTGGAAGTCACTAACGATCCGCTGCCAGTCAAGAATAATGCAATGAATTGCAAGCGACTCTATGAAAACAATAAAAATCCTTTTAAGACAAGAATCGACTATGCCCGTTCCAAAGGAATAAAAGCCGGGGCAAGTATGCGTATGAATGATGTGCATTGGGCATTGAAACCGGAATTTCTGATGCATAGCGATTTCTGGCGGAAACATCCGGAATTCCGTCGTGCGGCATATCAGCCCACATGGACAGGTCAAGCATTGGATTATGCCATTCCGGAAGTGCGTGAGCGTTCTTTGGCATTGATCCGGGAATATCTGGAACGTTTTGAGTTTGATGCGATCGAAGTGGACTGGATGCGTACACCGCCGCATTTCAGACCCGGTTTTGAGGCACAGGGATTGCGTATTTTGAATGACTTTATGCAGCAGGTCCGCGGCATCGCCGACAAAACCGCGGAGAAAACAGGACACAGTGTTGATGTACTTGTCCGTGTCCCGACCGATCCGGACATTGCCAGACGCCATGGATTTGATGTTGTGCGCTGGGTGAAAGAAAAATGGGTTTCACATGTTACTGTTACCAATCATTACGCAACCACTGATTTTGATCCGCCATTGGAACTGTGGAGATCTCTGTTGGGAGATGAAGTTTCGCTTGCCGCCGGAATGGATATCAACTGCCGACAGCATTTCAATGTCCCGCTGGGATTCCGCAATACGGAAGATATCATCAAAGGATATGCAGCATCATTTCTCTATCGCGGTGCAAATAAGCTCTACTTTTTTAATCACATGGACGGCAATAAGAGCTGTATGTATGATTTTAATCAGTTCAAAAGAGTTATTGACTGTGCCGGAAGTCTTGAAACTGTTGAACCGGAAAAACGCCGTCATGTTGTCACCTTCAATGATATGAATGCGCCGGGAACCCCTTTCAAAGGACCCCTGCTGCCGTTGAAAGTTGATGCGTACAATGCAGAAATCCGGATCAATGTCGGCGGCGGTACAGCAAACCGGAATGCGTTTGTCATTTTGGTCACGGATACATTGAACGAGATGACAAAAGTACGGTTGAACACGGTTTATTGCACAAAATGCACCATGCCGGATGAATATGAAAAACCGCTGGCAGACGGAACATTCTCGGCATGGCAGATCCCTGCAGAAGTTCTGCATGACGGTGACAATGTCATAGAGATTGAAGCCGGTCAGGAAGAAATTTATGTCAACTGGTGTGAGATCCTGATTCAGGTAAAAGAATAAAAATTCAGTTTAGAGAAATCATGAAAAAAGAGATTCCCTCTTCAATGCTTGTTTTTGACGGTGAAAAAAATTCATCTCCGGAAACAGACAGATATGCACAGGTGCAAATCACCGGAAAAACCAATAAATCCCCCCTCTCTTATCAAGCCGGGGAAGAGATGATTTTTTCTTTCAAGGCAGATTTCGGCAATGTCGAAACGGGAAAATGGTTTCTCTTTTATGAGCGTAAAGGGGACGATCATAAAACTTTCAGCGGTAAAATCCCTGCGGATCAGCCACTGACGGTAAAAACCTCTATCCGTCATCCGGGCTTTGTCAATGTCAATGTTTATCTTGTTGATGACAAAGGGAATCACTTGACTAAACTTGATTATCGTAATAAACAAGCTCCGATCGGATTCTTTGCGGGAGCCGGAGTTGAAATAGAATCTCTCACTGATTGCGGCGAACCGGAAGATTTTGATGATTTTTGGAAAAAACAGAAAAAACGCCTGCAAGAGAGTCCTTTTCTCGGTCTGACAGAAAAGACGCTTGTAAGAGAACTCCCCGCGGGCAATATTTATGCTGTCAGCATTCCTGCCCCCGGTCCCAGACCGGCAACTGGGTACATGACGATCCCCAGAAACGCCAAGAAAAAATCACTGCCGATTTTGATTACTTTCAATGGTTATGGTTTGATCCGTCAACTGCCGCCGGAAGCAATCACTCATGGTTGTATCCATCTGCATATCAATGCTCACGGACAAAAACTCGGTCAGGATGATGCTTATTATGAAGAGTTTTTCAAATCCATTTGCACGGGAAACGCTGCTTATACCTATGATCCGGAGCTGAATAAAGATCCTGAACGTTGTTTTTTTAATGGCATGGTCATGCGTGTTTTACGTGCTCTGGAATATTTGAAGACTTGTCCGGAATGGGACGGAATCAATATTACAGCCTCCGGGAACAGTCAAGGTGGACTTCAAACCATGTGGGCGGCGGCTTTAGATCATGATGTTACAAAAGCAACGCCGGCAGTCACATGGTGCTGTGATTTGGCAGGTGCTGCAAAAGCTGAACGCTTGTCACCATTGTATCCTATTGCATATCAACCGGCATTAGATTATTATGATCCGGTATTTATGGCAAAGCGTATTACACAGGCAGAAGTAACGATCCTCCGGGCTGGATTGGGGGATTATAACTGTCCGCCAACAGGAGTTGCCATCAGTTACCGGAATCTGGCAACTCCCCTTAAAACAATTCATTGGTATCAAGGCAGCGATCATGGATTTGTGCCGGAAAATCCTGAAATCATAACCTGGACAACCAAGTCATAAATTCATTCCATTCCGTATTGACTGCTGCACCCCGGGATTCTGCAAAGTCTTCTATTCTGCTTGATCAGAGGGATAATACCGGATAAAATCATTCAAATTCAACCGCAGTCATGCTGTACCCTTTAAAATAAGGCACTGTGAATGTTACATAATTCCCATCAATCACAAAATCAATCTCTTCTCTGTCCGGACAAGAATAAACCTTTTTGACTTTTTGTCCGTCGAGGCGGAGTTTGACCGGGATATTGTATGCTTCAAGTGCTTCTTCCACGATCAGCATTTCACCGCGGAGCTCAGGAATGTAATTCAAAAGATGCACCATTTTCCGTGACGGCTGTTCGCTGACAAATGCTCTGGCGAACGAAGGGAATTTCTCTCCGGTCAGCAGCATAGGTTCTGCCAGCAGATGGTCTATCATCATTTTGAACAGTGAACGCAGTTCAACAGAGGCAGCCTTGAAATATCCGCTGAAAAGTTTTCCTGAACAATATGCGACTTGTTTGGTCATTGTAATAAACGGCAGTTCCGTGGGGGCTGCCGGTGGTGTGTAAAAACAGGAATAGATCCCGTCAAAGCCTTTATCATAATACGGTGCAACCAGTTTCGCAGCTTCGATCGTACCCGGCAGTGCCTCCGCTTCGATACAATCCGCATTAGGAGTAAGCGGGAGTTCCGGAGTCACATCTTTGTAGTTTTCTGTCATACAGAAATAGCAGGGATTGAATGTTTTTTCTGCCTTGAAGCTGACCCCCCATTCTTTTTCAAACACGAAATGAGTTCCGTCAACATCCAGTCCTGACGTGCCAGTTGCAATAATTTTTCCACCTTTTTTGAAGTGAACAGCAAGTTTTTCTCTGATCACATCATCCACATTCACATAGTCCGGCAGGACAAGCAGATCATATTTGCTCCAATCATTTTCCGAATCAATAAGATCAAACTGCATATTGAGTTCAGAAAGCATACGGATCACTGCTTTGGATGTTTCATTGACAGTCATTTCCGGCAGGACAACTGCCATATCGACAGGATTTTTGGCATCATCAAACCAGGGGTCATATTGTTTGAGCTTCCCGTAAATACGACTTAAACTATTGACAATTCCACGATAATAAGTGCCATCCGGAATAAAATGGTCTCCGATATTCGGACGCATACCATTGGCAAGCCCGAAAAAGAGATCATATTCGATTGCTGCATCCGTGCGTAAACTTCCGAAATCACCCCAGTTATAAAAACGTCCGGTCATATTGAGGATCGATTCATTATTCTGAGTCAATGTACGGAAATAACGTGATTTTGCAGGGAGCCAGTCATAGCCCCAGCATGGAACTGTCGGCAGACATTCACATTCAAGATAAGAGCCATATTTCAGATTATCACGAGGTGAAAGACCGAGGCAAAACATCATCAATCCATCTCTGCGAGGCTGTACGATTTCTGAAATATCTTTCGCAAGTCGTTCATCAGACAACTGGGCAAACTTTGCCTGATCTTCCGGATCTTTCGGGTCCATTCCAAGTTTGCGCATCCCCTCAACACAGTGTTTGCATACACATGGAAACGCATTGAAACTGTCCAAAAGGAATCCGGCAACAGGATATTTTTCCTTGACTTCACGGATCAGGGAAAGCAAATAGTCCCGATACGGTGAATTGATGCACATGATACGCAGATAGGGAGTAATATCACTGTCAAGAACATATTTATGAAATATTTTATCATCAGGGGTAACTTTGCACCATTCCGGATGCATAACACCATCTTCATTGCTCAACCCGCAATTAAAGTATGCACAGACTTTAATATTTCTCTTACTTAAAGCATTGAAAACATCGCCAAAAAGATCATGACCTTTTTGCAAAGAGGGATGCCGGTTGCCGATTTTTGTGTCATAGTAACAAAAGCCCTGATTACATTTTGCATGGAAACCGACAAGGTCTGCACCGATACGCTGAATATCATCTGCAAAATTTTCAGCATTGAATCCATGTCCGACATTGGTGCAGCATTGTTGTGTGTGATTATCGAAAAAAAGTGCATATTTGGGTTTATACATAGTCGCTACCTGCATGGTTATAATTTTTAGGTTATTTTCTGCATTGATAATTAATGAGATGCTAATATAATGTTTTAATATCTTATGTCAAGAACAGGAAAGGAAAAAAATAGATTTTTGAATCTCTGAAATATTGAAATTGTCTCAAACAACAGCAAATCTTTCGCTGAAACTCAAAACAAGAAATCAAAATGACATTCTTCAATGTCGTTGCGGATATGATCACAAATACCGCTGTATTGCAGATCAAGAACTGTTTTTTTATCCTGCAATATAACATTTGATGCGTACGGCTACAATATTAAATCTTGAAAAAAGGTTATTTTATACGGAAAGAAACAACTTTTTTCTGTAATTTTTGAGAAAATGGATGAATCATCCTTGACAATACAGTAGATCTGCTGTAAATTACCGGGCTTTATTTTTGATTTGGATAAAGCATGAACCTTATTTAACAGAAACAATTTAAATCAGATCGGAGTTGGCTGAATCATGGGAAGAGCCAAGTGCGTAGCAGTGGTCGGCGTTACCGGCGCCGTCGGTCTTGAAATGTTGGAAACACTCGAAAAGCGTGACTTTCCGGTGTCATCCATTAAACTTTTGGCATCCGCAAGATCCGCGGGCCGGAAAATGAAATTCAAAGGCGAAGAGATCACTGTGGAAGAATTGACTGAAAATTCTTTCAAAGGTGTTGACTATGCTCTCTTCAGTGCAGGCGGATCCATTTCCGAAGCATACGCAAAAGCCTGTGTGGACAGCGGTGCTGTGATGATTGATAACTCCAGCGCATTCCGTATGGTCGATACTGTTCCGCTGGTGATTCCGGAAATCAATGCAGAAGATGCTTTCAAACATCAGGGTATCATCGCAAACCCGAACTGCACAACTGCAATCATGGCAGTGGCTGTTTATCCGCTTCACGTCGCACGCAAAGTCAAACGTCTTGTGTGTGCAACCTATCAGGCAGCTTCCGGCGGCGGTGCTCCTGCCATGCAGGAATTGATCGATCAGACACGCGCAGTCCTCGAAGGTAAACCCGTTGATGTCAAAGTCATGGCTCAGCAGATCGCTTTCAACCTGTTTCCCCATATCGACTCTTTCAAAGAAAACGGTTATACCAAAGAAGAGCTCAAAATGGTCAATGAAACCAAAAAAATCATGCACGCTCCGGATATGCAGATCTCCTGCACATCTGTCCGCGTTCCTGTCCTCCGGGCTCATTCTGAATCCATCAACCTCGAATTTGAAAATGATATCACTCCGGAAGAAGCACGCGAAATCATCGCAAAAGCTCCCGGCGTGACACTCTGCGACGATCCGGCAAACAAAGTTTATCCGATGCCGATCGATGCAACCGGAAAATACGATGTCCTCGTCGGACGAATCCGTCAGGATATCTCCCGCAATGACAAACGCGGACTCGAATTGTTTGTCAGTGGTGACCAGCTCCTCAAAGGTGCGGCTCTCAATGCCGTACAGATCGCTGAAGTTCTCAACCGCTGAACCTGATCAATTCTGTTTGATCCAACGCTCCGGGTCCGTTGTGTTCCGGAGCGTTTTTTTTCTGAACTTTTTTACAGGAGTACATTTATTATGAAACTGACAACATCCGATACTTTTACATGTGTTGTTGACCTGCAGGAAAAACTGGTTCCTGCCATGGGCAATTCTGAAAACCTGATGAAACGGGTCAAAATCCTTTTGGGCGGACTGCAGAGTCTGGAAATTCCAGTTCTCGCCACCGAACAGTATCCGAAAGGTTTGGGCGCAACTCTTCCGGAAGTGAGTGAACTTTTTACTCCCGGTGCAGCTGTGATCGAAAAAAATTCTTTCTCCTGTTTCGGTACAGAATCCTTCGCCGAAGCAGCCCGTCAGTGCGGACGCAAAAACATGATCCTGCTGGGTGTGGAGTCCCACGTCTGTGTTTTTCAGACAGCTCTGGATGCGTTGGAACTTGGCTATACAGTGTATCTTGTGGAAGATTGTATCGATTCCCGTTTTGCCTCGGATAAAGCCGCTGCGATCGCTGCTCTGCGTGATGCCGGAGTGAAGATCCTGACCAGTGAAATGATTCTGTTCATGCTGATGCGTGCATCCTCTCATCCTGCATTCAAAACCATTTCCAAATTGATCCGCTGATCCAGTTGCAAGAATCAAAAAAAGCTCTCCGCTGTCTTCTTCATAACTGCGGAGAGCTTTTTTTGTATATGGAGTTCTTATTATTTCTGACGTTTGAAAATCTGCGGCGGCTGTTTGGTGGTTGCTCTGGAACGGACATCATATTTTCCGCTGAGAGCAGTGACCTTCATAAAATTGTAGAAATTTCCCTGTTTATCATAATGAGCTGCATAGTCGTCGAGGGTTGTGCCCTGCGGCATTTTGCCATTTTTCTGCATGGTGTTTTTCAGCATTTTGGAGAAAGCCTTTACATCCCAGCGGAGTTCAAAAGAATCTTTGTCTTTCCAGATCACAATTGCCGGAACGGTAAAGTCCTGATTCAGTTCATCGCTGTGCAGAGTGATCTGGAGGATTCCGTTTTTGCAGTCCCATGATCCCATCTGAATGTGACTCTGACTGTTCTGCTGCTGTTGGTGTGTGATGGTGCGGATCTTATAAATGACAGATTTATCTTTTCCGAATTTGAAAGTGGCTTCACCGGATGCCGGAGCGGCATTTACATATTGAAACGGTTTTCCATTGATATCGGTTTCAGTAAAGGTCTGCGTGTAGCCATTGGAAATCCATGTTCCGACGAGTTTTGCTTTGGTTTCTTCATCCGGCAGAGTCATGGCAGCAAACATATTTACTGCCGGTTGGACGTCGAAATTCCGTGTTTCGATTTTCCGGTGCGCATTCAAAATCATCTGAGCACATCCGGTGATCATGATGCATGCTGTGGTTGCGAGTAAGAGAGCGAGTTTTTTCATTTTTTACAATCCTTTTATTATTTGTTAAATATCGTATGAAAAAGTTTTCAATGTTATTCTTTGACCGGTACGAGTGCGACACGGAAACCGATGTTGTTGAGTTTCGCTGTGGGGATGTGATAGCCCCGGCTTGCGGAACGGCAGAGTTGAGGATGATTGTTCCAACTGCCGCCGCGGAGAACACGTTTTCTGCCTGTCCCCGGACCCGTCGGATCAAGAACAGATTTTTCTTCCAGATCATCATACCAGTCTCGACACCATTCCATGACATTTCCGTGCATGTCGTAAAGTCCCCATTTATTGGGATCTTTTTTGCCGATAGTACGGTGTCCATATTTACCGCAGTTGTATGCGAACCACCCGAGTTTATCCAGATTGGCACAGAAACGTCTTCTTGAACTGAGATCAAGATTTGTTCCATTATTGAGAGCGGTAGTTGTTCCGGCGCGACATGCGTATTCCCATTGAGCTTCGGTGGGGAGATCGAATTTGTATCCGGAGGGGAGGAATTCAGCAAATTTCCGGGTCAGAAGTTCGCAGAATCTTTTTGCATCATGCCATGAGACACGTTCGACAGGATGTTTGACTTTTTTGTATTGGGCGGGATTGGTCCCCATGAGATTCTGATATTGTTCCTGAGTGACTTCATATTTTCCGATCCAGAACTCCTGAGAGATCGTGACCGGATGAGGTGTTTCATTGCTTTGTCTTCCTTCTTCTTTCCCTTCTGTAAAGATCAGACCTTCACCGGGATTACTGCCCATCATGAATGCACCGGCAGGGATTTTTACCAATTCCAGAATGAGTCCCGGAGCCAACGGCATTGCAGTAAACTGGTATTCCTGCATGGTGAGAGTGATTGTTTTTTCGCCATACCAGTTACATTTCAACTGGATGGAACGGAAGAATTTTTTCTGTTTTTTTTCTGTGATGACAGTACAGGTATAATTACAATTTTCGGTGAATCCGGTAAAGCGGTTTTTCTGAGATGAATAGATACGGGGATCATTGAAAGTTATTTTTGCCGGCAGTTCTTCTCCGTCTGTCAGGATGACAAGTTTCAGGACGGGGCGCATGGCGAGCATGATTTCCTGACGCAATTTTTTTGCTTCGGAATGATTCGGTTCAAGCGAGAGAAGCATGTCAAGAGATTCTTTTGCGATCAGAAAATTTTTCTGACGGAGAGCATTTTTGCTGTTTTGCAGATATCTTTCGATCTTAGCCTGTTTTGATTTGTTACCAGCCATACGGATCAGTTTTTGTGCATTTTCCGGCTGATATGATTGCAATTTCTGAGCGTGAGTTTTTACGTTATCCCAATTTTTCTGATTGAGTGCATTCCGAATATCTTTTTGAATATTTTTGATTTGAGCCTCTTCTGCATTCAGGATCAGCTGTTGATAGGCTTTGAGAGCTTTCCGGATCGTTTCTGCACTTTCTGCGTACTTTTCATTCTTATAATAATTTTCAGCTGTCCGCAGTGTTTGTTCCGCTGAGATATAGGCGGAACGGAGCAGATTTTGAGCATTTTTTCTATGCGCAGTTTCGATGAGTTGTTCAATATTTCTTTTATACAGCAGATATTCATCAACAAATTTTTTATGATTCAGAATATACTCTGCATCTTTAAGAGCCTCCGCAAAGAAGATCGTAGCCGTTTTATGATCATTATTTTTGAGGGCATTTTTTCCAGCATTGAAATTCCTGTCGAATGATGTCATTCTGGAGCGGAAACTCATTCTTATGAGCGGTGTATCAAGCTGTCTGCTGAGGATATTGAGATCATGAGTGGCTGTATAGTTCTGGCGTTTGAGTTTCTCAATTTTTTGTTTTTCTTCAGCCTGATTTTTTGCTTCAATGATTTTCTGCTGTTTGGTTTTTTCCAGCCGATCATTGGCAGCGGCATCATTTTCAGTCAGTTTATCAGAGACAACGACTCTGTTTTTTTCCTGTTCAACTTGAGGTTGCTGTCTGTTTGGAATGATGACAGGTTGCGGTACTGGGGGTTCCTTTTTCACGAAACTGTTTTGCGGTACTGGGGTTTCCTTTTTCACGAAACTGTTTTGCGGTATTGGATTTTGCTGTTTTTCAGAGGGCTGTTCCAGAATGGAGGCAATTCTTTTTTTCTCTGAGTTTCCAGTATTCTGAGATCTGCTGTAATATGCGAATCCGGCGGATGCAATCAGGAAGAGAATGAGGAGAGAAAGAGCGGGGAACCATTTCCTGAGTGTGTGTTGTGAAATGGCAAAAGAGTTTTTTCTGTTTTCGAGAGCATTCGCAAAAGCGGAACAGGAAGAGAAACGTTTTGCGGGTTCTTTATTCATTGCTTTTGAGATCGCATTTTGAACGAATCCGGGGACATCTGATAATTTTTCAGCGTCCTGAGTCAGAACGATCTGTTGAAGAACAGCTGGATCCGGATTTTCAAAAGGAAGATGACCGGCGATCATTTCATAGGTCATGACAGCCAAAGCATATTGATCCGCAGCAGCCCCCTGAGCGCGCCCTCTCCATTGTTCGGGAGACATATAAGGGCCTGTGCCGCTTGTGCCGTGGTATGCCATGGAGATTCGGGAGAGAGTTGTATGGATCTGAGCGGCGAGACCGAAATCAAGGATTTTTACATTTCCGGAGGGGTCGATCATGATATTACCCGGTTTGATATCCCTGTGGACAATATTCTGAGCGTGAGCATAATCCAGCGCATCGGCAATCTGCCGGATCACGTTTGAGATAGCATTTATATTCAGAGAGTTATCTTTCCGTTTGTGTTTGATCCATCGGCGGAGATCTTCGCCTTCGCAAGATTCCATGATAAGATAATAGTTGCCATTTGCATTATCCTTTTCCAGATTATTACTGGCAGCAATATTGGGATGGTGAAGATTATGGATCAGTTGGAAATTCTCTTTGATATCTTCCATTTCCAGCGTATTGTGGCTCAATTCCGGCGGGAGAGCTTTGAGAGCAATCTCGATTCCGGCGGTTTCATCGAAACATTTATAGACAACGCCCATACCGCCCTGACCGAGTTCCGAGAGGACTTTGTAGCGATTGAGGATCAAATCCCCGGGAATGAATCTGCCATCCGGTTTACGATCCCGTTTTCCGGGCATGGTAAGATCTTGATCTGTATTTACTGTCTGTTTGTTTGTATCATCAGTCATCATGGGATATCCTTGCATTTGAAGATAAATTTCCGCTGAACAGAGTTTGTTCAGTACACTCTCTCCTCAGCGGAACGGGCGGAATCGTTTATTGATTCCGCCCTATGTTTCCGGGGTTATTTGATTTTTTTGATTTCTGCTTCAAGGAGTTCCCGGGGGGAAACACCGCGATTGAACCAGCTTTCAATCGGAACTTTTCTGCCGACACCTTCCAGAAGGTCAACGCGGATACCACCATTGACCAGAGCCGCATTCGGGACTCTTGCTCCCTGAAAATTGCGCAGCATATTACCGGAGTTCATAAGAGCGATCACTTCTCCGTCCTGATCGAAGATAGCACTGCCGCTTGCTCCGCCTGTTACAGGAATACTGTGTCGGAGCCAATGTCTGTTTTCCGGAATGGTTTGCTTCAGATCAAAGTCTGTCAAAGCAATGATAGATGCAGATTGGAATGTTGCAACAGGACTGTCCAGATGTACATTGCCCTTTGCGAGATTTTCTACTGGGAATCCGAGCAGAGCAATGGGTCTTCCGGGTTTCAGATTATAAAGCTTTTCTTTGGATGCCAGTCTGAAGTAGTGTCTGTGCGGTTCACGGACAGTCATAACTGCTACGTCAGGAGACTCAGCATTTTTATAATCCGGATGGATTTGCACACCTGTGATCTGGCAGGATTTCATTGCCTGCTGATTGATCAGGATTCTTGCGGAGAAGTTGGTGCGTCTGATGATTCCGGGAATGTAGGACGTGATGATTTCAAGAGCTTTGGCATGTCCGAATTGTTGAACGAGTTCGGTCAGATTTTGTACTTTTGTGTCCTGCAAAGCCTGCGCCAGAGCTAAATTTGCGATTTTGACATTTCTTGTTTCAAAGAATCCATTGACAACGTGACCGTTCGTTGCAAATTGTGTGGGAGAGAATGCCCATGCTGTACCGGCAGGAACTTTTTCTATGAGTTTATCATCCAATTCGACATAGATTGCAACAAGTCCCACTGCGTGTTTCTTTTCTTCTGCAATTTCTTCAAAACTTTTTTTCGTGGAAATCGAGGGGACAGTGATATTGAGACCGTTTGTTTGCGGCTGAACGGTTGCGGTAGTATCCTGGCGGATCGTGACTGTATTGGTGTCCTGATGAATGGTGATGGATTCTCTGTTTCTGACTTCCGCTTTGGAAGGTCTGAGGAAGATGAATGCTGCGATTGCGATCACAACGATTGCTGCGAGGATGTAAAGAACATTCTTATTGGTTTTCTTTTCCGGGGGGGGCGGGGGCGGAGGCATCTGCTGCTGAGCAGGTTCTTCCTGTTTCCGGAAATCCGGCTGATATTTTTTGCGTTCTTCTCTCCAGTTGTACTCTTTCATTGTGGTGATCCTTTCTATAAATTATGAATTTTGTTTTGTTATCGGATTGAGAAAAATGAGAATGCGACTTTCAGACCGAGAAGAAGTCCGAAAAGGATGGCGATTCCGGCGATCGCACAGAAGAAATAGAGCAGATAACGGGGCCAGTTGTCGGCAATATTACCTTTGATATCGCTGGGAATATTGTTGAAGTTTTCTTCATTGAGTTTTTTGATTTCTTCTGTTGTGAGCAAAGTCTGTTCCGGACAGATTTCTGAGAATGTGATCGTTTTGCTCCAGAGGACATTTCCTGTTTTTGCATCTTCAAGGAAGAGCTGCACGTCGGCTTCGACCGTGTAATGATCCACACGGTATTGTTTATCTTTGCTTGTATAAGACTCTTTGAGGGATCGTGAAAGCTGACGGACAGAACCATAGAAGATCGCATCACTTTCCAATTTTTTATCTCTTGCTGTGGAACGGACCAGAGAAAGTGTGGGGATCATAGGGTTTTTGGGGATCATTTTTGTCCGTGCGATAGTTTCGAGAGCCAATCCGGTCATGTACTGTTTCACATCACCTGCCAGCGGAATGACTGTGACTTCTTTTACATTCGCCAATTTATCTGAGAATGCAGCAGAGATCATGGAGGAGTAGGCGACTTCAAAGTTTTTCTTCAGGAGCATCCGCTGATCATTGGTCAGATCAACAATTCCTTCGAGTTTTTTATTGACATAGAAACGGCATGCGAAGTTATCACCCCAGATATGCTGTTTTGTGATGATATCGGTTGCATGGAGTTCGATTTCTGCATAGATTCGATCCGGATTTTTATCGATGGTGAGGATTCTGCACTGGAGCAGGATCTGAGCCGCTTTGAGTTTTCCGAATTTGGCAACGGTTGCGGGATCAAGGATATCATCTTTGCGTTCATCCCATGCAAATTCTTTGATGATCTCATTCCACATTGGATCTTCTTTACCTTCAACACAGTTGAATCCGGCTTTTGTGACAACATTTTTCAAGCGGTGGACCAGCATGCTGGAGAACTGCGGAGAGACACCGCGAACCGGCAGGATAGCCACTGTTTTATTTCCGAATGGAGCTTTTTTGATGGATTCGGATGCCTGATCGATGGTGTTGTAAAGAGCCTGGCGGCTTTCATCATCGGTTACTTTGAAATTGGCTGATGCGGTGCAAATCAGTGAGAACAGCATCAGAAATGTCCAGATTTTTTTCATGATATGAGATCCTTTCGTTTAGAAATCTTATTTTATTCCGAGTTTGACATTGACCGCATTGACCAAGCCTTGCGGATACAGGTTTTTGAGATAGACGATCCGGAATGTGACAGCTGCCTGTGTGGTGTGTTGTGCCACATTGGTGAAGTTGACAACCCCGTGCATGGAACGCAGGATATTGCTGATTCTTTCAACCTGTCGGGAGATTGCAATGGAATCTGCATGCTGACGGTGATTTTTCAGTGCAAAACGCATTTCTGTAACAGATATATCGTTGTTGCTGATTTTACGCAGTTCCTGTCCCAGATATGCACTCAATGCCTGAACGACCGGATTCACATACTGGTTTTTAGCGTTGTTCAAACCCAGTCTCCGGGGAAGGGAAGCAGGTTCAATGGTCTTACTTGCATAGATTTTCCGTATAGATTTGATCTGTGCAGTGACCTCGGTACATTTGACACGGAAATAACCTCCGTCGCTGTCAACTACTTCAAATTCCGGCATCAGTACCACAACAGCATCACAGGGATCACTCAAGGTCAGTTCTGCATTATCCAGAAGAACTGCATTGATCAGGCGTTCTGCGACTTTCCGGGAGAAAGTGCTTTCTGCGTTTCCGTAGATGATTTTCAGGCGCAATTTTGTGTTGACAGCACTTTCGATGGAGAAAGAATCTTCAGCAACTTCTGTTTTGATCTGGAGAGGACTCCTGGGTGCGGGGGCCTGCTGTTGCTGTGCCGGAACATAGGTTGTTTCAACATAGGATCTGCATCCTGCGAGGAGAACACTCAAAGCACCGAGTACGACCAATATATTCTTTTTCATAATCATTTTTCCTTTTCTGTTTCAATTATTTTACAGCTCTTGCGATTCCGTAGGGAAGTTGATCTTTCCGGTAGAGGACACGGAAAGAAACGATTTTATGTTTTGGATTGGATTCGATGATCCGCACATTGCATACACCTCTGATTTTTCGCAACTGGTTGAGCAATGCACGCTGTTCTGTTTCCAGACGGGAAAAATTGAGGTCGATCAGATAACGTGCAATGCGGAATCTGAGCACCGATACAGCAAATGTCTGACCGTTTCCTGTTGTGAAGATGTTTTTCAGCCAGTTATCCATTCCGCGGGTCGCGGAACGCAGCAGCATGTTTCGGCAGGCTTCATCATTGGAATAGGCTTCGGCGACTTCACTTTTGTGTGACCATCTGGAAAGGAGTGGCAGACCTTCCGGTGTGGAGGTTTCGATTTCCAGAATATGATACATACGCAGCTGCGGGAGCGGAGCAATTTCTTTGAATTCAGAGTGGAGGTTGATTTGCATATCGCAGGGCGTATTGCCTTCGACGGACTGCACATAGGAATTCGTCAAACGTGCTTTGATCAGTTCGCTGAGTCTGCTTTCCTGAGAAAGCACACTGGGAACGACCCGTACTGCCAGAGGTGTATTCTTTTCTTCAAACAATTCGTTGTCACCCCAAATGATCGGGAAATGGATCGGTTCACTCATTGGTTCTGCATTTGCATTGACAACGGGAGCGGGGTGCACAGCACAACTGCAGACAAGCAGCATCAGTGCAGACATCACCATGATGCAGAGAATTTGTTTTTTCATACTTCTGTTCCTTTCTTTTAATCCTGATGGAAATATTTTACTTGAATTTTTTGTCCGTTTGATTCGATTATATGACCCGGTCGCAGATAATGGAAATCCTGTTCCGGTGTGCGGATGAAAAAGGAATGATTTCTGAAAAATACATTCCAGTCTGCCAGTTCCGGGAAGATCCGTCCCAGTTCGCAGCACTGCCAGACAAGCAGATAACACTCTTTTTCTTCATCACAACGCTGAAATGTCATGGACTTGATCTTGTTTGCCTGACATGTCTGGCAGATATTCCGGTTGGAACGCATTTCACAGCGCTGGAGATTCATCTGCCAATGGATGTCGCCGAATTCAATCAGAGCTTTGTCCGGAATCGGGATCCCCGCACTGTCCGGTTTTCTGCCGTTGATATAAGTCCCGTAGGAACTGTGATCAAAAAATTTGACCGTATCTCCGCAATAGAGAATTTCTGCATGAAGACGGCTGACCGTGGAGTTCGGATAATCTCTCGGACCCAGTTTCCCGCCACCTGTACGGATCAGGAGATCGATTTTTTCGGCATCTCTGCCGAGTTTGATATTTTCTTTTCCCAACAGAAGAATATTGCAGCCGTTCCAGCTGATACAGAGTTTTTCTGTGGGATAGAGATTGCCTTTGACAAAAATATTTTCCGGACGCCAGGTTGTTTCGGTCAATTCCTGTTTTCCGTAATCAAGCGGCAGATCACTGAGGCGGTCGATCAGTTCATGAACACTCAATGTCTTGTCTGCCATTTTTTTCAGACCTTCACCGATGCTGTCCCGGTAATTGATATCTGCAGCCTGTCTTGCTTCAATAGTCTGATTGATAACAATCTGACTCAAAGTGTTGCCGGATTGTTGCGGATCATAGACTTTGTGTTCCACGGAGAACCGGTAATAGCTCAATCCTTTTTCTGTCTGACAGCCGATATAGAATACAAAGGCGATCCTGCCGGAAAGTTGTTGCGGATTGTAAGAGATCTGCAAGGTGAACGGACGGTCTTTCTGGAGAATTTCATTGACAGGGATCTGACGGCGTGTCTGATCTTCTGAACGCATGTTTTCCATAAAGATCAAAAGATGTTTCAGCTCATTTGTCTTTGGGGTCAGGCGCAGTTTCATAACGGATTCAGAACCGCTCAGGAAAAAGAGATTCCGGTTGTATTCCACTTCAATATAAGGACATTCATTGCGGGAGCTGAGCGGGATCTCAAAATCTTCGATATTTTCAGCGATCTCTCTGGAACGTTCAGAGAGAGATTTGTAAGAACCTTCTTCTGTTTTCTCACATTCGGGCGTTGTTGTTTTGATCTGTGAAAAAATGGAAGTGAAATCGACCCCGGCAAAAACATCTTTGGTATTTCCCACCGGAGTTTCTTCCGATATTGCTGCTTTCAAATCAGTGCCGCATTCCGGACAGATTTCGCTTTCTCCGGGGATGTATTCCACTGTATTTTTACAATTTGGACATTCCATGATGAACGTTTCCCGTTTCTTATTTAATGATCTGGGTCGTTGAGTTGTTGCCTTTTTCCGATGCTTTTGCCATGGATTCTGCTGTTTTGTTGAACATGCGTTCATTCATTTGAAGCATCTGATCGAAGAGAGCTTTATTTTCTGCTTTACTCCGTTCGATTACCTGTAATTGCTCCTTATTGAGAGAACTCAAGGCTGCCGCTGCTGCCGGATTTCCGCGTGCCGCTGCTGCTGCCAGAAGAAGTTCCGGAGTCATTTTTGCCTGCATTTCCTGTTCATGCAGACGCAGGAGGTGTTCGCGTTTTTCCGGATCATCTTCTGCCATGAGCAGTGCTTTGGTATCCACGCCGGAGGCTGCCTGCATCATTTCGATTTTCTGTTTCTGATTGAAATTCTGTTTCTGCTGCTTGAGATCCAGCCATCCTTTGGCTGCTTCCTGTTCAGCGGCAACATTTTTCTTTTCCAGTTCCAGTTTGATTTCCTGGATTTTTGCTTCGATCTGCATGTTTTCAAAATTGGAATTCTGTTCCTGCAGACGGCGTTTCAATTCATTTTCCCGTTGCAGATTCAGAATTTCCTGTTCATGCTTTGCATCGTTATAATCTCTTGCCAGCTGACTTGCCTGCTGAAGATCATCAAGATCATTTTCATGGGCGAGAGCGTCTTTTTCTTTCTGCCGTTCCCAGAGATATTTCATGCGTTCTGTTTCCTGAACACGCAATTCATCTTTGACACCTTTTTCATGAGCAAGCTGATTCATGTAGTCTTCCATTTCAAACTCACTCATTGCTTCCCGGCGGGTCGCATCATTGGCAAGCTCATCTGCACGACGCATAAATTCGATTTCCCGGCGTTTGGCTTCCACCTGTCCGGAAAGTTCACGGAGTTGAGCAAAAACTTCTGATTCAAATTCGAGCTCTTTCAGACGGATGAAGCACAGACCTCTTGCTGCAAGATTCCGGGAGAGAGCCGTAGAAACATAATTTTCCAATGTGATGCGCAGATCCGGATCTTTAAACAATTCGGCAACAGTGTGTGCATTGCAGAATTCACGCACAGAGTTGTCCACATCCTGCAGAAGACAATGAGCGATTTCATCATATCCGACGGCAGAGGTCAGCACATCATTCTGCAGATAAAGACTGCTGCCCATCAGGTTCCGCATGAATTCAGAGGCATTGGTCTCATCGAATTGCAATACGATCACTGTATGCAGATCCGCTTCAATATCATCACTGGTTCTGATTTTTTCAACACAGATCGGCAGAACAAATTCCGATTTGTCAACCATGATGATACACTGTTCCCCTTCGGAATTGATCTGTGTATCCAGATCGTTGACCGGATAAAATCCCGGTTCCAGAACTTCTTTCACAGCTCCGCCTTCCAGAAGGATTGCCGCCTGACTTTCCTGAACATTCAATCCTTTGCCAAGAAGATTTTTCACATCAGCATACTCAAAACGTTCTGCAAAAATCTCTTCATTTTTCTGCCAGTTTCCGTCTGCCATATCCAGACGTCCGGAGGTGTTCTGAGCCTTGCCGCAGTGAGGGCAGGTTTTGGAATCATTGCCGATATGTTTGCCGCATCCACCGCAACGCCACCAGCCGCCGGGAGCTCCTGATCCGCATTTACTGCAGAATTTCGCCGCTACATGTACCCGTTTCCCGCAGATCTTCAGCTGATGCCCATCTTCATCCCGCAATGGTTTGTACGGCGCAAAGAGAGTTCTTTCCTGTGTATAGCAATAACCATTTTTGTCAAACCAGAGTTTCAGACGCAAGGTCGTGGCATCCCGCATGGCTTTTTCGGCTTTCTCAAGTGCTTCCCCGGAAAGTGCACGTCCATTGTCGCCCACCAGCGATGTACACTTGTTAGTGTAAAGCTTTTCAATCATTTGCAAACCCTCAAGTTTCTTATGTTAATCGTTTTTCTGATGTATTTCACAATATTCCGCTTTGTCATTCTCAATACAAGCTTTGCAGAGCTGAGCTCCGCATTCTTTGCATTTGCCGGAGATCGACAGCGCACTGAAATATTTTTTCCCGCAACGGGAACAGATGTAACTCTGTTCGCCCGATGCCGGAGTCCCGACACTTTGACGATCCATATATTCTTTCAGCTGTGCTTCTGATACACGGAACATCTTTCCGATTCTCACACTGGGCAGTTCCCCGGTCTTCACCAGTTTGTAGATCAGCTGATAGTTGACCCCGAACAGATCTGCCACTTCTTCCAGAGAATAAAATTTGATTTCCATAACCATACCTCTTTCCGAAAAATAAAGATTAATATTTCCCTTTTAGAGATAATATACAATAAAATATAATAAAATCAAGGGCTAAAAAATAAAAAACAATAAGAAATATAAAGAAAAATAAGAAAAACTTGTGTTTTTTACCTTTTTCTCCCTTTTTGAAAACAAATGCTCCTTCCTTTTTTTAAATCAGAATATCACCTCCGGTGTATAATTCCGGTTATAGAAACGGTAGATCTCATTACGGTCAAGTTCCATGAGCGCATAACAGAATGCACGCATCATCTTATCTGTCACTTGCAGAAGCATCTGATGTTCCAGCATCCCTGTATATTGTTCATCAGGATCCGGGGGGACCGGGATCAGGTAACATGTCGGCAGAAATAAACCCAACAGTCCCAGATTGGAGCGTTGATGATTTCTTACCGTAAAATTGTAATTCTCTTTGATTTTTCCAATGTGAGTTTGTATATAATATAGAGAATCGACTTTCATCATTGCCGGAGTCAATCCGAAGAGCAGGGAAGATATCAGAAAGTCGATATTTGCTTCAGAATGGACCCGGTATGAACCCCTGTATTGAAACTTGACCGGCAGAGCATGCGTGCGGTCATTGGTAAAGAAATCCGGATAGCTGGTTGCCAGTTTCTGTTTCAATTCAGCGGTGAATTTTCTGGCTGCACGGGTCGTATTGACAACTTCTTTATCGTGTTTATGGCGTTTGACCAATTCTTTTTGATAACTGATTTGAGTATGAATATCAAGACCTTTTTCTTCTGCTTCATCCTGTGATTTTTCAAAACAGTATAAAGTGATATTGGCATACTCACAATTATCCTGTCCGGGATTGGATGATCGTATCCCGCCGCTTAAAATCACTTGAATGTCCTCAATATAGAATTTGAATTTATAAGGAGATCGCGGTCTTGTATTCGTGTGATGAACAATATAAAGTGTATTGGAAACACATCCGGTCAACAGAAAAAGTATTGTCAGAGAAAATAATACAGTTCCAGTAAGATGATTTTTTTTCATGATTTTCAATTTCCGGTTGTTGTGATTATGAATTATGCCTGATATTTTCCCGTATGATGGTTTCTTTATGATCCCGAATCGCCTTGAGGATCGCCCATTTCAGAATACTGGAAAAATGCAACAGTTCAATGGAACGTTCATTGCCGGAATAATTGATGTAATGGATTTGTTTGTTTTTGCCACTGACACACAACGGACTGAACCAGCCGGCATATCCCTGTACTTCTGTATTGATCCTTGGGGTCAGAACAGCATCTGCAACATGGATCGTGATCTCAAAATAAGATTTAGAATCAAAATAACAAACCGGGATCAAGCCTAATGTGAAGACCGCTGCAAACATATTCAGTGATGATAAAAATGGAGATGTTACTGGTTTTGATTTATAATCGATTTCAATGGAAAGCGGCAGATTGCTTTGCAGATGTTTTCCCGTATGGAACAGTTGAGGATATTCCTTTTCCAATTCTGTTTTTATGAGACCGCGGGTTTCCTGCAAACTATGCAGAGAGAGTTCTTGTGATTTTTCCAGCATCGCTGTCAGTGATTGCAAATTGAAATTGATTTTCCGGATATACAGTTTGAATGGATAGTTTGCATCCATTACCGGACAGCTTCGCATATCTGTGTCGGCACTGAAGGTGGCACAGCCGGTCAGCAGGAGCCCGCTCAGAGAGAATACCAGAACAGCGATTGTGTCTTTCAGTGTTAAAAATTTTTTTCGCATAACATCCTCTCTTTCAGGAATCATTCTGAGCCGGTCAGAATGTCACTTCCGGTGTATAATTCCGGTTATACAAACGGTAGATCGCATCCCGGTCAAGCTCCATGACCGAATAACAGAATGCCCGCAACAGCTTATCGGTCACCCGCAGCAGAATTTGATTTTCCGTACGCATTCCCATGGATTGTTTATCATAATCCCGATCAATGGGGATAAAGAAACAGGTCGGCAGGAATAAACCGATGATTCCCATGTTGCAGCGAATGTCATCTTTGACAGAAAAACAGTAAGTCTCTCTGATTTTTTCGATCTGCATCCGGATGTAATAGATCTCATGTTCTTCCATGGTTGCAGGAAGCAATCCCAGAGTCAGAAAGGATAAAAGCGTATCCCATCCGGATTCAGCATACACTTTGAATGCTCCGTTGTATTGGAATTTGATCGGTAATGCTTCATGACGGTTGTTTGTAAAAAAATCCGGATATTTTTCTGCCAGTTCACGTCTTACATTCGCTGTGAATTCTCTGGCAGCCCGGGTCGTATCAACAACTTCTTTGGCATGTTTGTAACGTCTTTTGTATTCTTGTACAAGACGTTGTTTCGCATTGATGTCAAGACCTCTTTCTTCGGCTTCTTCTTTGGCTTTTTCCATACAGTAGAATGTGATCGCCGTGTAGTCACAGGTGTCAGAAGAGGTTGAACTCATAAGAGAGCCGCCATTTAAAACCACTTGTATGTCTTCTATATAAAATTTGAATTTATATGGAGAATGGGGTTGTTCATCAGAAGAAAGTTCGATATAAAAAGTGTGGGAGGAACAACCAGTCAGAAGAGAGAGAAAGGCAAGCAAAAATATAGAGAATAAAAAAGTAAATTTATTTTTCATGATACTGACTTTCTATTGTTGATCAGGAATTTCTCTTGATATGTTCCTGAATGATTTTTTCTTTTTCGGTTTGGATCGCTTGCAGAATTGCCCATTTCAGGATTTGGGTGAAATGGTGAATATTGACCGGACGGTTCTGTCCTGAATAATCAAAGTAGCGGATTTGTGCGCCATCCGGTGCACAGAGCGGACTGAACCATCCCCAGTATCCTTTGAGTTTTGTTTTGATATTCTTGTTTACGGTAATATCTGCAACTTTGATCCTGACAATGAAATTGGACTCTGAATTGATATAGACTGTCGGGATCAATCCGATCGAGACAAGTGTTGCAAGAGAATTCAACCCCAGCAGAAAGGTTCCCCCTTCGTGCGAAGTTTTATACTCGATATCAACTGCCACCGGCAAATTGCTCTGCTGATGTTTGCCGGTATAGAACAATTGAGGATATTCCTGTTCCAATTCTTTTTTGATCCTTCCGCGTGCCTGTTGAAGATTCCGCAGCGAGATATCCTGCTGATATTTCGCTGCTTTTGTGATGGAACGAATATCAAAATTGATCTTCCGGATATAGAGCTTGAATGGATAGTTTGCATCCATTTTCGGACAGCTTCGCATATTGGTATCGGCACTGTATGTCGCACATCCGGTCAATAGAACGCTGACTCCCAACACTGCAAACCATGTAAGAATGAGTTTCATTAATTGCCTCCCAGAAATTTTAAACGATTTCCTGCTTCTTTGTGACCATTGATTTTCGCCTTTTGCAAATATTGCTGCGCTTTATCAAGATCATATTTGATGATTGTAAACTTATCTGTACCCCGGAATTTCGCATAGGAACAACCCAATATATATTGCGCTTGTACATATCCGGAGTCCGCCGCAAGTTTCAGCAATTCATACCCTTTTTGCGGTTCCACAAAACCGCCTTTCCCATTGAGATAAATGAGCGCAAGACGGTATGCTGCATGATAATTTTTTCTTTCGACCAGCTCAGAATAACTTTCAACAGCATCTTTCCATTCGCCTCGTTTTTCAGAGAGAATACCCAATCGGCAATCAGAATCATTGAAACCTCTTCTTTCCGCTTGACGGTAACAGAGAATTGCCTGTCCGTAGGATTTTATTTTTTCAAAACATTCTCCCTTATGCATCAGGTTTTCAAGGGGCAGTTCTCCTGTGAGTTTATTATAGAAACCGAGAGCCTCGCTGTATGCTTTGATATCATAAAGCTGTTCAGCCTGCTTCAAAATCTCAGCTTGAGCAAGAGACTGTTCCTCATTCGATCCTTGTCTTAAATTTGATTTTTTTCCTGCTGAGAAATTTTCTTCACGCTTTGGGGTAGGTTGTTTCAATACTGCCTGCCGTTGTTTTTCAGCATTTTCTTTTGCGATCCGTTCTTCTTCGGCTTTTTTGAGTGCTTTTTCTTTTTCTGCCAGAAGCCGGAGTGCCAGTTCATTGGCTTTTCTAGCATCTTCCGCCGCCTTGATCTTCGCTTGAAGAGCTGCTTCTGCCTCCCGTTTTTCCTGAACCGCTTTTTCTTTTGCGATCCGTTCTTCTTCGGCTTTTTTCAGGGCATTTTCTTTTGCGATCTGTTTTTCTTGATCCGCTTTTTCCTGTTGTTTCAATGCCGCCAGACGCTGTGCTTTTGCATTTTCTTTGGCGGTTTTCTGCTGATGAAGATAGATTCCGCTGCCTGCCAGAATGAGTACGAGTAGAACAGCTCCCGATATGAGTCCGATCCATTTTGCATTGGATTTACCATTGCCCGCAATTTTTTTCCCGGACAATGCAGCAATAAATTCAGCACAGCTGGCAAAACGTTCCGGCGGATCTTTACTCATCGCCTTGATCAGTGCATTTTGCGCCGTCTTGGATAAATCGGGGATCTGTTCAGCTGTTTCATGCAGAACCGCCTCGCGTAACACGGCAGGATCCTGACTTTCAAAGGGAAGATGTCCTGCGAGCATTTCGTAGGTC
>JAGCNI010000087.1 GCA_017646015.1 Lentisphaeria bacterium
GCATCGTGTAAGAAGATTGCCTAAAACGAGAAATGCTTTGCCAAAAATCATTTTGCAAAATCATTTCTATAGAAGAAAATATCTCTGATGCTTTATAGTCATACTTATTTAAAATCGCAATTCGCGGGATATCTTCTGTTTACGGTGTTGCGGAAAAGGAAAAGATCGCACAGGATCATTGGAATCAACTTTTTGAATCACTGGGAACGGATGCGGCAGGAACAGCTTTTTGTCTTGATTCAGTGCCGTTCCTGTTGAAAAAATCTTCACCGGTGGCAGATGAAAAGGATTTTCTGATACGGGAGCTCTCTCTGATTGCAAAATTGTGATTTTTTGAAGCGGTATTTCCGGAAAAAACGGAATATTTTTCAGAACAAACTTGATTTTTCCGGAAAAACTGTTATATTGATAAAAACAAGCGGTTGTTTTTTTGCTTGCATTTTGTATCAGTGATTCTGTAAAATAATAGAAAATACAGAGGTTTTTATGGTCAGACTTTCAGATATAGCCAAAGATCTGGGGTTGAGTTTGTCAGTGGTATCCCGTGCGTTGAGTGTCAATCCGGATAAATATGCGGTTGTGAAAAAAGAAACAGCGGAACGGATCCGGAAGTATGCCCAGGAGGTTGGTTACACTCCGAACCGTCAGGCATCCTTTCTGGGCAAGGGGAAATGTGCTACCATTTTTTGTTTTCTGCCGGATGTGCCGACCCGATTGATTGCGGACTTGATGTTCGGGATCGCCGAGGCTGCCCGGGAATTGAATTTTCCGGTCAATTTCTTTCTAGGAAAATGTTGTGATGATTTGAGCTGTTTTCTGCGGGACAGCAAGAGAAATCCTCATTCGGGACTCTTGACTTTTCCGCCGAGTAAAATGCCCGCCCAAATGCTTTCCGATGTGGAACAGTATCATAAAGCCGGAGGTAATATTCTGATACTCAACACAATATCAAACTCCGGCGCGATTTATGGATCAAAAGGTTTCTGGGGGATCCCCTCGTTGAACATTGATGAAGCATACGGGGGAAAACTTGCCGCAAGCCATTTGCTTCAGTGCGGCTGTGACCGTTTCTTTGTGCTTTCAGAAGGTCATCCGGATATTTACAATACCCGTGAACAGGGATTTGCTGATTATCTTCATGAAAAAAATCGTGATTTTACACTTGTGACCGCCGGAGAGTTGGCCGCTCTCAAGATCCCGCCCGGCGAAAAGTGGGGGTTCTTTGCAGACAGCGATTATTCCGCATTGGATCAGTATGCGCTGTTTGAAACCAAGAAATGGAAGTTCGGGGAGAATGTATTTCTCTGCGGATTTGACGATATTTTTTACAGCCGTATTTCCAATCCCTCTCTGACAACGATTCATCAGCCCACCCGGGAAGAGGGGCGCGCAGCTCTGCGTGAACTGGTCAGTATGATCTTCGGAAAACAGGGAAAAGATCAACTGATGAAACCGTGGCTCTGTCACCGGGAGACAACCGGAGGAAGACGTCCGGATCCGGAATTCCCGGAAAATGAAAATCGGGTAACAGATCTTGTATGAAGCTGATTCGCAGTTTTCATCCAGATTTGGCAAATACATAAACCTATAGAGGGAAAAATGCAATGCAACATTCTTGATTATGGAGCGATTCCGGATGGAATCTCTGATTCAACCGCAGCAATTCAATCTGCGATTGATGCATGTGCCGCACAGGGGGGCGGCAGAGTTACGGTCCCCGCAGGGACTTTTGCGTCAGATATGATCGTGCTGCGGGACAATATCGAGTTCCATTTTGAAGCCGGCAGCAAGATACTCAGTCTGCTCACCCCTGTTCCCGATCCCGATTTGAATATTCCCGATCCGACTCAGAACACAAAACGCTGGTTGATCGGCGGTGTCAAACTGAAAAATGTTGCCGTTACCGGAATGGGAACCATTGACGGCAGAGCGGAGATCCATTTCTGGAACAAGAATGACGGATTGGAACATCCGCTGTACGGTCAGCGTTTCTGGCCCCGGAATCACCGTCCGAAAGGAATGATCCATTTCCGTGAATGTGAAGGCGTTGTGATCAGCGATGTGACATTGATCGACCCGCCGGAATATAATATCTGGCTTCTGGGGTGTGATACCTGCCGTATTACCGGTGTGATCATCCGCGCTGATTTGAAAGGTCCGAATGATGACGGGATCGATATCGACTGCTGTTCCAATGTCCGCATTTCCGATTGCGATGTGATTTGCGGGGATGACGGGATCGCGATCAAGAGTGATATCCATGAACTCGGTTACGATAAAGCATGTGAAAATATCACGATCACCAATTGCCGTCTTTTCACTTCCAGTGACGGGATCCGTCTGGGCTATGAGGGGGACGGAGCGATCCGCCGGATCACGGTCAGCAACTGTGTGATCCATAATACAATGATCGGGATCTCTCTTATGGTTGCGATCAGTCCGGATGATGGACGCGGGATCAATATTTACAAAGGTCCGGTGATCAGTGATATCCTGTTTGAAAATCTGATCATTGATTCTTTCCAGACTTTCAATTTCCAGCACCCGAAGAATCAGACGACTGAGCCGATCCGGGGATATATGGATCGCATTTTCTTCCGTAACATCACAGCAACAGCAACACGCGGTTCATTCCTCGGCGGTGCTGTGGAAAGTCCGATCCGGCATATTGAATTCTCCGATGTGAACATCACTTTCTCCGGTCACATGGGAACTGATTTCCTTGAAAAAGTTCCCGATCCCTATCCCGTCTGGAGCGATCTGCCGTTCTCCGGAGTTCCCTGGCCTTTCTATGTGCGGAATGCTGAGGATGTTGTGATTCGTGACAGCCGGATCGAATGGTCTGATTGCGATGGCGCATGGCAGTCTGAAATCGCAAAATGCGAAAATGCCAATGTGACCGTTGAGCGGGTCGCGAAAGTCAATCCTCCCGGAGCTGCAAAGTGAAGAGAGTGAATTTCCGAAAATCAGAATCAAGGACAGAATTTATTTTATATCAATAAAAACAAGCGGTTGTTTTTTATGGAAGTTGAACACAAATCAAGACAGGAAACAGGAATTATGGAATACAATGTCTGTGATTACGGAGCGATTCCGGATACTGCACATGACTCGACCCATGCGTTTCAGGAGGCGATCGATGCCTGCGGAAATGCCGGAGGCGGGAGAGTTGTTGCCGGAGCGGGAACATATTGTATTGATATGATCACGTTGCGTGACAATGTGGAACTGCATCTGGAAAGTGGATGCACTCTGCTCAGCCTTCTTGACCGCATTCCGGAAGAGGGGACTGTGTATGAAGAACCGTCATTCAACATGAAACGCTGGTTGATCGGCGGAGTCAAACTCACGGGTGCATCCATTACTGGAAATGGTGTCCTCGATGGCAGAGGATATGTGAATTTCTGGAACAAAAATGATGGTTATGAACATCCTCTTTACGGTCAGCGTTACTGGCCTTATACCCATCGTCCCCGCGGTTTGATCCATTTCCGTGAATCGGTCGATATCCGGATCAAAGATGTCACGATCCTGGATCCTCCGGCATATTGCATCTGGATGCTCGGCTGTGACCGTTGCGATTTGTGCAATATCCGGATCCGGACAGATCTGTATGGTCCCAATAATGACGGGATCGATATAGACTGCTGTTCCAATATTCTGATCGACGGTTGTGACATTATCACCAATGATGATGCGGTGGGGATTTTCAGTGACATCAATAATCTCGGTTATGAGAAAACCTGCGAAAATATTGTTGTTTCCAACTGCCGTATCAAGGCCGTTTCAGACGGTGTGCGGATCGGGTATGTCGGCGATGGACCGATCCGGAATATCTGCATTAATAACTGTGTGATCTATGAAACAATGATCGGGATCTCCATGATGGTTGCAATCAGTCCGGAAGATGCCCGGGGTGTTTACATCAAATACGGTCCGCGTATTTCCAATGTAAACTTCAATAATCTTGTGATTGAAGCGGAACAGACTTTTAATTTTCAGTGTCCCAAGAATGGAACAACGCGTCCGATCGTCGGCTTTATGGAACAGGTGTATCTGCGGAATATCACGGCAGTTGCACGTCGTGGTTCCTATTTCGGCGGAGTGTTGGAACAGCCGCTCGGGGCGATTGAGATCTCCGGTTTGAATATGACTCTGACCGGAGAGATGGGAGATCAGTTCCTTGACTTTATTCCGGAGCCGTATCCTGTGTGGACCGATATGCCTTATGATGGTATTCCCCATGCGTTTTATATCCGTCATGCCGGGGATCTTGTGATTCGTGATTCCACAATCCGGTATAAAAATATCACCGGTGAATGGCATCCGGAATGGTTGCGGAAAGAGAAATCCAATGTTGAAGTCCGCAATGTAAGAGTGCAGGATGTCCCGGAAAAAATGCCAGTGAAACTGTTTCCCATCGATCGTAGCGGCGAGGTCGCCCGGTATATTTTTGCGAAGGAAAATATGCCGACAGTTCTGTTGGATGCGGATTGCTGGATGCTTTCGCCATATCCGGAAAGCAAGGCTCTTCATGCGGGGCAATCTCAATGGGATGAAGCGTTGTTGAAACTTGCTGCGAAAGGTATCCGGTCTCTGATCGTTCCGGCTGTGATCTGGAAAGAGTTGTATTGGCGTTATTACAATTCCTCCCGCTATCATGAACAGAAAGGTGGAGCAGTTCTTGAAAAAATCTTAAAATCTGCGGAAAAAGCGGGTTTGGAAGTGATTTGCGGAACTTGTCTTTCCACATTGTTCTGGCATCCGGAAATCAGTGATGCAGCCTTTGAAAAAGAGTTGCTGGAATATCGCTGTGCATTGTCTGAGATCCGGAAATTCCCGGGGATCGGTGGATTTTATCTGCCGTTGTTGCCCCCGGTCAATTCCGCTGTTTCCCCTGAAATCTTTGCAGAACGGGCGGCAGCACTGTGTGAGAACTTTTGTCGTGCGGTGAAGTCCGGAGCTGGCTCTCAGAAAGTGATTGCCTCTGTACTGCCTGTCGGGGATGCCCCGGAACAGTATCAGGCGATACTGGAAAGAGCCGGATTGGATGAGATCGTGGTACACACTTCTGTTTCCGGAAAACGGAGTTGTACGCTGGATTGGAACAATACATTGCTTGATTCATAAAAGAGGAGAAAGAAGAATGCAAAAACAGTTACGGATGATCTATGATTCGACCTGTCCGCCGCTGGATGATATCCGGGTTCCCGAAGGATTCTGTATCAGACCGTTGCGTGAGGATGAGTGGGAGAAGTATTTCAAATTGCGTGTGGATTGCGGTTTTGATCTTTGGAATGAGAACACAATCAAAGATTTTTATGCACACCACGCGATTCCGGACGGGATCATTGTGGTCGAAGACTGCAGCAACGGCGAACTGGTTGCTTCTGCGACTGCTGAGTATGGTGAACTGGAGGATTCCGATGTTCCCGCCACACTGGGCTGGGTGATGACCCGTGAAGAATATGGCGGCAGAGGATTGGGCAGAGCTGTTTCTGCGTATGCCACCAAAATGTTGATGGATGCCGGATTGAAACCGGTTTATCTGTTGACCGATGACACCCGGAAACCTGCGGTTTTCCTGTATTTGAAAATGCGTTGGAAACCGTGGCTCTTTCAGGAGGATATGCCGGGCCGCTGGCAGGCTCTCTGCAAGGAATTCAATTATCCGGAAAATTATCTGGATGAGTGGTCTGTAAAAACAATATAAAATTCAATGAAAACAGGATGAATAATGAGTGAGAAAAAAACAGTAACAAACAATGAACCTTCTTCAGATGAGGGATATATTTTCCCTACCGGAGAGTATCAGGGCGTTCCGTATTTCAAACCGCCGGTTGGATTCTGTGAAGAACCCGCTCTGAAGGAGATCGGAGAGGCAAACCGTCTGAATAATTTGCAGGCTGTCTCATTGCCGGTCACACTTTTTCCGGTGAAAAATCCGATTTCGGTCTCATTTGTTTATGCACATCCGGCAGATTATTATGGCGAACCCATGCTGCATGCCGGAGTGGAGGATTGGAAAAAACATTTCCGCCGTTTCAAAAAGATGCACATCGACACTGTGATCTTTCAGGCTGCTTTGTGGCGTGAGCTGAATGAATGTTATTATCAGTCAAAAGCCTTTTCTTTCCTGAAATGTTACGGCGTTGTGGAAAAAATGCTTCAGGCGGCAGCGGAGGAATCGATCCACGTCTATATGGGCGGCTACGGCTCTGTCGCCGGATGGAAAGCTCGTCTGACAAAAGAGGAACTGGAAGCGGAAGTTGCCGAACACCGGAAATGTTTCGAGGAACTCAGCCAGCTCGGAACATTTGATGGAATGTATTTCCCCTCGGAAACCTCTTTCCGTACCAAACGTCTGCCGGAAAAAGAACAGCGTATGAATTATCTTTACCGCAGATTCTCTGATATGGTTAAAGAGAAAAATCCGCACATGAAGATCATTGTCTCCCCGGCGACATCACATAAGCCGGAGTACAATGATATTTTCTGCGATTTCTGGAATGCAGTGATGCAGAACAGTCATGTGGATATTCTTATGCCGCAGGATTGTATCGGCAACGCTCATTCCCAGCTTGTCTGGCTGCCCGATCAGTGGAAAGCATGGAAGAGCGTGGCGGATGCACACGGTATTGAATTGTGGAGCCATACTGAAATCTTTGAACGCAGAGGATTCCGTCCGGAATACAATCTGTTCCCCGCAGCACCCGAACGTGTGGCGGCTCAGTTGATCCAGACCGCTCCCTATGTAACACGGCATTGCTGCTGGGAGGCATTGAGTTTTGCTTCTGACCGTTATGGTGAAGAGGGCAGCAGATTGCAGTATTTTATGGAAAACGGAACTGTTCCGGTGAAGTGAAAAAACGCTTCATCAAAAAAATATAAACAAGGAGAATACAATGAAATCCGAACAAAAAAACAGTGTTATCGAAATGTTGGAAACAGAGACCCGTATGTTCTCTGTGCTCGCAGGAAAAAAGAAACAATTTACGCTTATCGAGCTCCTCGTGGTGATTGCTATTATTGCCATTCTCGCCGGAATGTTGCTCCCCGCATTGAATCAGGCAAAGAATACCGCAGGTTCTGCAACCTGTATCAGCAATCTGCGTTCAATCGGTCTGGCTGCATCCCTTTATTGCGATGACTTCAATGTGAAACGCATCTCTTACTTTGTCAATGCCAATTACAAAAGCTGGCGCAAAGGATTGGGTGAACTGAATTATCTGCCTGAAAATACTATGGATACATACGAAAGCCGGAATCCGACATCCAAGATGGATATCTGCCCCGGTGTGAAAAATATTATGAGAAATACATCCTATGGAGAAGAAACTTATGATGCATCTCATTATGGAATCAATTACTGTCTTTCTTCTTCATGGATGAAATTGTCCAGTCATCTTGATGAAGTTGCATGGGATTTGAAATCGGAAATTTCGCAACCTTCCAGAACCATGTATTTCGCAGATAAATCTCCGGCTGCACCGGGTACATTTTATGTTTATAATGATACCGGTTCATCTACTTATCCGCGCTCTTTCCGTCATAACAGAAATACCAACTCCATTTATCTTGACCTTCATGCAGATTCCGGAAACTATCAGACAATTCCCAATGAATTTGTCAATAAAGGACACAGTTTCCTGAATACTTACTATTTCCGACGCAAGGATTCTCGTACCTGGTTTGATAACTGATAAAGGGATTTCCGGAAATGAAAAGATTTTTCATCGTCGTCTTACTCTCAGTTCTCTGGGGAGTGTCCGGAGTTGAAATTGTCAATAAAAATGGCATTTTCGTTCTGAGCAATTCCCGTCTTACTGTTGAAATTTCCCCTGTCCACGGGGGGCGTGTCATCCGTTTTTATGATAAGAAAACAAAAATGGAATTGACAGTTGCTCCTGCGAACGGACAGGTGGTTATGGACAGTGGTCTTTTTGTGGATCGTGTCTGGCCTGCCAAAGGTGAAACACAGGCACGTCATTATGAAAATACCGCTTATGAAGTCGTGCAGTTCAAAGCGGATAAGAAACGGGGGGAATTGCAGCTCCGTTGTCAATCCCGCCCGCTTGATATTGAAAAGACTTACATTCTGAATGAGAACGAGAGAACCTTGCGTGTCCGCTATGCTTTGAGCAATCCGGCGGATCAGGCATTTACCGGACGTTTCTGGGTGAATAACGTGGTAACTCCGGATGGCGACACATGGAAAATCAATTTTCCGGAAGGACATTACAGTGATGATTTGAGTAAGCCCGGACCGGTCAAACAGCCCGTGATCGTTTACAACAAAAATACCCCTGCCGGGGGAAACCATTGGAGTGTTTCTCCCCGGAAAGATTATGCCGCCGTTTCCGGCAGAAGATCCGGTGCGGCAATCGTTGCATCATTTGAATTTCTGGAATGTTTTTATTCCTGTATTCCATCCAGAAAAGGATTTCCGCCGACGCTGGAATGGATGACATCCAATCTTTATATCAAACCTCTTTCTGTCGGGAAAGCGGATGCAGTGAATCATCCTGAACTGGAAGATCCTCTGCAGGATTATATCGTCCGTTTTGAAGCCACGGTTTCAGCGTTCGACAAGATCGACTTTGCATCATACCGTCCTCTTGCCAAAGGCAGGAAGAATACCAAATTCCGTCAGGTATTGAGTGGCGACAAAGTTTATAATGAATTTCCGTATCCGTCTGTTCCGTGGTTTTCGGAACAGAAAGAGTGTCCCAAAGTTCTGATCTTCACGGATTATATGAATTCAGCGCAAGCCTTTGACTTTTTCCGTCGTTTCCGTTGTGAAGCGGAGGTTGCGGAAGGTTGGCGCGGAGGGATCCTGATTCCGGATACTCAATATTGCGGTTATTCTGTACCTGAGCCGAAACAATTTGCGATCAAGGCGTTGCAGAATAATCCTGAATTGATTATTATTCCGAACATGCAGAACAATACGTTTCCTGCAGAAGTCAAGAAATTATTGATCGACCGTGTCAAAGCCGGAGCGGTCGCGATCAGTATCACGGATGAAAACCGTTTTACCGATCTTTTTTCCGGTAAAGGGAAAAAAGTTCCCTCTCATGTATTCCGCGGACTTCCCCTGAATGTGACTGTTACCGAGCATCCGGTTGGGAAAGGAAAAGTCTTTTATGTACCTTTCCGTCTCTATCTGAATTACCGTCCGTGGTCACAGCCGTGGGTTTTTCTGCCTGCACCAGCTCCTGAATTGGCAGATCCGGAACCATATTATGCTTTTTATTGCCGTCTGTTCCGTTATGCTCTCAATTACACTTCACCTGCGGAGATCCTCCGTGCGGATGTGCGGGAAAATCAGATCGAAGCAGTGATCCGGAGTCAAAAATCCGCCTCCGCTGAGCTCAATGGCAAAAAGATTTCTCTGCAATCCGGCGAGAATAAAGTCGTATTGCCGTTTACGCGGGAAAAACTGAATGGCAGTTACAATGTGCCGCTGCTGTTGAAAGTAAATGGATTCAGTGCCGACTTGTTCATTCCCCGTTATGAAGTCAAACAAAATCCGCACTTCCGTTCTTTTGCGCCGGTTCGGTATGCGCATGAAAATGAGATGCCTGTTGCCGGAAATTTTGAAGTTGCCGGCAGTGGAAATGTGCGTATTGTTCTGCGTGATGCGGCAGACCGGGTACTGGGTTTGTATGAAAAGAACAATGTATCCGGCAAAGGACATTTTTCGATCAAGCCGCAGTTGGACGGGATCAATTCATATTGTACTCTGACTGCTGAACTTTATGGTAAAAACGGACTTGTGGAGAGACAGAAGAAAGTTGTTTCAAGACGTACTCCGGATCATTCCAGACTCCGTTTTGTTCTGTGGCACAGCTCGTTTACAGCTCCTGCGGATCACATCCGGAATCTGGGTGCAATGGAAATGGGTTTCACACACCTGATGAGCAGTCAGGTCACAGCTCTCGGCACGATCGATGCCCGTCATGGAGCGGAAGCCATCCAGCGTGCAGGCGGACGTTATATTGTGAATACTCTGTACCGTTTCTATTCCAAAAATCTTCAGAAAGGACACAGTAAATTCCGTGATCCGTGTATTCATGATCCCGCGGAGATGAAAAAGATCCGGGCTTATGTGCGTGAGATCGCTTCAAAACATACTGCGAACTTCCCGGTCAGTTACTATTCTGCGGATGAAAACGGTCTCGGCTGGCATGAAATGCCCCATGATCTGTGTTTCAATCCGCATACTTTGAAGGCTTTCCGGAAAGCCATGCAGAAGAAATACGGTTCACTTGCAAGACTCAATAAAGAGTGGAAGACCAGTTTCAAGAGTTGGGATGCGGTGATGCCGTTTACACAGAAAGAAGCCCGTCAGAAAGAAAATTTTGTTCCGTGGCTGGCACACCGTCTGTTCATGCTGACAGCCCTTGATACAGGGATGTCCGGTCTGCATGCCGAACTTCTTTCTGTTGATCCGAAAGCGAAAATGGGTCATTCCGGACAGGGTTTGACCCGTGTGGAAGACTGTTGGGATTGGCGTGTGATGCCCAAGTTCTATACACAGTCTTCGATTTATGCCAGAGATGGCGGAGGTTTGCAGGACTTGCTGCGTACCCGTGATCCGAAATATCCTGCGGGGAACTGGAACGGTTATCAGATGCCTCTGCCGCAGATCCGTTACTATTGCTGGAACGATATTGTGGACGGGATGTTCTGTCCATCTTACTGGACCAACAACTTTTTCTTCCGTCGTGGGGATAACGGTCTTAATGAGGAAGGTCTTCACATGAAAGGAGTGATCCGCGAAGTGAAGAATTCTGGAGCTGATCCGTTGATGACCTGCGGGGAACGGGTGATGTCACCTTTTACGTTGGTTTATTCGCCGGACTCCCTGATCATTGCGGCTGCGACAGGAGCGACCAGTTATCTGGATAATCTTGTTTACACGCATAACTTTGAAGGTTGGACACAGTTGATCCGCAGTGCCGGTTTTCCTGCGCCGCAGGCAATCGGCGATGATAAACTCTCCGGAGTTACAGCGGAAAATACACGTTGTCTGATTCTGCCGATGCTGCAGATGATGACCGATTCCCAGATCGCGCATGTAAAAAAATATGTGGAGGACGGCGGGATTTTGGTCATTGATGCGCAGGCGGGACTTTTCAATGAGTTTTATCTGCAGCGTTCCGTGAATCCTCTGATGAAACTGGCGGGAGTGAACGCCACAGTTGCCAAGGGGACAGTGGATGGAACCTTGTTGTTTGGAGATACTCCGGTTCATTTCAGTGTGACCGGAGCGAAGGCTGCGCCAGCGGGAGCGCATGCGGAAGGAAGTGTTTCGATCAGTACACCCAGAGCAGTGTTTCACACAATCGAGCTTGGTGAAGTCAAACGTCCGATCAGCGGAGCTTTCTTTATCCGGAAAGCTGGCAAAGGATATGTGATCTATCTCAATGTACTCTTTGACAGAGTTGTCAGTAAGATGACAGATCCGGTGCAGATGCGTTCCATGATTTCAGTATTCCGCAATCTGTTTGAAAAAGTGGAGATCTATCCTGTTGCTTCCGGTGCGTGCGGAGTGAATCACAGTGAATACGTCCACAGCCGATATCGTATTTTCACTGTATCCCGTCGTGGCGGTCCAGGCGAGGAAACCTTTGTTTATCCTCTGAATGATACTTATCAGCTTTATGACACCTTGCATCACAAGTATATGGGTGAGTCCGACAAGGTGGAGTACAAGCTGAAAGCCTGGGAAGTCGGGAGCTGTATTGCCGTGCAGGAAAAGCTGGAAAAACCGGAAATCAGTGTATTGCGTCAGAAAGACGGAATCACTCTCAAATCCGGCAGTAATTCCGGTGTCTGGTGCGTGGAGATCTTCTGCAATGGAAAAGCTGTCAAAGGCATTGCGCGGAATGTGGTCCTGGATTTTGAAAACAACGAATTTTTTGCATTGGGAATTACTCCCTCCGGCAAATATGAAGTCAGAGCTTTCAATATTCTGAACGGGGAAAAATTGAAATGGGAGGTTGAATACAAATGAAAAAAACAGTATTCTTTTTGAGTTTATTCTTTCTGTTGCCGCAGGTGTATGGAGCCACGACGGAAGTGGTGGAGTTTGACCATACACAAGTTGGTAGAGAACGTTATTTTTCCCAACCGTTCCGTCTCTGGGGACGGACAGCATACCCGGTAAAACCCGGTAACCGTGGACAGGTCATCGTGCTGGGTAATAATCGGATCAAATATGTATTCATGCTGTTCGGAAAGGAGGATGCCTCGGGGATATGGAAACCGTTTCTGGGGATGTTCAAGCCGTCCGATGCCAACTGGTGCAGTACGGGATTTCTGGATTTTACAGCGGGCGGTATCAAAAGAGAACATTGTCATGTGAGTGTGAAAGATGCAGTTCGCGGGGGGGTGACTCTGGTCTATAAAGCACCGGGTTATATCGGAGAATTGCATTTTGAAGTCCGGGATAATGATGACCGTCTCTATATGCTTTTCACTACTCCGGTGAAAACAAAGATTCTGTTGAGCAGTTATCCCTCCAGTTATGCCGGAGGTGAATCTGCGGGGAAACATCTGCGGAAACGGTATGCCATCACCCCGGCGAGACGTCTTTCTCCTGTGGCGAAGTGGATCACCCTGAATCAGAAAGAATATTCTATCTATCTGGGAGACAATTATTTTGATCCTGCAAAGAAACGCGGGGAAGGTCCCTGTGCTTTGATCTATGATCCCAATATTGCCACTGCACGGGTGTGGATCAGCAATTATCCGTGTCTGGTTGAATTGACAGGAAAAGGGAAGATCCCGGTTGTCCTTTTTGACTTTCACGGGGTCACGAATGCCAATGCTGAACAGCGTATGAAAGAACTGCCGGTCAGTTTCAGTTCATCTGAAGAGATCGATCAAGAATAAAAACAAGGAAAAATGATGTATAAAAAAGGAATTATCATCGCCCCTGAAGATATGAACGGAGTGGATTATCTTCAGAAAGCCGCAACTCTGGGATTGAATACACTTGCTTTTCATACTGGAGGCCCCAATCATAATCTGCTTGATGCGTTGAAAGATGTACGGACAGAGGAATTCCGTGAAAAATGCCGTCAGGCAGGATTGAATTGCGAATATGAAGAACATGCTGCGGGACAGTTTCTTCCGGCGGAACTGTTTGAATCGCATCCGGAATATTTTGCATGTAACCGTGAGGGTATCCGTCAGAGTGGTAAAAATACGGGTTGGTGTTTGAGTTCAGCCGGGATGAAAGAATATATTACAGAGAGTGCTGAAAATCTGGCAAGGGAGTTGCAGACAGCGTCTCATAATTATTATTTCTGGGGTGAGGACGATGATAATGCCCTGTGTCGTTGTCCGGCATGTTCCAGATATTCTATTGCCGACTTGAACATTCTGAATGCCAATGCGATAGCGGAGGGGATCCGGCGGGTCGATCCATTGGCGAATGTATCTCTGCTGGCATATTCTTCCGGTACATTTGAACTTCCGGAAAAAGTGGAACCGCATGAAGCACTTTTTCTGGAGTTTGCACCTTATCGCCGTCATTATGATTGCGCTTTTGATGATCCTGCGGATGAAGTCAATACAAAATTCCGTAAAGATCTTTTGAAGTTGCTGCAATACTATCCGGCGGAAAGGACCCATGTGCTGGAGTATTGGCTGGATGTATCGTATTTCAGTCATTATACGACTCCGTTGAAAAAAGTAGGTGCGACTGCAGAGTTGATGAAACGGGATCTGGAATTTTATTATTCCTGCGGGATCCGTAATTTTTCTACTTTTGCCGCCATGATGAACAAAGAATATTTTGATGAATTCGGCGAAGAGGAACTGAATGTTTATGCTGAATTGTTGAATCAGATGCTTGGCGAGTAAGGAGAGTAGAGATGAAAATTTATGTGCAGACTGATATTGAAGGAGTTGCCGGATTCTGTTTTTTTGAAAATCGGACGAATCTTTCGGAAGAGAATGTCCGGCATCGTTACCGGATGTATCAGCTTCTGACCGATGAGGTCAACGCTGCTGTGCGTGCAGCTTTTGATGCCGGAGCGGATGAGGTGATCATCAATGACAGTCATGGTTCCGGATACAATATTCTGTTTGAACAACTTGACCCGCGCTGCCGTATTATCCACGGACGCAACTGCAGCGGTCCGCACTGGCTGCCGCTGTTGGATGAAACATTTGATGCAATGGTTCTGATTGGAATGCATGCGATGGGAGGGACACCCTGTTCCATAACGCCTCATTCCAAATGGGTCGTGAATGACGGCGAACTTTTCCTGAGTGAGGCATCCATGGCGGCTGCGATCGCCGGCGATCATGGTGTACCGACAGTTATGATCAGCGGAGATGACAAGGTCACAGCGGAAGTTTCCGGCAAAATTTCCGGGATCGAAGCGGTGACAGTCAAGCAGGCTCTTTCACCTTATCAGGCATGTTCAGCGATCCCTGCGAAGTCCTGTGAAATGATTTATGAGGGCGTGAAAAACGGGATTTTCCGCCGTAAAGAGATCGCTCCGTTTATGATTCCGGGACCTGTACGCCTGAATCTGCTGGATTCTGCCGATCATTGTCTGCCGCTGTTGGAGTGCGGTGAAACAGTGTCCGGAGAAACGATCGATGAGGCATTTATGAAATATGAAAAGGGAATGGATTGGAATACGTTGGGGCTGGAGCATCTTGACGGTTTCTGTTATCCCTGAATCGAGATTTTTCAACAAAAGATTTATGATATGAAAAGGAGTCCGTGGTCATGAATGGACAGGTTGGTTTCGGGATCATAGGAGCGGGAATGATTGCCGCGCATCACGGGAAGTCTATGCAGAATTTGCAGAATGTGCATCTTGTGGGGTTCTATGATACGAATTATGAATCGGCAAAGAAACGTGCGGAAGAGTTTCATTGTAAAGCGTACCGTACTCTGGATGAGATGTTATCGGATCCGGAAATTCAGGCAGTTACGATTGCAACACCTTCCGGTATGCACAGTCAGGTTGCGATTCCTGCTGCCAGAGCGGGCAAGCATATTCTCTGCGAAAAACCATTGGAGATCTCTCTGGAAAAAGTGGATCAGTTGATTCAGGAATGTGAAGAGAATCACGTATTGCTTTCTCCGGTATTTCAGATCCGTTTTACAAAACCTGTGAAACTGCTTTATGAAGCAATGCGGAAAGGGCGTTTCGGACGTATGCTTCTTGCCAGTGCCCAGATGCGCTGGTATCGTGAACCCGCCTATTACACCGCTTCCAACTGGCGCGGTACCTGGAAACTGGATGGCGGCGGAGCTCTGATGAATCAGGCGATCCACATGATCGACCTGCTCTTGTATATCAATGGTGCTCCGGAAGAAGTCTTTTCTTTTTCCGGCACATTGACACACAGTATTGAAGTGGAAGACAATCTCTGTGCGGCGGTGAAATACCGGAATGGTTCGTTCGGAACGATTGAAGTGAGTACCTCATGTGCTCCGGGATTTCCCCGACGGCTGGAATTTTCCGGCAGTTGCGGAACTGTTGCGATCGAGGAAGATAAGATCATGCGCTGGGACTTTGTCAACCCTGTTCCTGAAGATGAGATCATCCGCAAAGAACTTTTCGGGCAGGCGGATGCCAAAGGAGGCAGTGCACCGATGAATATCAGCCATGAGCTTCATGCGTTCCAGATCTCCAATCTTGCCAATGCCATTCTGTATGGGGAACATCTGCTGCTGGACGGTTACGAGGGACGGCGTGCGATTGAATTGATCTGCGGGATCTATGAGTCTGCGCGGACAGGAAAACCGTATATTTTCAAGAGGTAAATCATGGAGTTGACTTTTCTTCCGGTAAAAATGCGTCTGCCGCTCAAATTCGGTGCGGAAACCATTGATTCGATCCGGATCGCTCATGTGGAATGGGATGCGTATGGGGCTGTCGGACGTGGGGAAACCCCGTTGTCTGTCGGTTGGGCATGGCCCTCGGAGCTTTCCTTTGCATACCGGGAAAAAGTGATGTGTGATTTCTGCAGTTTTCTGGCGGAAAATTATTCCAGTCCGGTGTCTGATCCGATGACAGCGGGATATGTTTTTCTGACAAATGATCTGCCCCGTCTGCATTTGCAATTCAATCAGAAATATCATGAAGAAATGCCGCATCTTGCGGCGTTGATCTGTGCTTCTGCTTTTGATATTGCCATGCATGATTCATTCGGGCTGACTTATGGACTCCCGACCTATCAGACTTATAATAAAACGTTTATGAGTCATGATCTGGAGTGTTTTTTTCAGGATTCCGTCTTTGCCGGAAAATATCCGGAAGATTATTTTGTCAAAGAGATTCCGGTATCTCTGCCGGTGTGGCATCTGGTTGGCGGGAAAGATCTTTTGCGGGAAAGAGAACGTCTGGGAAATGAACCTGCCGACGGCTATCCTGTTTCTCTTGAAAAATGGATCGAACGGGATGGATTGCGTTGTTTGAAGATCAAGTTGACCGGGAGTGATCCGGAGTGGGATTACAGACGGATGGTTGAAGTCGGGAGAATTGCATTGCAGTATGGGTGTACGGCATTGTCACCGGATTTCAACTGCCTGGTGAAAACTCCTGCGTATGTGAATGATATCCTTGACCGTCTGAAAGCGGAAGAACCGGAGATCAGTGATCTTGTGTTGTATGTGGAACAGCCTTTCGCGTATGATCTTGAATCGAACCGGATCGATGTGCACAGTTGTTCGGAAAGAAAACCGTTGTTTATGGATGAAAGTGCACACGACTGGCATTTTGTGAAACTGGGCTTTGGATTGGGTTGGAACGGAGTTGCGTTGAAGGTCTGCAAGACACAGACCGGTGCATTGCTTTCCGCCTGTTGGGCGAAAGAACACGGAATGCAGCTGATGGTCCAGGATCTGACCAATCCGATGCTGGCAACGATTCCGCATGTTCTGCTTGCGGCACATGTCGGTACGATCATGGGGGTGGAGTGCAATGCTCCGCAGTTCTATCCTTCTGCTTCGCTGGAACATGAAAAGCAGCATCCGGGACTGTATGAACGGCGGAATGGAGTTGTCCGGCTTGATTCCTTGCATGGAAATGGACTTGCATACGGGATCGATCCCATATGATAAAGAGTTTTTGATTTATATCCAAGTTGTTACAGGAGAATATGATATGAGTAAGAATAAAGTGACTGCGGCTCAGATCGGCTGCGGAAAATTTGCGTGGACACAGGATCTTCCCAATATGAGCCGTTCGGAGCGGGTCGATTTGAAATGGGTTTGTGATCTTGATCTTGCCCAGGCGAAAAAAACGGCGGAAAAATTCAATGTTCCGTACTATACCGATCAGTATATGGATGTGATCAACGATCCTGAAGTGGATATGATCAAAATCGCAACGAGTCATGAAGTACATCTTCCGATCATTGAAGCGGCAGCGGCGGCAGGGAAACATATTTTCTGCGAAAAACCGATGGCGATGTATGATGAAGAAGCCTACAAAATCATCCGTGCAGTACGTCGCAGCGGCGTCAAACTCTGTGTGGATCTCAATCGCCGTATGGCACCGGCAATGCACGCTTTGCGTAAGAAATATCTGGAACATGTCAACGATCCCCGTCATAATCCGTGGCGTTATGTGGAAAAAGTCCGTGAAATGCTCCCTGATGAAAATTTTCCGCACATGAATATCCGTATTCAGGATGAGAGCAGTTCCTATGGTTTGGCACATCTGAGTCCGTTGACAGGCGGTGGCGAGATCATCGGTGAATCTGTGCATTGGCTTGACCTTGCCTGTTGGTTTTTTGCGCCTGCGCTGCCTTGTGAAATCACCGCTTTCGGTTCCAGCCTTTTGTCTCACGGGATCTATCTGAAATTCAATAACGGCGCCAGCATGACCCTTGATTTTTCCTGTACGGGGACGTTTGATTATCCCAAAGAACAGTTTGAAGTCACGGCGGAAGCGGCACTTTTCCGTTGTCTGCATTTTGTGGAAAACACCTATCACGGTATGCCTGATTCCGGACGGGAAATCTTTGCTTTGCAGGAAGATCCGTTTCCGGAAATGGGCAGTGGTCTGGAGGCATTCATCGCGAAAAACTTTGCGAATGTGCAACACTGTACCAATGCCAAAAACGCAGAACAGAATACCCCACTGATCGTGGATAAAGGGCATCAGAGTATGCTGAACGGATTTGTGGATGCGATTCTGAATGATACTCCTTCTCCTTGTGATGAAATAGATGGTTTCCGGGCTACATTCCTGGCACGGAAGGCGATTGAATCGATCCGTTTCAGACAAACAATGCCGATTCAGCTCGAAGATATAACTCCCTGTTTCTGAAAAAGAAACACAATAACGGCATGGAATGTTCCCGCAGAATATTTCATGCCGTTTTTAGTATGCACGGCACGCGCATTGACTCGTCGGTGAAAGTCCGATACAGGCCTTGTCAGTAGGAACTGTTAGCGAAAGCCAAGGGTGTCCATCGTGAGGTGGAATCTGAAAGAAGGCAATAGCAAAATCCCGGTCTGA
>JAGCNI010000088.1 GCA_017646015.1 Lentisphaeria bacterium
AACCGCGCTGACCGGCTTTGATCTGAAAAGCGACACGGTCGGCAGTTGCTTTGAACGGAGCGGCATCCGGAAGCCATGAGACAGAATTCCAGCCGTTGTTCAGAATGGATTCGCCGGAAAGAGTTTTGATTCCGCCAGTATCGGGTTGGTCATTTACCGTTTTTTTTTTCGCCTGAGGATCAGGATCGGAATCTACCGGAGGGGCACCATCTTCTTTGGATTTCAAGGGTGTTACGCTGATATCATCGAACCAGACAGTTCCGGTTGCGTTGGGGTCCATGTGAAGATATATTTTTGCCATAGGTCCGGCATTGGCGGGGAGTTCGATCACAGGAGAAACGAATTCCATCCAACCGGTTTCCTCTTTATTTTTGCTGAGGTCATAGGTTGAGATAGACCACATCGGCTTGGAAATGTTCTGCACTTCCAGATAAGCGGCAGAGTAGGTTCTTCCGAGATTTTTTGTCTTCGCCATCAGACGGATCTGAAGATATTTGCATCCGGCAGGGATCACGAAATTATGGTAGATGATCGCGCGTTTTCCCTTGACACCCTGAAGTTTCAGGGATGCAGTTCCGCCTCCGGCAATAACCGTGGTATCAGAAACCGGCTTGATCGTATTTTTGATCCAGGAGGGAACGACCCATTCAGCCACACCGTTTTCCATAGAACCGTTTTTCAGGAGATTTTCAGCGGAAAATGCTGAAAACATGCACAAGCCTGCCAGTACGAATAAAAGTTTTTTCATTGTCTTCCTCCGGGATTGACCCACTCAAGTTTTTTATATTCTAACATATTATACAACAAATCAAAGGCAATGTCAATAATTTTTAAAATATTTTTTCGAACTTTCTTGACCCACTCAAAAACAGTGATATATTTGTTCATGACATATTAATATGGGAGCAGATCATGGGAAAAACAGAAACTATCGCTCAAATCCTGAAAGAAGAGCTGATTCAGGGAAAATATCCGGTCAATTCCAGATTTCCCTCGGAATATGAACTCGCTGACCGGTTCAATGTCAATAAAAAAACCGTGAACAAAGCCGTAACATTGCTGGTCACAGAAGGTTTTCTGGAACGCGGGCGCGGCGGACAGGGGACGATTGTCTGCTCAGTCACCAAATTTCCGCAGCATCATGTGGTCTATCTGGGAAGTTTGCGACAGAGTTATTTTGCAAAACTGGCAGACGGTATTCAGATGGCAGCGTTGGAAAACAACTCTTTTATGAGCGTTGTCACGCCCACTATCGAACAGTTTCACTCGGTTCTGCAAAATCTGAACAATTCCAATATCGACGGTATCCTGACATCCTCTTACGGTTTGCTGCCTGAGATGAAAAAGCCGGTCATCTATCTGGAAGATCAGAACGGCGATATCAAATATCCGGATTTTGTCGCCTGCGACTCCTTTTCTGCGGGCTATGATCTAATGAAAAAGATCATATCAAGGGGACACCGGAATATCGTTCTTCTGTTCCACTTCATGAACAATCCGAAACGGCTGCAGGGTTTTTATCAGGCAATGAAAGAAGCCGGGATCACGGATTATAAGGAACGCACATTTCTTTCCATGGAATTCACTGTTGAGGAATCCAACATGCTGCTGTCACAAATGCGGCGGAAATTTCCCGGATTCACAGCTGTTGCGGCGTGTTCCGATGATGATATTTTCCGTATCATCCAAAGCATGCAGAATGCAGGAATCAGATGGGAGGGAAAAATCGCCATGGCAGGCTTCGGAAACATTCAGGGGATCAGCTCTTTTTACCCGATCGCGACGGTGGAACAGTACCCGGCGAGAATCGGCAGACTCGCATACAAAAAACTGCTTCAGAAAATCAAATCACCCGATCTGCCTGTCCGGGAATTGATTGATACAGAACTTGTCAATGCAGATAATATTCCTGTGATAAAATAAGTGTTCTGATTTATTAGAATAAATGCTGAAAAACAGATTGATTTATTCAACTATTCTTCAGATTTTTTCAGAAATGCTCTTGACAAAACTGCAAAAATGGGATATACTACCACTAAAACATAGCTAGCCAAGTGAGAAATATCTGAAAAATGCCAATTGGATATACAGAAATCGCGAATGAGATTGCTGCCGGGATCAGGGACGGGCAGTACCCTGACACTCTGCCGTCGATCCACACTCTTGCGGGGATGTTCAAAGTCTGTCCGGCAACAGTGAAACGGGTGATTTCTCAGCTCC
>JAGCNI010000089.1 GCA_017646015.1 Lentisphaeria bacterium
AGAGGTGTCAGCGGCGCGTATCCTGATGTAACTTCAATGTACCGCCATGTTTTTGTGAACTTGCCGAATGTCCCGATTACGGCTGTATCCCCGAAATAGATCGTGCCGTTGGAGTTGCGGAGTTTGGTCATTGTGGTCAATCTTATGGGAGGAGTATTCTGATAAGTGCTGGTGGATCCAAGTGCCAATAAGTCGCTGTACCCGAATGAGTTGGATGTGAGACCATAAGATTCGTGATTTCCGCCGTAAGGGTAGGTTGCGTTGATTTCACCCGGGCAGAAATAGACTTTTCCGAAGGGCAGATAGTTATTGCCTTTGAGACGGTCTGTCCACAGTCCGGAACCGCCGGTATAGGGCAGACACCATTCTTTGTTATCTGAGATATATTGGTGGGTTGCGACACCGAATTGTTTCAAATTGGAAGAACAGTTGATAGAGTAGGCTTTTTCTCTGGCAGAATTCAGTGCCGGCAACAGCATTCCTGCGAGAATTGCAATGATTGCAATCACAACGAGGAGCTCGATAAGTGTAAAATGAAACCCTCTTCTATCACTTGTGATTCCGGATTGAAACGAAGAAAATCCAGTGAATAATGCGCTGCTTTGTTTCATAATGTTTTTTCCTTTCCTGTTCATACAATCATTTTTTTGAAAAAAAAACTGCCTTTGCCAATAATATATTTTGCATTACAGGAAAAAGCAAGTAATGTATATAACAGAATATTGACAAAAAATAAAAGGATATGGACATGGGAAAAAAGTTGAATTTCATTTGCCGGAAACGGAAGCAGAAGTATAATGAGGATATCACCTGGATCAATACGGATCGGATGCCGTATTATAATTCCACAATGATCTCACTGTATGCTCATGGAACATCGGTGCAGATCCCCAGATTCAAGAGCCGGGGACTCAATATGCGTTACTGGACATTGGAATATATCTGCGAAGGAGAATATACACTCATCCGTGGGGATGATACATTCAAGTTGAGTGCTGGCGATCTGCTGATCCTTTATCCCGGATTTCATTATACGCTGGCGAACCGGGGTAGTATCCCTGTGAGAAAGAAAGAGATCATGCTGAACAATTCTCCGTTGATCTCGATCCTGTGCAACCGTTCCGCACTGAACGGACGTGATATGGTCAGATGCACGGATCCGGCTGCAGTGGAAGCGTATTTTGACCGGGTCGGTGAGCTGGTGGCTCAGCCGGATGATGACGGAAAGCTGGAACGGGAACTGCCGAACACGATCTTTTCGCTCTTTACAGAAATCATTACCCAGTGCCGGGAAAAAAATATTTACAATTCATTCGATGCTCAACTGAAACATCTCAACGTATTTTCTCCGGATCTTACTCTGGAAAAAATGGCGGAACATTTCAAGGTCGGGAAACGAACTCTCAACCGGATGTTTAATAAACATCTGAACTGTTCTCCGTTTCAATATCTGATTTTAGCAAGAATGAAATATGCTATTCAACTTTTGAGCAGCAATACTCTTTCCATTAAAAATGTGGCGGAGGAGTGCGGGTATAAAAATTTCAGTTTCTTTATTGCAGAGTTCAAAAAATATTTCCGGAAGACTCCGTTGGAATATCGTAAATCTCTGGATGTTTTTAATGACCGCAGCATGAAAAAAATAGATTCCTGGAACCTGTACCGGAAACGGAAAACAAAATCCGATGACGAACAAAATTAAATCTTCCGGCAGGATAAATACAATGTTTTTCTCTCTGGAGAGTGTTGTTTACGGATGAAAGAGTTTTCCTTTTTTCCGGATTGTATTTATGCCGCCGCATGTTATATTATCGCACATGCTGAAACACTTTATTATGGAATTTTATTATGGAAAATATTGAGATCATCAAGACCCCGGATGAGGTGAATAAAAGAATTCTTGCCATGGGAGCAGAAATCACCCGGGCTTGCGGTACAACTCCGTTGACAATGATCGTTGTCATGAATGGCGGACTCTTTTTTGCAGCGAAATTGGCGGAAGCAATCAAACTGGAGGATTTTTACATAGACTCCATTGCTGCCGGAAGTTATCAATGCAATGTGAGCACGGGCGTTGTGCAGTTGCGTTCCACTTTGAAACTGGATCCGAAGGGTCGGAATATCCTGATCGTGGATGAAGTGCTTGATTCCGGACGGACCCTCAAAGCGATCCGGGACAACTTATTGGAAATGGGAGCTTTGAATGTTCAAACCGCAGTATTGGTTGAAAAAAATATTCCCCGTCCGGAAGGTGTCGAACATGCCGATTGGGTCGGTTTTTTCATGGATGATCGTTATCTCATCGGATGCGGTATGGATTCTGAAGAGAAGTACCGCCATTATCCCGGTATTGCTGTATTGGTGTAAAATACCGGAGAAGATCAAAAAAACGGAGAAGAAAAAATCCCTTCTCCGTCATTATGAATAAATTTTTTTTTATTTTTTTTTGACTTTGTGCCTTGTAAAACAAAACGCAACCCCTAAAAAGATGTTGTTTGCATTTAATCTGACAAAGAAGAGACGGGTTTTACACCGCAGCATTATTCATTGCGCCAGCGGATCGAACGTGCAAAAACATATTTGAGTGTGGTTTCAAACTTTTCTATAAACGAGATTGCAATGCACACCGGATTTTCAGATCGTTACAGTTTTTCAAAAGCCTTCAAGAAGATGACCGGTATTTCCCCAGCCGCATACAGAAAGAGTATCAAGCCATAAGAACCTGTTTCAAGAATGCCCATATATAATATTTGAAACTTTCATCAATGTGCCGTTTGAATCCATCCGGAAAATCAACAGTTTCAATTAGCTTGAAATCCTCATGCATAAGAAGGAAAGGTTACGGGCAGGATCGAACTGAAAGAACATATTCATTCCCGAATCCCCGATAGTGAAATCCGGGAATGAATCATAAATCCTCTGTTTTTCGAATAAACGGCGTTATTCAAGGATAAGTGTTTTGAACAGAGAAGAATCCTGGTTTTCAGAACCGTAAATGCCGCCGGTGAGTGCCAGATGATACCGCCCGGTTTTACTGGTGATGCGATTGTTATCCTGAACAATGAAGCTGAAACGGATCCCGGCACCTTTTTTCGGAATGATTTTCAATTCTCTCCAGGGAATGGCAACTTCATAGAAGGTAATATCACCGGTGCGTTTGACGCTGTGCGTGAAATCTCGTTTACCCCGCTCACCGCCGCTCCAGCATTGTAGTTCTTCTCCTTTAGGCGAAAGCGCCAGTGCATAGCAGTATTCATCTTTTCCAAAGGGGGTTAAGATGGTTTTTCCCCGTATGCTTTTCGGCGGCAGGTCGCGTGCCGTCAAAACAAATTGAACCATGTCTTCCATCCAGAGATTCTCTTCTGTCTGACGCTGCAGATGGATTTTATCCTTGACTTTGACGGCGAAATATAGATTTTCACGGTCATAACCTAACCAGTAGTCTGCATAAATATCTGTTCCGTCCAGTTTGAAATTTCCTGCTTCAGGAATAATCTCGGATTTTGGCCAGATGTCATCCGGCGTTTTCAATTGTCCTGTCGGACGGTTTGTCAGCCAGCCGCCGGATCCATCCAGCACTGGTTTCTTTGCGAAATACGGGACTTTGATGAATTCAGTATTTACAGGAATGACGATTTCCTTTCCATTTTTCAAATTCAGCACGGCTTTGGATACAGCCTTCTGTTGTTTCCATGGCAGATCAATATTTCTTATTTGCCCGGCAGGGAGCATGACGGTGGCAGGGGAAGAACCGTTCAGTAAAATTTTAACCTGTTTCGTTTTGTTTTCATTATTCCGGAGATAGAGCCGGATCGTATTCTGCTTCACGATTCGTCCTTCTCCGGAGACGACAGCCTGATTTGCAAGTCTTCCGTCTTCGATCATTTTCACAAAATCTGCGGTGGGAAGATCGCCGGTCAGATAGAATGGTGCTCCGGAGAGCCGCAGAGTTTTATTACCCGCAGTCAGTGTATTCTTATTTCCCATAGCGTCTGTAAGAGTCATGGGGACAGACGAAACGAATGCAAAATCGGTTTCTTCTCCAATTGAATAGATTGCGGCCATCGGTGTCCCATCCTTTTTTTCGAAAATGTAACAGTAAACCATGCCGTTTCGAATAATTTCTTTTACCGGTTTCACGAAGGCCAGTTCACGTGCGGCAACTGCAATTGTCAGGGCGGCAGGGCGGGGAACATAAAATTCTTTATTGTTCTCGTAATCCGGCAGATTTTTCCAGATGCCCATGTCATTGGTCCGTTTTGAATTGTCAAGCCGGTTTTTCCGCCGCCATGGCTGAAGCGGATTATCTGCACAATAATGAATCGTAAACATGGGAGACGGCGTGGAACGGTTGATAATGATGCTTCTGGCAAAGTAAAGCGCAATCTTCCTGGAAAGTTCCGAATCGAAAGCATCATTATAGCCTTGCATATAACCTCGTTCCGCATTCAATATGATTCTGGGACGTTTATATGATACTGAAAGATCGGCTGTTGCCAGCAAATAATCGCGCAGTCCGGACTCAGGGAGAGGCAATGGTCCGGTCTTGCCGTTATAGTTGCCGTTATAAGCATCGATGCAGAGCAAATCAAAATTGGCTCCAAGTCCATTCAGGAACATTCGCGAAATTGGAAAAGGTTTGTCGAGATGATTAAAATAGTCTCCTCCAAAAATACCGAGTACTGCGACTTTCGCCTCGGGATTACCCCGTTTCAGCCCTTTGTATATGGTCCTGACGAGAATTATACTGTTTGCAAGAATTTCCACTCCGGATCCAAAAATTTTCATATCCAGACAGCGGACATGCGCATCGATTTCACTGTTGCATTTGAATAAGGAGATTCGCCCCATTGTCTGCCTTGCCAGGTCTTCCGCATATTGTGAGCAAAGCATGACTATTTCATCATTCATAAGCGGAAGGCCCTGCCTGCTCCGCCTATAATAACGCGGCCACCAGTTTTCATATCCGACTTTCGCGCAGAGTTCAAAATCGGAATCAAGAAAACTTTTCCAAAGACCTTCCCTCAGTGCTTTTGCCACGGCCTCTCTCATGTTTCCGGATTTTTTATAATAATTGCTGTAAAACAGGAGTTCATTGCCGCCAAGACTTCCAAGGCAAATCCGGCCGATCCCGATTGCCTTGAAGCCGTTTGTCAATTTATCTGTCAGTTTATTGTAGTCTATCGTGAAGAACGGATCGCGTTTCCCTGTGATCGGTTCAACAACAGCAAAAGCGCTTTGTGTTTCCAGCACTGTTTTCCCGTCTGCATCAACCTTGGCATCAACGGTAAAATATCCTTTCTCAGCCGGTGGCTGTATTATGATCGTTTGTTCTGTTATACCATCCGGGACAATTGTGAAGTTCTCCGCAGGAAGGACCAAAATGATCTTGCCGGAAAAATTCCGGATAGAACAGGATATCCTTCCGTTGATCTGCCGTGAAGTTCGGTTTTTCAGCTTAAGAATCATCGGTATCTTTTGTCCCGGTCCGTAGAAACCATTTGCTCCGGATTCCGGATAGAATCTCTGAACGGCGATATCGTGCGAATAGTATGTTTCACAACGTTTTTCCTCCGGCTGTGCCGCCCCGGTGAGTAGACAAAATGAAAGAAATGCAGCTGCAAATATTTGTTTCATTTTTAATTTTCCTTTTGCGCCAATCGTTATTTTTCCAGCTTAATGTTCCACGGAGCCTTGTAAAAAGCACCCGTCGCCAGAGGAGAACAGACCATATTTGTCGGAAATGGACTTACATTCCCCGCAAGACAAAGTACTTGAGTCTGACTGGCCTTGTGACGCATGTATAGCTTTGATGATGTCAGTCCCGCATAAATCACATAAAGGTGACGCAAGGAACATTCCTTCGGGGTCGTCTCCATCACCAGCAAGTGCCTCGATGGATACGGTACGTGTCTTTCATTAATGTTATCAGGACGCTTATATCCCCACGATTTCGCATCGGCCAGTGGCCCTCCGAAATGATAGTTGTAACCGTATGAGCAGTAAGGCTGATGTTTTTCGCTGCCGTCACTTGTGCAATCATGATCGTCTGCGGGGCAACGGAAAACACTATTGGAAAATTTCCAGAAATCTGAATAATTTTTTCCCGCCGGGTAAATGTAAATTGCCAGTTTCTGAATCCAGCGTGGTGACGTTGATGTATCTAACCCAAGCATGAAATATCCGTTCCCGTCAGAAAGATATTGAGAGAATCCAAGCCCGATCTGTTTCATATTCGAAATACATATAATAGCCCGTGACTTTTCCCTGGCCTTGTTCAAAGCCGGAAGCAGCATCCCCGCCAGAATCGCGATAATTGCTATTACAATGAGAAGTTCTATAAGAGTGAATGCTTGAAAGCATAATAATTTACGAATAGACATCTTTCCGCTCATCCCGTGCTTGGAGCTGCTCGTCCCCTTTACCTGGTCCCGGGTAAAACAGTCATTTCGCCGCAGTGTCAATATTTTTCCGTTCATTTTCTCAATATCCTCCTGTTTTTAGTTTAATCTTCCTTCTCTCACATTCTTTCATCCCTGATGCATTAACATAAGGGAACCTCTATCAATATCTTTTTGACAGAAATTCCGATTGTTTCTGTTTGAAAATCTCCGAATGAGATTTTTCTGTGTTTTACGTTAACGCTTTGACTTCTCTTTTTTCAAGTATCCTCGACTGAAAAAGCCGACATTTTATTTGTTTTTTCTCCGGAAAACCTCCTTTCATGCGGTCTGCCTCATCAAAAAGCAGAATCTCTCCATGTTGTATGCGATGTTGCGTAATCCCAACTTCACTTCCGCCCTTCTGACTCCGTTTTGATCAGTTTCCTGTAAAAGTGAGCACTACTTTTCCGATATTTTCAGCTCTGCGGAGAACCCCGTGTGCAGCTTCGACTTCCTGAATGGGGAAGATCGCATGGATATTTGTAATCAGTTTCCGGCTTGAGAATGCGGGCCAGAGTTCCTTTTGCAACGCTTGGAGAATTGCCGTCTTTTCGTCGGATGTCCGGCTGCGTAAGGTGCTGCCGATCAGACGGATCCGTTTCCGCCAAACCGTTTCAAGATCGATCTCTGTCTTACCACCTGCCATCGTTGCAATCATGATCCAGCGTCCGCCGAAGACCATGTTTTTGAAATTTTCCCCCATGATTTTTCCGCCGATACAGTCGAGTGCGACAGTCGGGGGATTTGCGGCGATCACGGGGCGGATATCTTCTGTCCGGTAATCCAAGACAAAATCAGCACCGAGTTTTTTGACAAATTCTGCTTTTTCAGGCGAATCGATCGTGGTGATGACTTTTGCACCTTTGAGTTTTGCGAACTGGATCGCTGCCAGACCGACACCGCTGGCACCAGCCTGCATATAGAATACATCGTCCGGATTCAGACCGCCTGCCTCCAGCTGTAAATTCAGATAGACCGTAGCCCACACTTCCGGCAGGGTCGCCGCTTCGATCATGGAAAGACCTTCCGGGATCGGAATGACCATGCCCGCCGGAGCTGTGACCATTTCAGAGTAGCCACCGCCGCCAAGCAGGGCACAGACTTTATCGCCTGTTCTGACATGACAATTTTCCGGAGCTTCCAATACTGTCCCGGAAACTTCCAATCCGCACCACTGGGGCCAATCCGGGGGAGAAGCATAGCAGCCGTCTTTCTGCATCAGGTCAGCGCGGTTGACTGCCGCTGCGTGGACTTTGATCAGGACTTCCCCTTCTTTGCGGATGGGATCGGGAAGTTGTTTCCACTCAAAATTGAGATTTTGGTCGAGGGTCATTGCATACATGTTTATTTTTCCTTTATTTGAATTCCGTTTGCAGTTGATTCCATGATTCCGGATCGTGTCCGGTAATGATCCGTACACCGTCGGCAGCATATTTTTTCAATTTCCGGATCGTCTGCCAATACGGTTGATCTTTCTCTGTCTCCGGCGGTGTCTGTTCCAGTGCTTCTTGTGTATAAGCCGCATCTGCGGTGAGCAGGATCTTTTCATCATGATCCAGTGTGAGCAGCAGCGATTGATGTCCGTCTGTATGTCCCGGAGTCGGCAGCAGTATGATTTTACCGTCACCACACAGATCATATTCTCCTTCCGGAAAAATCCAATCCGTTCTGTTCCATTGATTTCCCCACGTTTTATATTGCAATTCCTCCTGCCGTACATAACAGGGTACTCCGGGGAAATCCAGCAATCCCTGAGAGTGGTCTGAATGGTGATGGGAAAGGATGATTCCCGCAAGATCTCCGGGAAAGATCCCTCTTGCCGCCAGTTGGTTGACCGCCCTCTGTGCATCTGTCAGAACCGGAATAAAGGGGGCATCACCGGGCAGTTTTTTTCCGGGGACCTGTAATCCTGTATCAAAGAGGAACGATCCTTTTTCATGTTCCAGGAGATAAAACGGAACAGGAACGGTGAATCTGAGACCTGCCGGGGCACTGTGAACCAGAAGATGTTTCCATGCAATAATATTTCCGCAGGAGAAAAGATGGAGTTTCATGATTTATTTCCAGTCGGTATATCCAGCTGCCGCAAGAGTGATTTCATGAACCAGAAAATCATGTTCCGGAGAATATTCCATTTCTGTTTCTTTGCGTATGACACGTGCGAGCTCCAGAAGTTGTTCTGTGTAACGATCGCGCTGTATGGGGAATGAGATCTGATGTACTCCTGCCGGATAACCGAGATTTTCTTTCAGCTCCATATTCAGCACAATGGGCTTCCCGTCGAATCTTTCGATCGGAGAAAATGAGATAACTCCATTGGTTCCCACGATCCGGACCGTTCTGGTGTTGACACAGTTTTTCTGTCGGCTGCAGGATTTGACAACGGCATAGGCATTGGGATATTCCAGAACAGCCAGACAGTTGTTTTTGATTTTCTGCGGATCTCCGGGTGCTGAATGGAGAAAACCTGTTACATTTTCCGGACGTCCCATTGCCGCTGCAATAAAATCAATGAGATGACATCCGAGATTATACATGAGACCTCCGGCGAATTGAGCAATATATTTCTGATATTCTTCTCCGCCGTAACCGTGATTCATATCTCCCTCGATACAGATCACATCACCGATCCATTTTTGCCGGATCGCTTTGATGCAGAATTGGAATGCCGGATTTCCCCTGAACATGAATCCCATTTGAAACGGTACATTTTTTTCTTTACAGATCTGCAGCAGTTTCCGGTAAAGTTCCAGGTCGATTCCCGCCGGTTTGTCCATGTGTATGGCGATTCCTTTTTCAGCACACTTGATTGCCATTTCCACCAGTTCATTATTGGGGACTTCCACAGTGACCGCCTGAATCGTCGGATCATTCAATACTTCATCAAGAGTCAGGAATGGATATTTTTTGTAATAATCCTGAACTTCGTTGATATATCTGGGTGTGTGATTGAACTCAAGATCATTGACTGCTCCGGCGATTTCATAGATTTCCGGAAGTTTTTCCAAAGAGAGGATCTTTCCGGCTGCATGTTCATGAGTGATCCCGATTTGTGCGATTCTGATCTTTTTCATTTCTGTATCTTTCTCCTCTGTCAGCGGGGAATATCGTTGTCGATATCTGTCCAGTTGAGAAGGATCCCCAGCGGCGGATTGGCAGACATTCCGATTTTCTGATAAATCGCATCCGCTTCACGGGGCGATGCCACTTCGGAGATCAGAGAGGATACTTTCAGTCTTCCGGATTTCAGATATTTGAAAAAACTTTTGTAGTCATCCGCTTCGGAAGCACCCCAATGAGCAGGATCATGTGCCGGACGATTGCTTGTATGAGCTCCGATCAGGTAAACTCCTTTGCAATGGATATACTTATAAACATTGATCGGTTGATCTGAAATTCTTGTGCAGCCCAGCAATACGACTCTTCCGTTTTTAGCGACACATTCCAGAACCTGTTGACGGGCTTGAATATTTCCTGTCACTTCCACAACCGTTTCCGGACCGCGCCCGTCTGTGAGCTGTATGACTTTTTCCACATAATCCGGAGCCATGGGGTCAAGGGCATAGTCTGCTCCAAGCTGCAAAGCAAGTTCTCTGCGTTCAGGGGAACAGTCGCTGACAATTACCGGATAAGCTCCGGCGATTCGTGCAAGCTGTCCGGCAATCAAACCGAGCAATCCCTGACCGGCGATCAGACATGCTTCGCCCATTTGGATCTGCAGTTTCCGGATCGCCAACATTGGGAAAGAGGCGAGATGAGCTGCCGCTGCATCTTTCTGGTCGATTCCTTCCGGGACAGGATAGATCCTGTCATTTTCTTCCCGGATCACCCAGGAACGGTGTCCGCCCCAGGCACAAACGACCCGGTCACCGATTTTATATTTTTTCACAGCGTCACCGATTTTTACAATATGACCGGAGGTCGTATAGCCCGGATAGTGGGGAAATTTCCGGATAGAGACTTCTGTATTGGGCAGATCATGATAATTGGCAAGTTCTGTTCCGGCACTGATCAGATCGTAGTCGATTTTGACAAGGACTTGATTGGGTGCAAGAGTTGCATCCGCTTCAGCTGTTTCAAACACCGCTTTTTCCTTTTCTGGAAAATAAATAATGGAACGGTTCATAAAAAATCCTTTCTTAAAAAGAATATTACAACTTTGATTTTCTATACTTACCTTATCGCAGAAACGAGTGTTATTCAAATAAAAAATTGATTTTTTCAGAAAAACTTTCTGCAACATCTGATTTGATTTCGTAAAAACAGATGCTATATTGAAAAAATTTCATAAACAGGAGAAATGGTTTCATGAATATTAAAAAATTTGCAGAATTGGCTGGAGTTTCTCCGGCAACAGTATCGCGTGTTTTCAGCAGAAATCCCGGTGTCAGTGAAGAACTTGCACAACGGATCCTGAAGACTGCGGCAGAGTATAATTATCATCCCCGTATTTCTGAAAAACAGAAAAATGTGGTATTGATCACGCCGTACAACTCCATCTATCCTGTCCAAAGCTGTATTGATATGCTCTTAATGGCGTTGACACAGGAACTTCCGAAACATGGATTCCGTGTGGAAATATTGCCGGTGAACAGTTTGGACAGACTTGCTGATGTGCGTTTCTGCGGTGCGGTTGCTGTCGGTTTGGATCCCGGGATGTTTCAGGATTGGGAGCAGAAATATGATGCTCCGCTGGTTGTGCTTGACCGCACCCCGCAGGGGAAGTCTGCGGGAAATAACATATACTATGTCAATTCGGATGAATCCATGGGTATGGAGCTTGCCATTGCGTATTTTCAGGAAAGGAAATGCCGCCGGATCGGTTGTATCATTCATGGCGATCCCGGAGAGGGCAATGTGGATATCCGGCACAAAGCTATTTTGACACTGCTGAAAAAATATGGTTTTCCTGCGGATGAATCTCTGATCCGTTTTTCCGGGAATGGAAATGAAAAATATGTGGAGTTGGTCGGAAAACTTCTGCGTCTCGGAGTCGATGCACTCTTCTGTCCGGGGGGGAATGCCGGGATCGTTGTTCTTTATGCGCTTTCGCTGTATGGCAAACAGATTCCGGAAGATGTATCTCTGATCGCTTCAGAACAGACTTATTTTTCCAATTATGCCGTTCCACCGCAGACAACGGTCACGCAGGAATATTCATCTGTAGCGGAGAAGACCGTGGAGGTGATCCTCAACCGTATTGCGGGAAAAGATGTTCCCCGGATCACGACCTTGCCGTACCGTTTGATCAAACGGGAAAGTGTGCAATGAGTGTAAAGATGCAATGAGATTTCGATTTATTCTTTGTTGAATTTTTGTAATATTGCACCTGTGAGTTCTGTTTTGGAATGGAAAAG
>JAGCNI010000090.1 GCA_017646015.1 Lentisphaeria bacterium
AAGTTCTATCCGGTTATTTTCCAATTGATGAAACGTTCTCAATTCTGTATTCCCGTTGACTTCTGCGAGGACAATATCGCCGTTCCGGACGGTGTCATTGAATTTCTTCAGGATTGCGATATCGCCGTCAAAGATGCCGGCACCGTTCATGGTATTGTCATTGACACGGACAGCGAACAATTTTCTTGAATCCAAAGAATTTTTCATTGCAGTTGAGTCGTAGTACAATTCTTTTTTGGTTTTGACGCCGTCTTTTTCATAGAACGGGATTGCACAGACACCATTTGGTTTCCGGGTTTTCATTCTGGGTTTATTGAGATTGATGCTTCGTGCTTTTGAGCTGCGGGAAAGGCAGTTTTTCTTTTGCAGAGCGCGCAGATGAGCAAAGACGGTAGATGTTTTGATCTGGAAATGGTCTGCGATTTCATACACGGTCGGAGCCATGATGTTGACGTCCATGAAATCTTCGATAAAGTTCAGGATGTTGCGCTGTTTTTCTGTGAGACCTTTCATAATATTCCCCCCAAAATTGTTTTTGATCCGGCAAATCATATCCATCCCCCCATGGTCTGGCTTTATGCTGCCGTCGAGCAAAGTTTCATTTTGCTTTTATCAACTGATTCGTAAAGAAAAAAGATTTTATGCAAAAGTTTTGAATTTTTTTGAAAAAATTTTTTCCGGCTGAATTTTTTTCTTCCGGAAGAGGCTTGTAAAATTCTGAAAACACTGTATAATATGGGATTTTGATTTTTATATTATGAAAGGAATGGTGCAGCAGTGTTTATCGGGATCATTATTGGTTTGTTATCTGCTTTCTGTATGAGCGGGAGTTATATTTTTTCCCGTGCCTTCATCCGGAAACATAAGAGTCCGATCTGTATTGCTGTGTATTCACAGATTCTGATGGGATTTTTCGGAATAGCTTCGCTTGCAATCAGTTTTTTTGTAGCTGAGATCCCGTTGACACCCCGTTTTTTTCTGTATGTCGGCGGACAAGTCGGTGGTTATGTGGTGGGACATACCAGTTTTTTCATGCTGTTGCGTTATGTGGAGGCAACCCGTGCGGCATCTTTGATCGGATTGAAAATCATAGCCCTGGTTCTGATTGCGATTCTGATGGGGACAACGGTTTCATCTCTGCAATGGCTGTCTGTGATTCTGTGTACGATCGCGGCAGTAGGCATGAATTTATCGGGCGGACATCTTTCTTTTCAAAGTATATTCTGGCTGTTCCTTTCTGTATTCGGGTATGCGTTTACGGATGTCTGCATTACAGAATTGATGTTGATGATGCCGGGAAAATCTATGCTTGAAAATGCTTTCGGAGTGATGGGGATCTGCTATACTGTTCTGGGAATATTGGCATTGGGCGGGTTGTTCAAATATCCTTATAAACGGGAATATCTGCGTGAGGTTGTGCCATACAGTCTGTGTTATTTTTCCTCTATCTTTTTTCTGATGGCGTGTTTTGGTTTGCTGGGAGTGGTGTTCGGCAGTATTATTCAGGCGGGACGCGGGATCATTTCCATTCTGTTGGGGATCGTATTATTGCATTTCGGGTTGGAAAAAAGCGAACCGCAGGTATCTGCCCGTATGTGGATCCGCCGTTTAATCATGGCGTTACTGATGCTTTGTGCAATGATCATTTATTCACTGACAGTTCAGAAATAATAGATTTTTGATTTATCAATCTTGAAAAAACTACTGTATATGTTATAGTACCGGATCATATTTTTTTACAGGAGTTTTTTTATGAATAAGGATCTTTACAAAGGAAAAGCGATCGTGTTTCTTGCTGATGGTATGGCAGATGAACCGATTGCTGAGTTGAACGGAAAAACGCCGCTTGAAGCGGTGGAAACCCCTTGGATGGATAAGATTGCTGAACGTGGTGCATCTGGAACTTTTCTCTCGTTGCCGGATGGTTTTCCGACTTCTTCTGATGCTGCCAATATGTCTGTGCTCGGTTATTCTCTGGCTCAGTTTTATCCCGGAAGAGGTCCGATCGAAGCGGTGGCGCAAGGGGTTGAACTCGGTGAAAATGATATTGCATGGCGTTGTAATCTGGTCAATGTGAAAGATGGGATCCTGAAAGATTATTCATCCGGCCATATTTCCAATGAAGTTTCTGCTCCTCTGATGCAGGCATTGCAGGAACGTTTCGGAAGTGATAAAGTGACCTTCTATCCCGGTGTCAGCTACCGCAATCTGCTTGTGCTTCACGGAAAAGAGTTCAGTGCCAATATTGATTATTTCAAACCGGATTCTTCTCAGGATGAGCCTGTTTCTGAATTGGGCTTGAAAGCATTGGATGATTCTCCGGAAGCGGCTTATACTGTCCAGTTTCTGACAGATTTGATGCGTGAGAGTGTAGAGTTCCTTTCCAATCATCCGTTGAATCAGGGTCGTGAAGTTCCTGCCAATATGATCTGGCCGTGGAGTCCGGGCAAAAAGCCGCATTTTGTTTCATTTTCTGAAAAATACAGTGGCAAGACCGGAGCCGTGATCAGTGCTGTTGACGTGATTTTCGGAATTGCCGAATGTGCCGGTATGAAAGTTGTCCGTGTACCGGGTGCGACCGGATTTATTGATACTGATTACGAGGGGAAAGCGCAGGCAGCTCTGGAGGCTTTGAAAGATCATGATCTGGTCTATGTGCATTTGGAAGCAATCGATGAATGTTCTCACCTCGGGGATCTGAAATTGAAAATGCAGGCGATTTCCGAGTTTGAAAACCGGGTGGTCGCTCCGGTGATGAAAGCATTGGAAGGATGCGGAGTTACTTTTGCGGTCCTGCCGGATCATCCTGTGCCGCTGCATCTCCGCAAACATACAAGAACTCCGGTTCCTGTGGCGATCTGTGGCGATCATATCCAGCCGGATCAAGTCTGCCATTATTCTGAAAAGAATGCTCCGCAAGGGGCTCTCGGATTTATGAAAGGCGAAGAATTCCTGCGGAAAGTTCTCAATCTTTCATAAGAGTCTATTTTTTGCCAAACAGTCCGTTGTCATGTGTTTCAGCATGATCGCGGACTGTTTTTTTTATTGGAAACATGGATCGGGGATATCTGTTTCCGCAATATTTTATAATATTGATTTGCGATTTAAAAAAATCTTGCTATATTATACCAAATTTAAATAACTGTTGGACAGGAGTGAAAACTTGTTAAAATGAGATATGCAATTCTGAGTGATGTGCATGGGAATCTTGAAGCGTTATCTGTGGTTCTTGCAAAATGTAACGAAGTCGGTGTGGATGCTTATATTTCTCTGGGAGATATTGTCGGATACAATGCCAACCCGAAAGAGTGTTTGGATATCATGCGCAGTCTGAATCTGATCTGTGCGATCAAAGGCAACCATGATGAATATGCCGGAAGCAATGATAATGTGATGGAAGGTTTCAATCCTCATGCCCGTGCGGCTGTGATCTGGACAAAATCCCAGCTGCCGCCGGAAGACCGTGCATGGCTGGCATCTCTGCCGATGCGTCAGACCATCAAAGGAACTATGATCACCGCTGTTCATGCCACTTTGGACAGCCCGGATTCATGGGGATATATTTTTGATGTGCACCATGCCGCAGATAATTTTGCATATCAGTTTACACCTCTGTGCTTTATCGGTCATTCTCATGTGCCGGTGGCATTCTGCAAAAAACCGATCACCCAGTATTCCGAACGGATGATCATGGAATTGGAAGATTGGGAACACAAAATCATTCCGGAAGCGGCTTTCCGCCGGGAAGAAAGTTTTGATATCAATCTGAATGCCGGTCATAAATATCTGCTGAACGTCGGCAGCGTCGGTCAGCCCCGCAATAAGGATCCGCGTGCTTCTTTTGCAATTTATGATTCTGACCTGAAGATCGTGACACGTTATTGTATTCCGTATGACATTGCGGCAGCGCAGGCAAAAATCTACGCAGCCGGCTTGCCGGAACGTCTGGCAACCCGTCTTGATCGCGGAATTTGATCGCCGTTGAAATAAAAAACAATCCGGCAGCAAGGAGATTATGAAACAGTATCTGATCATCAAACCCAGCAGTATGGGAGATATTCTTCATGCTTTCCCGGCAGTTGCTTATCTGCATCGGAAAGAACCGGAGGCAGTCATAGACTGGTTGATCCATCCGGCTTTTGATGATTTGCTGGACTATTTGCCGGGAATCCGGAAAAAAATACATTTTAAACGTTCTGAACTTGGAAATTACCGAACATTTTTTCCTGCATTCCTGTCTTTATTACGGGAGATCCGTGCAGAACGGTATGATATGGTCATTGATTTGCAGGGTTTGATACGCAGTGCTGTGATTGGACGTTTCGTCAGATCCGGGAAATATTATGGCCCGGCGGTGACACGTGAGAAAGCAGCATCCTGTTTTTATAAACAGAAGATTTTTGTTCCTGAAGAGATCCTTCATGCGGTTGAACGGAATTGTGCATTGATGGCACAATGCTGTTCTGCTGACACTGTTCCCGGAGATTATCTGCTGCCTGTTGTGGAAAAACACCGTACTGCGGCGGAAACATTGCTCTCGACTCATGGGATTTCCTGTTCAGACCGGATCCTGGCGGTTGCTCCCGGAGCACGCTGGGTCACAAAACAATGGCCTCCGGCTTTTTTTGCTCAGGTGATTGCTGGTTTTTCCGGACAGTTTCCGGATGCAAAGACTGTTTTGATCGGTTCTCCCGGGGATCGTGTACTCAGCGCAGAGATAATACGTTCATTGAAAAACTCTTGCAATGTATTTGATTTGACCGGGGAAACCACGGTCGGGAGCATGATCGAAGTGATCCGTTCTGCTTCTGTTCTGCTTTGCAATGACAGTGGTCCGATGCATGCCGCAGCTTCTGTCGGGACTCCGGTGGCGGCCTTTTTCGGACCGACGGATCCGGCTCTGACCGGACCTTACTGCAAGATCAAAGAGATCCTGCAGCCGGAGCTCGATTGTATCCGTTGTTTCAGAAAACAGTGTGGTGAATCTGTATGCCATCAGTCGGTATCCGCATCTGTTACGTTGGAAAAACTGGTGGGATTATTCAAAAAAGGAGAGTAAAAAATGTACCGGAATAAATCTCTGATCCTGATTTTGTTTTTTCTGATTCTCGGTGGCTTTTCATTTCATGCTGCCGCTCAGGTCGCTTTAAAAGTCCGCATGAGCCAACAGTATTATCTGCAATATGAACCGATTTATGTTCAGGTAACGATGCGGAACGTCAGTGGTCATCCGCTTGCATTCGGAGAGAATCAGGGTTTGCGTGGAGAACTCCGTTTTGAGATCGACACTCCGTTCATCAACCGTTATGCTGCCTTGAGAGGCAAAGAGACTCCGACGATGAAAGGGATCATTCTGCAGCCCGGTACATCCCGGACTTTCACTTACAACGTAACCAATTATTATGATGTCCGCCGATTGGGCAGTTATTCATTGAAAGCTGTGATTTCCCATCCGCAGTTGAAAACCGCTTATGAATCCAATACGGTTCACTTCTCCACGGTGGGAGGAAGAACGGTCTGGGAGACAGTGGTCGGTGTTCCCACCTATCTGCAGAAAAAAGTTTCCGACCGAATTCCGACCCGCAATTACCGGATCGTTTCTTACAATACCGGGAAACAGGTTTTCTACATGTTGATCATTGAAGATAAAGAACGTATCTATCTTGTTCGTCGTATCGGTTTGGATCTTGGCGGTGATCTCCGCCCGAAATGTGCAGTGGATGATCTGAGCCGCCTGAATATCCTGATCGCAGCCAATCCCAAAGTGTATGCTTATTATCAATACGATGTGACGGGCAAACTGGAAAAGAAAGAAGTTCGGATCAAATCTGATACAACACCGCGTCTGGTGGTCAATAAGGATGTGGGAACAGTTGTGCTCAGCGGCGGACGGCGTGCCCGTCGGGATTTGGATTACGAAGAGATCAAGGATTTGCCGTTCATTGCGACCGCAATGGATGAAAATCTGAAAGATATCACGGATGGAAAAAGTATTATAGATGAAGATAATGATTAAATAAGGAGAGTAAATCATGTCGCGATTATTCGTAATAATGGGAGTGGTATTCAGCCTCTGTCCTGTCTTATACGGGCAGCAGGGACGCAAACCATTCTCCACTCCTCAGGACGCAGTCCGTTATTATGAGGAGTTGGTCGGTAATTTGACCCGTCAGGTCAAGTCGATGCAGGATGAAAACGCCATTTTTGTTGAAGAAACAACAAAATTGAAAAGTCGTGTTGCCCGTTTGGAACAGGAAAATGATGCTGTCCGGAAGGAACTTGCCGCTTTGCGTCAGCAGATCGCTGCGGATGCGGAAGTCCGGAAAGATCAGTTGAACCGGCTTGCCGACAGATTGGGTACTATGTCGGCCCCGCCGCCTGTCCATCAGGAAAAACGACAGAAAAAAGGTAAGACTCCGCCTCCGCCGCCTCCGGCAGAAGACGGGGAGGAAGAGTTCCTGGAACATACTGTTGAAGCAGGAACGACCCTTCATGCTCTTGCCAAAGTCTATGGAGTCTCTGTCAAAGAGATCATCCGAGCCAATAAACTTTCCGGTTCCCGGATTTATGTGGGACAGAAATTGCTGATCCCGATCCCCAAGAAACGTTAACAAATCAAGTGTTTTATTATGATTAGAAATGTAGCCTACTCCCGTCGTATTTTACCTTTGATCACCTCCCAGTTTTTCGGAGTGTTCAATGACCATGCTTTCAAAATGTTTGTCGTGCTGTCTGTTTTCAAAGGACAGCCCAATTATTTTGAAGGTGCCGCCTTTATGTTTCTGTTGACAGCCGCCTATGTATTGCCTTTTATTCTGTTTTCCGGAATTACAGGAGCAGCGGCGGACCGTCTGCCCAAACGGAGTATCCTGATCATTGCCAAATTTGCAGAATTGATCGTGATGATTCTGGGAACAGTATGTTTTCTCCGTGTGGAATCCTGGGGGATGTATCCGTTGTTGGGAGTGATGTTCCTGATGACGACGCAGTCTGCGTTTTTCAGTCCTGCCTATAATGGTTTGATTCCTGAAACGTTCCCGGAATATGAAATTTCCAAAGCCAACGGATTGAACGGGATGCTGACCTTTATTGCAGCGATTCTCGGGGCGGGGATCGCACCGCTTTTCTGGGAATTCTGCAACAAGAGTTTTCTCCAGTGCGGTGAAATGCTCTGTCTCTTTTCTGTTTTCGGCTTTATTGCAGCGGTTCTGGTTCTTCCCACGATCGGTGGGAACCGGAAAGATTCCGGCAGTGCTTTCCGCAGTTTTGTGGAAGGTTGGAAAGCGATGGTTGAAACCCGTGCTTTGTGGGTGACAGCTGTCGGGGATGCCTTTTTCTGTTCGATTGGAGTTGTGATCCAGACCTTGATCGTTCTGTATGCCAACTACGTATTGAAAGCCGGAGAACTCGAATTGAGTGCGATGATGCTTGCTCCGGCATTGGGCATGGGATTGGGCTGTTATTTCTGTGGTATTCTCTCCGGACGCAAAGTTGAATTGGGCTTTGTGCTGCCTGCCGGATTTCTGCTGGGATTGTTCCTGATCCTTGCCGGATTCAATCCGGGCGGACCGGTTCAGCTTACAGCGAAAGTGACAGTCCATCCGTGTATTCTTATCTGGCTGCTTCTTGCGGGGATTTCCGGCGGTTTCTTTGTGGTTCCGCTCCGTGCTTATTTCCAGCAATGGGTCAATCCCGCGAAACGTGGGGTCGCATTGGCGGCAAGCAATCTTCTTTCGTTTGCATCCATGCTGATTTTCTCTTTCCTGCTTCTTCTGCTTGTAGCGGGAGCTGCCCCGGAAAATACAACGGTTCTGCCGTCCTGGCTGATGCGTTTTGAGTTGCCTGCATTCAATCCGGGCTCTCTGTTCTGTTTTGCCGGATGTGTTTCCATTGTCGGAGCATTTGCGGGGATCTTCCTGCTGCCGGATTTGCCTTTCCGTTTCATTGTACTGCTGTTGATGAATACCTTGATGAAACTGCGTGTGATTGGTTCTGAAAAGATTCCGGAACACGGTGCGGCACTGTTGGTTTCCAACCATGCTTCTTTTGTGGATGGACTTCTGATCAGTGCATGTACTTCCCGCCGGATCCGTTTCCTGATGCATGAAGATTATTACCGTCTGCCGCTGCTTCATCCTCTTGCCCGTTTCTTCGGTTTTATTGAAGTGCCGCGCAACTCCCGTATCAAGAGTATGCGGAACATGATCACTGAAGTGCAGGATGCGTTGCGGAACGGGGATGTGGTATGTGTGTTCCCGGAAGGAAAGATCACCCGGAATGGTTTGATGGATGAATTCTCTTCCGGCTATACCGTAATGCTTCCGCAGGATTGCAAAGTTCCTGTGATCCCTGTCCGGATCGGAATGGTCTGGGGGAGTATCTTCAGTTATTACTATGGAAAATTGAAATTCCGTATGCCCAAAGAGATCCCGCATCCGGTGAGTGTTACTTTCGGGAATCCGATTCCGGAAGGTACGACCTCCTTTGAATTGCGTCAGATCATTTCCGAATTGGGAGCGGAAACAGAAATGGTTCCCCGTGCATCGGAACGTCCGCTGCATTATCAGGTTGCGAAGAATGCGAAACGTCATCCGTTCCGGAAACTGATTTGTGAATCCGGGGGCAAGGAGTTGAATTGTTTCCAGTTCTGTGTCGGTTCAGCGGTTTTGAGCCGCAAGATCCGTGACCTGGTTGCTCCTGAATGTAAATATGTCGGAGTGATGCTGCCGAACTGTGCGGCTTCTGCTGTGGCATGTACGGCGGTCATGATGGCGGATAAAGTTCCTGCGATCCTGAACTTTACTGCGACCCGTGATTCTCTGATCTATGCGGTGAAGAAAGCGGGAGCGACTCATATTCTGACCAGCCGGAAATTCCTGAGCAAGATCGGATTTGAGCCGATGCCGGAAATGGTATTTCTGGAAGATATGGCGAAGACAGTGACCCGTTGGGATAAGATTTCGATGGCTCTGATGGCTGTTCTGCTGCCGCATCAGGAGTTTATGAATCTGCTTTCTCCGTTGACCCACCGGGATGTCATGAATACGGCTGCGGTTCTCTTCTCCAGCGGTTCGACCGGTATTCCGAAAGGGGTCATGCTTTCTCATCACAACTTCAACAGTGACGTTTATGCCTGTACCAAAGTTGTGGCATGGGACAACAATGACGTGATTGTTGGTAATCTGCCGATGTTCCATGCATTCGGTTTGATTTCAGCTTACTGGCTGCCGCTGATGATCGCCTGTAAGGTCGTATATGTGACCAGTCCGCTGGATTGCGGAGCTGTGACGAAAGCCTGCTTGGATCATAAAGTTACGATTCTTCTCGGTACGCCGACCTTTATTCAGTCTTATCTGCGCCGTTGTGATCAGCAGATCTTCACCAATCTCCGTCTGGCGATTGCGGGTGCGGAACGTCTGCGGAGCGATATTTCCACGAAGTTTGAACAGATCGTCAACGGGGAACGTACTCTGATCGAAGGGTATGGCTGCACAGAACTTTCCCCGATCGTTGCGATCAATGTCGGTAACTCGATCCTGAATATGGGTAAAACAGTTGGTAAAGCGGGAAGTATCGGTCCTGCGATGCCAGGGATCTGTGCGAAAATCGTTGATCCTGTGACCCGTAAACAACTGCCGCCGGATACCGAAGGATTGTTGGTCATCAAAGGTCCGACTGTGATGCAGGGTTATCTGGATGAGCCCCGTCTGACTGAGGAAGCTGTTCAGGATGGCTGGTACAATACCGGTGATATCGGTAAGATCGATGCGGATGGTTACATCACCTTGTGCGGACGTCTTTCCCGTTTCAGTAAGATCGGCGGTGAAATGGTTCCGCATGAACTGGTTGAATGTGCGATCAATGAGATCCTGCATGTGGAAGAAAAAGTTGCCGCAGTGACCGGTATTCCGGATGCTTCCAAAGGGGAAGCGTTGGTCGTATTCTATACGAATCTGCCGATTCCGCCTGAAAAGGTCATTGAAGAAATGCGTGCAAGAAACATTACGAACCTGTGGATCCCGAAAGCCGGGAACTTCCATCAGGTCGATTCTCTGCCGATGCTCGGCAGCGGAAAACTGGATCTTGTGGCATTGAAAAAATATGCAGAAGATTTGGCAGCAGGAAAGGTACTCAAAACGAAATGAGTGCAGCTCTGCTGTTGAAAGTATTCTGGGGGATCCTCAAGACCTTCGCCTATTTCGGGTTGGGAGGTCTTGCCCTGCGTCTGAAATATGTGGATCAGGAAAGTTCCGCAAAATTCGGACGTTTTGTGGTGGATATGCTGTTCCCCCTCTATACATTTTATTGTATTGTGACAAACTTTCACAAGGATGAGGCAGAGGCTTTATGGCAGTTGCCTGCTCTTGGATTGGGGATCGTGGTTTTCAACATGCTCTGCGGATTTGTTCTGCAGTACGGCATGCGTTTCAAAACACCCCGGCGGAAAGCGACATTTGTCCATCTGGCGACCATGAATAATTATGTATTTCTTCCATTGATCCTGCTGCAGGATCTGTATGGGGAGAAAGCTGTGGCATATTTATTGCTGTTCAGTATCGGTTCCACGATCGGATTCTGGACTTGTGGTGTGGCGACTCTTGCCGGATCGGATTGGAAATCGGCGTTGAAGAATATCATTTCTTCCAATACCATCGCTGTGGTTCTGGGATTGATTTGTGTATTTTGCAATATCCCGGTTCCGCAGGGGATACTGATTTTCTGCAAGGATATCGGACAGGTCGCCGTGATTTCCGCGATGATCCTGACAGGTTGTACGATTTTCGGTTCGTTCACCCGTCTGATCGCATATCCTGCCGATGCCGTGTATATGCTTGTGACCCGGCTGATCATTCTGCCACTGCTGACTGTTCCGCTTTTGAAGCTGCTGCCGCTTGACCCGATGATTGCCAATGTGGCGATCCTGGTGGCTCTGATGCCGGCAAGTTGTTCTTCTGCGTTGATCGTCCGTAAATATGGAGGCTCTGCGGATCTTGCCGGACAGTCGATCGTTTTTTCAACGTTGTGTTCTCTGATCACCATTCCCCTGTTTCTGTATTTCCTCTGATAAGAGGAGCCGGATCAACAGCCGGATTTTCTTTGACAAAATAAAAAAATAGTATCGGAGTAATTTTATGAGTATTCAAATCGTTCATTCAGACCGTCATGAAGATGCAAAGTGGATCCATGACAACCTGTATGAGTATAATCTGCGGAAGACCGGGGAGGAACGGGTGGAAATCATTCTGGAACCGGATGCAGAACGGAATACTTTGCTGGCTGTCAGAGAGAATGGCGTGCGTTTGGGCGGATGTTGCTGGCATATCCGGAAAGAGGATCACTTTGTATTTGTTGATTTTCTCTGGATGTCCGATGCTGCCCGTGGCACCGGTTGCGGTTCTGCTCTGCTTCAAACAGTGGAAAATGAAGCAAAGAATGCCGGATGCTGTGGCGTATCCCTCGGAACAAATACATTTCAGGCTCCCGGTTTTTATCAGAAAATGGGCTATACTGTGATCCAAGAGGAAAAGCGTCCGATGAAAAACTGTCCGGAAAATATTCACTACGTTTTCCGCAAAACATTTTGAGCTCTGTTTTAGATTTTATCTGAAGATTTTTATTTTTAGAACACTTTTCAGAACACTTTTCAGGTAGCAGACCTTTTATATTTTTATTTTTTTGTACTCAAATTCCGGGAAAATATCTTTTTTTTCATTCAGCGTATTGTTTTTTCTGCGGATTTCTATTATAATTAAGTTATCCGGAAAAGATTGGAATGAACAGAATTTTTTTAATAAAAAAGAGTATATGTTCAACTGCTGAAATGGAGGTGTATGCATAAAACAATATTATTCGATTTTCCGGTGGGAATCTTGAAATTGGATGCCAGGAAATAAATTTACACTGTTATTAAAAAGAATTAAAACTGCCGCTTTTTGAAAGAGACAGTTTGGAAAGCAGGAAAATCAATTATGAAAAATCAGGTCAAATGGATTTCGCATCGAGGGGAATCAGTCGATGCTCCGGAAAATTCTCTTGCCGCTTTCAAATTATCTTTGGATCGCAAGACAGACGGAATGGAATGTGATGTATATCTGTGCCGGGATAATCAAGTCGTTGTGGCTCATGATGAGCATACCGGACGAATGGGGAATTGTGCGAAAGTAATCACAGAAACAGACTGGGCTGATTTGCAGAAGGTTTGTATCTCCGGAAATAAATGCAAAAAATATCCGGATGAACGTATCCCCCTGTTTGTTACGACCTTGCAATATCTCGGTGAAGGCAGAGAATATTATGTGGAATTGAAACCGGGACAGCCTCCTCTGGTTGATGCTGTTGCTGAAATCCTTGAACAGGAAAAGATTGATGCAAGCCAGATCGTGATCATCTCTTTTGATGCGGAAATGATTGCGCTTTCCAAAAAACGGATGCCTCAATACAGAGCCTTGTGGTTGTGCGATATCGCTCAGCAGACACCTGCCGAGTTGATTGCCCGTCTGAAGTCGATCAATGCCGATGGTGTGGATGCTTACGGGGATGAACTGGTTCTCACCCGTGAATATATTGCCGAACTCCATGCCGCTGGAATGATTGTGGCAGTCTGGACAATTGATCAGCCGGAACAGGCAAAACGTTTTATTGAAGCGGGAGTGGATTCGATCACCAGTAATTGCGCCGCATTGCTCCGCGATCTTCTGGCGGAAAGAAATTGAGATCCTGTTTTGCAATACATAATTTGAAACATAACAAATCAAGCCTGTTTTTGAGTGGGGGTACGATATCATCCCCAAAAGAAAGGAGTCGATAGAGTTATATAAAAAACAGGTTCGCAAGAAATCGTTTTCAACGACGCATAACATGGATTATGTAACGTTGAATAAGTACAAAAATCTAATGAAAAAGGAAAATTTATGACTATGAAAAAGAAAAATTCTGTTGGATCGCACAACATAATCCATGTTATGCGTCGTTCCTTTACATTGATTGAGCTCCTTGTGGTGATTGCTATCATTGCAATTCTTGCAGGTATGTTACTGCCAGCCTTGAACGCTGCCAAAGCAAAAGCGGTCGGAATCAAATGTGTTTCCAATGTGAAACAGACTTCTCTTGTTCTTCAATTATATGCCAATGATTTCAAAGGATGGGTTCATGCCTGCAGAAGTAATAGTGCAGATGGTAAAAGAGCTTATTTCTATGAAACTTGGAATGCTCTTGGCTATATTCAATTAAAAACTGTAGTAAAAGGCACCAATCAACATTTTCCTGCTTTTATGAAATGCCCGGATTCCAGACTCCTTGATAAATCGGAACAAGGATGTTATGGACTGCGTTATCATGCACAGGATGCGAGCCGCTTCTACAATATTTTTTCTTCAAAACCCTTTGTAGCAAAAGGCCATCCGGATTATTCACCCGATAAATACTGGACCTCGCTTCAGGATATGATTCTGATGGGAGATGCTGTTCATGCTGTTGAGAAAACACCAAGTTGTCTGCTGGGGGATAATGGTAATAAGGCAAGTCAACTGCCCTCATTCCATCATAACGGATCTTGCACGATCGCCTATGGAGATATGCATGTAAATCAGATCAAGCCCATTGATTTGTTCGACAGTGTTACAGCCCGTACACAGTGGACCTATTTCTATGAGTTGAAAACACGAATCGGCAGATTTCCATAAGAGACAAGTTGAAAGATTTCTGTTTTATGTTAAAGGTGCGTAAAAAGAAAAGTGAAACTCTTGCTGAATTGATTCGTAAAAATCTGCAGGAGTTTCCTTTCACTGCCGGGACACCGGTTGCTTCTTCGCGTGAGATCGCCCGGAAATACAATGTTTCTCTTTCGACAGCAGATCAGGCATTGAATCATCTTGTACAGGAAGATTTTTTATACCGTTCTCCGGGAAGCGGAACTTTTCTGAAACAGGATTCACAAGCCCGGAGTCTGCATATCGGGATTGCCGATCAGATCGTGAGTGCTCAATATCTTACACCCGAGATCAACCGGATCCTGGACAGACATTTCGAGATTGCGGGACAGGAATTGAGTGATCTGGGGTGTCACCTTGATCTGCTTTCTTATCAATCCATGATCCAGTCATTTCAGGAATGTGGCTTGGACGGACTGTTGATGAGTATCAACTATATTGATCCGGAATCTGTACGTCTGATGCAGGAGAAGAAGATCCCGGTGGTTGTGTACCGGCATTTTCAGAGTGTTCCGGAATATTCCTGTGTTTATTATGATTACAGTGTGGGGATGAAATCTGCATTGGAATATCTGAAGATCCGGAAAGATGAACCGGTTGTTCTTGTTTATGAAACGACCTCCTGCGGGCGTTATATTCATTCTTTATGGAAAGAGCTGTTATATTCGTATGGCATCTCTGAAAAGAATATAATTTCTTATGACGTTTGCGTGAAAGAGCGGGAATTGACCTGTTACCGTCTGGCAAGAGTCAATTTATCGAAGTTCAAAGGTGCAGCGATCCTCACTTCCAATGATGGTTTGGCAGCGAATCTGATCAATGCTCTTACGCTTGAGAATTTAGTATGCGGTCAGGATTACCGCATTATCGGGACAGAGAATCGGGAAGCATACGGTTTTGAGATAGGGAATCGTGGACCTGTGATCGCTTCCATTCACACGCCGATCGAGGTGATGGCAAAAGAAGCAGTGAAACTGCTGATGTACAAGATCAATCATGAGGTTGATTATACTTGTCAGCTCCGGATCCCGACCGGATTTGTGCCGCGTTTGAGCAGCGGACACAAGTGATTTTGATAACTCAAAAATAAAAAGGATAGAATGTTTTATGAAAAAAATTCTGATGCTCTTCTTGTGGAGCGTTTTCCTGATTGCAGTGCAGGGGGGAGATGCCATTTGTCAGGGTACATTCAAATTGAAATCCGGTGTGGAGACCTCCTACCGGGTGTATTCACATCCCCGTTTTCTTCAGTTCAAGATCCGCTGCAGTGAACCTGCAATGGATCAGCTGCAGTGTCAGGGAAATATCCATGATGTAAGTGTCTGGCGTGGCGATTCAGTGGAACTCTTTATCAAGCCGTCGAAAAAGGGGGGAACGATCGCACAATTTGCCATTTCACCGAATGGCTCCACGTATGATGCTCTGGTTCAGTATTTGAACCGGGATGCCAACTGGAGTCCTGTGGGGATCGAAGTCAAAACAGAAAAAGGAAAAGATTTCTGGTCGATCGACATGAAAATTCCTTTCGGTCTTTTGATCGGGACGCTTAACGAAGGTGACAAAAAAGGTTGTGATTCCGGCAGCTGGAGTTTCAATCTTGTGCGGAACCGTCGTGCCGGCATGAGAGAAATGATCAGTTGTGCCCCTGCGGATCACTGGCTGGAATATCAGAAGTATATCAAGCTGAAGAATGTGCGTGCGGAATATTCTGTATCCCGTTGGAATATCAGCGGTTTGAAAGCTGGAAAAGTGCAGAAAAAAGGCGGACAATATACCGCTGTGCTTGAGGGAACAGTGGATAATATGGGCGACCGTATGCGTCTGGTCACGGTCCATGCCAGCCTGACGGATGCCAAACGGAGCGTACTTTACCGTGTTTCTGAAGAGAAATTGGCATTGGCGAAAGGACAGATGTTCCGTTTGCAGAAAACGGTTGAATTTCCGGAATCAGGAAATTATCAGCTGGAAATTTACGTAAAAGACAAACAGAGTCTCTTGAGTTATCACTCTGTTCCGGTCAAACTGGAATTTGTCCCGATCAAACTGAGTATTGTTTCCGGAGCCTTCCGCGGCAGAGAACTTTTTGCTTCCATGCCGCTGAAAGATCTTGTTTTCAAAGTGCAGACAGATCATCCGGTCCGTGCGGGAGACACCTGTGAATTGTTGATCCGTGATGCTGCGAAAAAAGTGGTTGTGCAGAAGAAAGTAGCTGCGGAGACAGCTCTTGCGAAAAATATTTCCATAAAACTTCCGCATCGCAAACCGGGAATCTATAGTTGTGAAGCAAAATTTTCGACTCCGGGATTGCCTGTTGCGACGACCCAACTGCGTATTCACTCTCCGGTTGAAAATGAAATCTATTTGGCGGAAAATGGAAACTTTGTTCGGAACGGTAAAGAATTTTTTGCCATTGGAGGATTTGGATATGTTGGAAAATTCCTGCCTCCCGGTTATGAGAAAACGGGGTCATACTCTGTTGGTTACGGTCCTGTCCGTCCTCCTGAAAAAGGGAAAGGTGCCTATTCTGATGGTGTGAAGGAATACGACAGCCGTTATATGCCGTTCCCGGAACCTCCTGAATTGTGGACTCATCCGGTCAGTCCTGCTCATGCGAAACGAGCTTTGCGTCCGATTCCGCCTGAAGCAGCCAAACGGATCGGAGAAGTTATTTCCGGATGGAAAGGCAGCAATGAAATTTTCGGCTGGTATCTGGCGGATGAACCCTCCGAAACGAAATGTCTGCCGGCATATTATGATCAGATTTCAGCGATCTGTCATGAATATGATCCGTACCACATGACCTTTATGACATTTCAGAGTTCCTCTGCCGGCGAATTGTACGGGAATGCCTGTGATGTTGTTATCTTTGACTATTTCCCGGGCTTTCACGAAAAAGGGAAAAACCATACCCTTGACTATATTGTCCGCATGGCAGAAGAAACAGCACAAGGCATTGGTCCCGGAAAAAGTTTGATTTCAGCTCCGCCGCTGTATGCGTATGTTGATAACAGCACATTGATGCCGCGCTATGCGACATTTGACGAGCTGCGCTGTATGGTTTACTCCTCGTTGACACATGATGCTGTCCGTGGGATCTGCTGGAATGATATTTCCCGGTGTGGAGTCAGTTTGGATCAGTATATCGGGGTTCAGCGGATCAGCCGGAATCTGAAAGCACTGGAAAAATTCTGGCTTTCCCGGAATCTTGTCAAACTCAATTGTAGCGGCAAACAGGCATCCAAACTGCAATGGATCGCTAAAAAAGTCAATGGAAAACTGTATATTCTGCTGGTCAATCCGAGTGATGATCCTCTGAAAATCGACTTGAAACTTCCGGCAGATTCCGGTGTTCTCCGTGAACTGGATTCTGATAAAGCGCAGACTTTGTATGCCGGGCGCAACAATCAACTGAGTTTTGCACCGCTTCAGGTTCGTATTTTCTCTGCCGATCCGGCAGCTCCGAAACTGATCACTGTTGATCAGATCCGGAAATCCATTCGTGATTTTGAGGAGAAAGAACTCAAGAGTGGAAATCTCTGTTACTACAAACGCGGTGCGGAAACGATCCACTCCCTTGTGTATGTCAAAGATTCCAAATCATTCCGTTTCCCTGCCAACCGGAGAATGGTGAATGATGGTCTGACTACATGGCTCTACAATGTCCGTCCCTTCCCGAAAGAAGATCCGGAACCGTTCCTCGGGATCAAATTCAAAAAAGCGGAAAAAGTTTCCCGCATTGAAGTTTACTGGCATTCTTTTGACAAAAAATCACCGGATGCGTCGAATCTGATTTTTGAGGGGGCAGGCAGCGATGGGAAATGGAAAGCTCTTTCTGTGACCGGATGCAAAACCGTACGAAATGGGAATGTTGTTCAGGGAGTATGCAAGATTTCTCCTGCGGAAGTGAAACAGATCCGGATTCGATTCAAAGTCAAAAATCCTTTGCATCTCAGTGTCTGTGAAATAAAAGCATTCAATAACTGAAGGAGATTTTTATGTTTTTGTCTATGTTTTTTGCCGTGGCAGCGATTGCAGTTGCACAACCGGTTCTGGAATTGGATTACACAAAAGGCACATTGCCGCCGAATACAGTTTCTGTCATTTCCCAACAGTTCAAAGATACCTATGACCATCCGAAATTTGTGAAAGATGGAAAGGAATATGCGCTGTTCTGCGGTGGCAAAAACCAGTATGGTCATTTTACCATAGCCGGGAATTGGCCGTTCAAAGCCAATGCGCCGTTCACCATTACCTGCAGCTTCAAATCACGCGGGGGGTGGGTGACTCCGGTGATCTATTTCCGTGACAGTTTCTATTCCAAGTCGGGATTTACAATCATGCGGAGCGGGCCGCAACTGCATCTTCAGATCGGAAAAGATTATATTATCTCTTCCGACAAACAGAATCCCCTGCAGAAAAATACGCGTTATTTTGTGACCGTGAGCTGGGATGGCAAAGTGTGGAGAATGACAGTGAACGGACGGGAATTCACGGGGAAAAAGAATCCTCCGTTTATCCTGCCCTCTGCTGCTGTGAAACTGCATGTCGGTGGCTATAACACTCGCACGAACAATGTTTTTGAGGGCACGGTCCGTAAGGTGAAAATCTATGATAAAGCATTGTCCATGGATGAGATCTACGCTATTCTTGAAAAAGAGATCGAAGAACTGGAAGCTGCGAAATAAGAGTTTACCGATCCGGAAACATTGTAATTAAAAAACACCTGAACTGCGGTAAGATACATTCTTCTGCCGCAGTTCAGGTTTTTTTGAGTGTTTGAGAATGGATTTTATTCTATAAAAAGTATGATTTGACCTGAAATAGATAGGTTATGACATAGAAAAAATATTCAGTTTCAAGTATAATATAAAAAATAAATAGATCTTGCTTGTAAAAAAAGAATCTATATTTCAACATAACAGAGAAAGGAACTTGAACCATGGAAGAAAGAATTCTGACGAAACAGGAATTTGCCGATCGTATCACCCGAGCCCAGGCAGCGATTGCCCCTACTGATCTGGATGCTGTTCTTGTATTTTCCACAGAATCCGAACCGGCGGGAGTCCGTTATTTTTCTGATTACTGGCCCAGTTTTGAAACAGCCGGAGTTCTGATTCCCCGAACCGGCGAGGCTGCTCTTATCATCGGTCCGGAAAGTCTGACTTATGCCAGCTCCCGTTCTGTCCTTCCCAACGTGATCCAGGTCATGGATTTCCGCGAATCCAGCCAGCCGGATTATCCCGGTTCCACACATCCCGATTGGAAAAAAATCTTCGGCATGTTCAATGTGAAAAAACTCGGGATCACCGGATTCCACATGTTCCCCTATACCATTATGATGAATGTGATCGGGGCTCTCGGCGGAATCGACAAGATCGTTGATGCCGATGCTTTGCTGCGTCCGGTCACCATGAAAAAAAGCCCGTTGGAATTGGAATGTCTGCGGAAAGCCGCCAAAATTTCTGAACTCGGTTTCAAGGCTGTATTGGAAAATATCAAACCGGGTATGACAGAAGTGGAACTTTGCGGAATCGCGACACAGGCGATGCTTTCCAATGGTGCTGAAGCCACCGGATATCCTGTATGGTGCTGTTCCGGTCCCAACTCCAATCAGGCGATCAGCCGTCCGACTCTCCGTAAAGTGCAATGCGGCGAGATCATCCACTTCAGTATCGGTGCAAAAGTGGAAGGGTACAGTGCCAGTATCGGCCGTCCGGTCGTTCTCGGAAAATGCCCGGCAGAAATGAAAGAGTTTCTTCAGGTCGGTCTGGATGCTCTCAATATGACCTTTGATACAGTCCGTGCCGGAGTCAATGCCGGAGAAGCCGCTGCAAAAATCCATGATTTTATCCGCAGCAAAGGCTATGGCGATGCCATCCTGTATGGTCCGGCTCATGGTTGCGGACAGATGGAATGTGAATATCCGTTCCTGGAAACTTCTTCCACTTATATGTTGGAAGAGAATATGACATTCATGGCAGATATGTTCCTGCATCGCGGTGATATGGGCTTCCGTTGGGAAGACGGCATGATCGTCCGGAACGGTCCTGCGGAACAGCTTTCCGATTATGGCAGACAGCTTAACATTCTTGAGGTCTGAGTATGATCATTGACATTCACGGTCATTTGGGCAATATCAATTTTGCAAAATTCTGGCAGGCGGATGCTCCCACGCTGGAACGGTATTGCGATGAATCCAATACAGATCTGCTCTGTCTTTCCTCCTCCCGTTCCATCATGTATGACATCCGGGAGGGGAATGCTGAATTGGATCAAGCCCTGAAAGAAACAGAGAAACTGCTGGGGTATGTTGTAGTCAGTCCCACCTTTCCGGAGTCTCTGGAGGATTTGAGTTATCTTCGGAGCAATCCGAAATTCAAAGGGGTCAAGGTGCATCCGGATTATCACGGCTATGTCCTTCCGACCCGTTCCAACCGGGATTTTATTGAAGAAGTGGCGGATCAGACTCCTATGATGCTGTTCCATGTTTCCTGTATGCCCGGTACCGGATTTTCTCCGGGAAAAACGGTCTGCGAGATCGCAAAAAATCATCCGAAGACAAAATTTGTTCTCGCGCACGTGGCGGGATTGTTCCAGAATGGGAATTATCCCTTCTTCCCGAATATGGACTCTCTGGAGGAGGTCATGCAGATCGCCGGAGATAATGTGTATATCGATACGGCTCATTTTCTGATCTATGTTTATCCGGGCGTGATGGAAAAGATGGTGAAGATCGCAACTGCCGATCATATTGTGTACGGCACAGATGTTCCTCTGCAAGGTCCCATGCAGATGCGTTTCGCGCAGGAGGCGATCCGTGCTCTTGATATTTCTGATGCGGATAAGGAAAAAATCTTCAGCGGAAATGCGAAAAAGGTTCTCGGTTTGTAAGAGAATTGAATTGATAAAAAAATCAGGGCTGCTGCAAAATCGGAAAGAGAATGCAGCAGCCCTTGTTTTATTGTTCCGGACGGAACAGAAGATGCTTATTTCTTCAACAGAGATGCGGAATCTTTGTCAAGGAAAGTGGTGCAGTCCGGATGGAGCTGCATGATAGAGGAGGGGCAAAGGTTGGAAACAGGACCTTCGAGAGCACCCTGAACAGCTTTTGCTTTGCGAGCATCGGGAACGGTATTGATGATGGCGGCACTTTTCATGATCTGTTTGACAGACATGGAGATAGCCTGTTTGGGAACATCATCGAAAGTGGGGAACCAGCCTTCGCCGAGCTGCTGTTTGCGACATGCTTCGTCGAGATTGATCACGAGATATTCTTTTTCGGTATCGAAATCAGCCGGGGGGTCATTGAAAGCGATATGACCGTTTTCGCCGATACCGACGAATGCCACGTCGATGGGGCATGCAGCGATTTCTTTACCGAGCTGAGCGCAGACTTTTTCCGGATCGGGATCACTGCCGTTGACCGGATGGAAAGATGCGGGTTTTGCGGGCAGTTTGTTGATGAAGCGTTCGCGCAGATATTTACGGAATCCTGCAGGATGTTCTTCGGGCAGACCGATATATTCGTCCAGGTGGAAGATGTTGACAACGGACCAGTCGATATTTGCTTCCTGAATGAGAGCGGAAAGCATTTCAAACTGACTTGCGCCTGTTGCAACGATGATGTTTGCGAAACCTTTGTCTGCGATTGCCTTGCGGATGTAGGAAGCACCTTTTGCGGCGGCTGCCTGTCCGAGGGAAATTTTGTCGTCAAAAATTTTGACTTCCATGATAGTTCTCCTTTTTTTTTTGTTTGGGGTTATCTTTCTTATTTTAAATAAAGTGTTTTCAAGTTGATTGACGGAGCAGCAGTGCCATCTGGATCCGGATCGACTCCGGTTCTCCGGTGGGATGTTCCATCCGTTTGAAGAGCAGGGCGGCTGCATTTTTTCCCACTTCCGAATTTGGCTGTGCCAGTGTGGAAAGCGGCGGATTGAGCAACGCTGCAAAATCCCGGTTATCGAAACCTATGACCGCAATATCCTGCGGCGTTTTCAAGCCGACTGCGGCAAATCCGGCGAGCAGTCCTGAAGCCATATAGTCAGATGTCTGAACGGCATCCGGCGGATTGGGCATTGCGGCAAAAAGTTTTCCATTGAGATATCCTGTATTGCGGATCAGTACCGGATTTTTCAGATTGCCCGGGATGATGATTTCCGGCAAACCGAAATCTTTGACTGCCTGTTGATAGCCTCTTTTCCGGTTTTCCGAGTGATACGTTTCACAGAAAGCGATCCGTCGGCGTCCCCGCTTATAAAGATAAGTGATCGCATCATAAACCCCCTGATAACGGTCGATATATACGCAGTCCGCTTCTTTCACCGGATCGAAAGCAATGATCACGCAGGGAAGTTTTTTCCGCAGTTCGAGCCCGCAGCGGACAACTTCATCGCTGGATGTGATGAGAATCAGCCCGGCCGGAGAATTTTCCATGACTTCAGGGATCAGAACTTTGAGGGAACTGTTGGGATATTCTTCATTAATAAAATATACGCGCATAGTATGAGAGAATCCGGCGGCATATTCTTTGATTGCAGCAAGTTTTTCCAGATGCAACGCATCATAGGAATCCACGATCACAGCGATCTCCCGGCTGCTGCAGCGGCGCAATGCCTGTGCAGCCTTGTTCGGATGATAGTCCAGTTTCCGGACCGCATCCCGTACCAGTTTCGCTGTTTTTTCAGAAACATAGCCTCTGCCGCGGATCGCACGGCTGACGGTGTTCATGGATAAACCTGTCAGCTCTGCAAGCTCTTTCAGTGTTGCCATTTTTCTTTCTGCTCCTGTGATCTTCAAAATATATCTCAACGTTAATATATTTTACTCTTTCAATGCTGTTTTTTCAATCGTTTTTTTGAAAAAAACAGAAAAATTTTTAGTGAAAAAGGTAAAAAAATCCGGGAATGGCGTATTTTTTTTAAAAAAAACAACTCTTTTGACCATATTTCTCTTGCAATAATATGGCAGATGTAATATTGTACTTTCGGATTATTGTTCTTCTTTGGGAGAACTGTATCCGGATGAATTATGAAAAATAAAGAAAAAAATTAAAAATACGAAGGAGTAAAATTTATGAAGAGAGTTGCTTATGTCCTGGCGGCGGTATCTGTGGCATGTATCATGCTGACAGTTGCCGGCTGCAAAACCAAGCAGGATTATGCGGATGAACGTGCGGAGAAAGCTGCACTTCATTTCCAGAAAGCGAAGTACCGGGAGTTGTCCGGTGAAACCCTGACCCTGCAGAAGTGCATTGATGAAGCATTGAAAAACAGTTTGCAGGCACGGATTTCTGAAATGGAAATCAAAGTTGAAAAAGAAATGCAGCTCGCTGAAGCTCTCGGAATGCTGCCGCAGATCAACATCAACAATGATTTCACCGCCCGCAGCAATACTCCCGCATCCGGCAGTGAAAAACTGGTCGCCACCGGGGAAACATACGGCGCAAGTTACAGTGAAGAACGCGCAATCAACTATTTCAATATTGATTTCATGTTCTCTGTGTTGGATTTCGGTCTGGCATTCTTCAACAGCCGCCAGCAATATGACCGCATGCTCCTGGCTCGTCAGCGCAAAGAACGTGCGATCCAGAACCTCGTTTTTGATGTTGCACGGGCTTATTTCAGAGTCGCCGCCGCTCAGAAAGTCGCAAACCTGACCTCCTCCGCATTGGAACAGTGCCGCACACGTTATGAACAGGTTTATCAGCTCAGCCAGAAACGTCTGATCACTCCCAGCCGCGCATTCTATGAATCCCGCCGTTTCAGTGATATGGAAAAGAAACTCACCGCTTATAACCGCAACTATGAAAATGCATGTGTTGAACTCCGTACTCTGATGGGATATTATCCCAACGCCGCAATCACCGTGGATGAATCTGAACTGGATAAAGCTCTTCCTGCCCTTACAACAGATCCCGGTCTGCTCGAACAGATCGCTGTTTATCAGCGTCCTGAACTCTATGAAACTGATATCCAGAAACATATCAATATCCTCGAATGCCGTAAGATCATTCTCATGATGATCCCCAGTGTGAAACTTTATGCAGACTGGACCAACTCCAGCAATAAATTCCTCTATCATCAGAGCTGGTGGGAACTCGGGATCCGTGCCGCATACGATCTCCTTCAACTCCCGCAGCAGATCGCCCGTTTGAAATCTTATGATTCTCAGGTCGATGCAGAAACAAAACGTGCTTATGCACAAGGCGTTGCAGTGATGGCTCAGGTCCGTATCGCTCATGGAAATCTTGATTCTGCAAAAGAACGCTATGACCTCAACAAGACCATCTGCAATACCTATGATGAACACTTGCAAGCTGTACTGAAAAACCGCGCTTTGAGCGGTGCAGTCGCTCAACTTGATATCGACCATATGCGTCTTGCAACCACTCAGGCAAATGTGGAAAGAATCCTTTCTTACAGCGAATACCGCATCGCATACTATCGTTTGATGAACGTTCTCGGACTCAAGAGCGTGCTCGACTCCCGTTCTGCTGAAGAATTCGACGAAGAACTCAGACTTGCAGAAGACACCATCCGTGATGAAATCAAGCAGAAGCAGGATGCTTTTGCCAAGGTTCTGGAAGCAGAACGGCAAGCCCGTATTGCTGAAGCGAAAAAGCTCGAAGCAAATAAGAAGAAAGCGAAAGAAAACGATCGCCGTGCAAAAGCAAGAAAGGCGATCGAAGCGAAGATCAAAAGCGAATCCGCTTCTTCCGCAAGAAACTGAAGATGATGAATGATTATTAAAGCAATATCGGAGACATACTTATGATGAAAAAACAGAAAATGCAGATTTTCAAGCTCGAAGAGCGCGTATTGTTTGAAGGTGCCGCCGCAGCTGAGATTATTGCAGCCGTCGATAATGCCGGAAATCCCGAAAATTCCGCAGACCAGTCTGCCGCAGAAGATGCTGAAAATAAACAGAATATTCAGGAAACTGTGCAGGGCGCAGGTCCTTTGAGTGAATCCGGAGCCAACAATCAGGCTGAATCCGCTCAGAATGAAGGTGCAGGTCTTCCTCAGACCGATGCAGCATTGCAGGATCCCGCAGCGGTTCTGGTCAATGGAAATGCTGATTTTTCCGAACTGACCGATCCCACCATTTCCTATTCCGGCGATATCGCTGAATTCCTCAATGCTGATATCACCGCCGAAGGTGCCGCCGCAGAAGCCAACAGCGAATTGATCGTTGTCGATGCCGATTCCGTTGATAAACTGGATATGGCTGCTCTCGAAGGTAAAAATGTGATCATCCTTGACGCTGAAACAGATACCGCTGAACAGCTGACCGGATGGTTCAATGAAAATCCCGATGCTGAAATCGATTCCATCACACTGGTTTCTGAGGATGCCGATGCAGACGCTGAAGCCGATGCTCTTCGCGAACAGTTCATTCCCGATGGAACCGCCGAAGCTCAGAGTGCCGCTGAATTCAATGCCGAACTGGCTGATGCCGAAGATTTCATTGTCTTCCCCGATAATAAAACGGTTCTTTCTGTTGATGCCAATGCGGAAGATATCCCCGCTGACCTCCTCTCCGATGCCGCTGAAGATAAAAACGAACTGGTTATTGTAAACTCCAACATGGCTGATCTTGACAATGTTCTCGAACAGCTCGGAGACAGCCGTGATGTGTTGGTCATTGACATCAATACGGATGCCATGGCTCAAATCAATGATTATCTTGCCGAAGCCGATACCGATTATGATGCCGTTCACATCATGACCCACGGTAACGGTACCGGATTCTATCTCGGTTCAACCAAAGTTACCGAAGCCGCTCAGATGGAAATCTTTGCTGATTCCATGGCGGAAAACGGTGATTTCATGATTTATGGCTGTAACCTCGCCGCAGAAGCGGAAGGTCAGGCACTGATCAATGATATTGCGGAAGTGACCGGATGCGATGTCGCCGCTTCTGTCAATGAAACCGGAGCTGCCGGAGACTGGGCTTTGGAATACAACGTCGGAGTGGTCGATACTGCTGCCGTTTCCATCTCCAACTGGAATTACAACCTCGCAACTGTTGCTGTCACCGTTGACGGCAATACCACTGATGCGGTTGCCGGAACTTACAAGACCTTTGATGAAGTTCTGACTCTGGAACAGACACTTGCAGCTTCTGATGTTCTTGAAATCACGATCGCAGTTGATGCCAATGCAACCCTCGATCATATCTTTACTCATGCAACCACCATCACGATCGCCAACGGCAATACTCTTACTGTCAATGGTTTCATCATTGACAGCGGTGCTTCTTTGACGATCGAAGGTCCCGGAGCTTTTACTGCGGTCTCACTGCAAAACGATGGTACTCTCGTTGTCAATACAGATATCACCGCCAATATCATGAATAACAGTTATATGACTGTTGCTCCCGCGATCATTACCGGGGATATCACCAATAACAGTGGTGCAACTCTTGAGTTCACCGGTAATATGAGTCTTGATCCGACCAATGTCAATAATATCACCAATGCGGGCGATATCAATGTGAATATGTTGGCAAATGTTGAAATCGCTGGTGATTTCAATAATGATACAACAGGAAATCTTTTCCTGAACGCAAATTCTGCTTTGGCTGTCAGAGGAACAATGGACAACGATGGACAGGTCACTGCCGATCCTGATGGTTGGTTCGGTGCTGCTACTCTGAACAATATCGGATCCGTTACTCTGGGCGGACAGAATTATCAAGTCTCTCAGACTGCTTTCGGAACTGTCAATAACTCCGGGATCATGGTTTTGAACGGTAATGGGGGTTCTTCTGCAGATTATGTAGTTGCTGTTTCTTTCAACAATCAGGGCAGTGGCGTATTGTCTCTGGAAAATGGAGCAACATTTATAACAGATAATTTTGTCAATAAAGGTTCTGTTTCTGTTGATGATTCCAATTTCACAGTCGATCAGACACTGACCAATCAGGCTGCCGGTACGATCTCGGATGTTTCCGCTGGTGGTGCTGCTTCATTTGATATTGAAAATCTGGTGAACAACGGCAATATTACATTGCAGGTTGCAGGTTCTTATTTGGAAGTATATCAGGATCTGACCAATGATGGAACGATTTCCATTGGAGCAGGTACAGATCTTTATGTCAATCCGTTTGTCAACAATGGTACACTGAATATCGGCGGTACCGTTGAAGTTTATGCTGATCCTGCCGGCGGTACTCCTTATGGAATTACCAATCCGGGAACCATTACTTTTGATTCTGATACAGCAACGATCATCAATGGCAATCCCAATCAGGTCGGATATGGTGTTTATCTTGAAGCCGGCGGCTCGATTGTCAACAACGCAACAGCCGGGGCTCCTTCCATTTCCGGATTCTATATCGGGCTTGACTCTGTTCCCGGAGCGTTGTCTGCTTCTGCTTCCTCTCTCGGATTGAATTTTTCCGGCAGTGCTTTCGGTTTTATCGAGGCTCTGAAAGTTACAGCAGATGTGACCAATGCGGCAAATCTGGAATTTGCCACGATCGATGAAGCGATCGCTTATGTTGCAAATAATTCTGCAAATGCCTATCGTGTGTATTTCGCACTTGATCCGGATAAAACCGCTGCGGAATGGGTTACTGCTGCAACGATTTCCACAACAGCAGTTCTGCCGGAAAACATGGTCGGGATCTCCGGAAATGCATTCATCACCGACAACATTACCAGACAGAATGTGATTCTCAACACATTGATCACGGTTACCGTTGATACCGATCTTGCATTGAACGGTTCTCTTGTTGATACTTCCGGTTCCGGTAAAGCCTACGGCGAATTTGTACTGGATAACGTGGTTCTCAAGATCAACGCCGGAAAATCTTTCACTGTCGGCGTGACCACCGATGCAAACGGAACCGTGACTGCTTTCGGCAATCTTGTTATCAAAGGCGATGGCATCCAGTATTCTTATGACGGCTGGAATGCCGGAACATGGACCAGTTACAGCACCAAATTTGTCTCCCCGGGAATCATCAACGATGGTACATTGACTGTTACTGGTATGATCGTGGCATACACCAATGATCCGAGTGCTCTCAATCCTGTCGAACCGATCCGCAACAACGGTACGATGTATGTGACCGGCGGCAATACATTCAACGATGGCAATAATGATATTGCTCTCGGGGTTGTGACCGCTCCTGATTCAGACGGAAATCATGCTGTGACATTGGTCAAGAATGCTTCAACAGGTATTCTTTCCGTGACTGATGGAGCAGAAGTTTCTCTCTTTGTCGGCACCAGTTCTGCCGGAACTGAATCTGTGTATGAATATACCACTGTCATCGACGGTGTTGAATATACCGTTTATCTGACCCTGACAGAATATGCAAATGTTTCAACCGGCAGCTGGGTACAGGGACAGGCTATTCAGAGTGGTGATGGATTCCTCTATCAGGATTCCGATCGTGCTTCTGACGAATACATTGATTACATGGTTGAAGATGGCGAAAAACACGCCCGTATTTATAAATATGAAGTTTCCGGACTGGATAAACTTCCTGTCACTTTGTATATGACTCGCGATGAATTGGCAGAATTGAAAAAAGTTGCCGGGCTGACAGATTCTCAGATCTCTGCAGAAATGGATTACAAAGTCAGTGGCGAATACCGCTTGCGCGATACAGAAATCATTCCGAATAAAAAGTCTGATTACAAAAAATATATGTCTACTCCAATCGGAACTCTTTCTGAATCTGCCATGGCAAGTCAGATCGTTTATGCCTACACATTCCTCGGAACAGGCAGAGTTGTTTATATGACTCAGGGCGAAGCTGCTCAAGTTGCCGCAAATACCTGGATCCAAAATTCAATCGTTGCTGGCTATACCAGAAGCTCCATGACATCTGTCGATTATCGTGATTATGCGTATATTCCGACCGGAATGAACAACGTGACGATTTACAACGATGACGGCGGTTCTGTGACTGTCGGTCAGTTGGGTAAAGCCGATGGTTCCAAAGTTCTGTTGACTGGCGGCGGTACTGCGGTTTACAATACCAGCAGACAGGGAATCACTCCCGGTTTCAAACTGTACAACGCTTATATCAATGCTTACGGCAATGGGGCTGTCGGTCTTTTCAACTCCACTGATGCCAAAGCAGAATTCCTTGTAGATGTTTCTCCGGAAGAATACCTCAATGCAGATGAACTCAGAGTCGCCATGACTACCGGAGGTCCTCATGCCGGTGGAATTACTGCTTACGGTCAGTTGATTTACAGCATCAGCGGTACAAAATATTCTGTTGCCAACATGGGACAGTTCACTGCCAACCCGGGCGATCTGGATGCAGCGATCCGTGCAGAAAATACCACAACAGGTGTTTCTCTCTTTGATGCCGCACCGATGGCATTGAACGGAGATGTTTATACTCATGGTAAAGCATCTGCCAACGTTGATTTCCGTACTGTCACCGATTTGGAAAATGTCACGATCAACGGCTGGAATATCAGTAAAGATCATGCCGATGTGATTCTGGATGATGTTTACCTGAACGGAAATATGGTCAATACCGGATCCAACGTGTTTGTCACCGATTCTTTCCGTGCTTCCAGTTTCAGTGTCACTACACCGGTCGGAACTTACAGAGCAAGTTACAATGATATCATCTACGTGCTGAATGATTCCGGTTTGATCGAAGGTTCCTCATCCTATGATGGTCAGGGCGGTAATATCTATTTCGGCGGCAATATTGATGCGATCGACGGCAAGACTGTTCAGTTCTATGACAAACAGGCATACCAGTTTGTCAACGTTGCCGGACGCATGTCCTTCTATGAATTCAGCGGTCTTTCCACTGAAAGCAATCCGGTTGCGATCTTCAACTCCGGTGAGTTCTATATGGATTCCGACCGTGCCTCCACAGATACCTATGATCTGTATGTGACAGAGTTCAATGTTTCCGCAACGGACAATGACAGCAAATTCTATGGTCATTTCCAGTATTTCATGTACAATGTTCTTCACGAGGGATCTGTAGATCAGGCTGTCAGTATTTCTTCTGATTTTCTGCTTGCAACTGATGAGGTTTATCAGGTGAATAACAGTGGTATTGTCAACCATGACCTCAATACTTACAATGACATTTATTTCACCGCCAATCAGATGACATTGACCGATCTGAATATCCGCAACTTGAACAATGCAAGTGCGGCAGTGACCAACTATGCTGGTAATGTGACCATCAATCGCGGCAATATTCAGGGCAGTGTTTCCGGTTTGGATACATTGGCATATTACTACTATGTCGAATCTCCGGGAGCAGATATGCTCCGGATCTACGTCAAAACTCCTTATACGGAGTTGAATGATGTGGAAAAGATTGCCGGGGCAGCTTATTCTGTCCGTAACAGCGGCGATATGGTCATTGACGGAACCAATACCGAAGTGATCGATCCGGCTGCAACGGATGAATTCCGTCTGAACGGCAAGACCCTGTTTACCAACAAACTGGATTTCAATTCTGCATACAGCGGAAATTATACAGCTTTTGCAACCTTTGCAACTTCTGTTGTGGTGGATGAACATTACACTTCAGCCAATAATACACCGAACAGAATATATTTCTATCTGAGTTCCGGATTGCAGAATGGTACTAATGAAAATAGGCCTCATATTGCTGTTGCCAGTGCCTCGACATTGTTCGGAAAAGGTTCTTACAATGAATCCACCAAGACTTGGAGCGGAAATAACAGCATTTCTTATTTCTCATCTCAGGATGCGTATAAGAAAGTTGACTTTGACCTTTCCAAGAACTTCCAGTCCTACACCCGCGGCAGTACATTGACTGACTGGGTGTTCGGAAACTATATTGTGGATATCAAATCCACATTGAACAATGTTGCCTTCCGTGCAAATGCACTCAGAGATTACACAACCACAGTCTTTGATAACTGGAGTATGTCACTGACCGTGACCAATATCGAAGCGGATCCGAAATATCAGTTTGAAGGTTTCCAGTATGTGATCAAGAATGGTGTTCATCCGGAATATCTGGCATCCAATTTCTACCAGAGTTCCCCGACTGTCAGTCTGACACAATACTCCACCACTGCGACCATGGTTGCCAAAGCTGATTTGGAAATCGGGTTCAACATTCCCGGCTCTTCCATTGTGACCCATGGTGGAATTCAGGGTGAAATCACCTTGCGCGGTGTGAATATCAGTACAGATCCTGCAGCTCCGCTTTATGCCGGTGGAATGCTGGTTGACGGGGCAGCATACGTGGTGTATGCAAATCAGGAATTGACACTGGTCAACTTCTCTGTTGATGCCCAGACAGCAAACGGTATCTCCAACTCCGGTGCGGTATATGTCTTCAATGGCGAACAGAATGAAGACGGCGCATGGGTCGGCATGAGCAATGCTTTCATCCGTGCGACCAACGGAACCGCAGTGATCAATCAGAACAGCGGTTTGTTCATGATGTTCAACGGTGCGATCAAAGACAGCCGTATCGGTATTGAAACATGGGGCAGTGGAGCTGTGGCAGTTGTCAACTCCACCTTGTATAACAACCTTATCGGTATTTCTTCTGCTTTGGATGCACCCAGTGGTTCTGAAACCATGAATCTGTTTGTTGCAGATACGACCATTGTCAGTGATGACGCAAACAGCCGTGGTATCGTGTTGTTGAACAGCGCAGGCGAACTTGACTTGGTCAACTCCATTGTTCTGGTTGCCGGAGGAATCGGAATTGAAAACAACGTCGGTGCCAAGATCGATTCTGAAACTGAAAAATCCAACATTGTCGGAAACGACATGCAGGATACCCTGACCAAGCTCTATGATGTTTATGGAGTTTACAGTTTCGCAACTCTGACAGCGGGTACCAGTTGGAATGATACTTACAATGTCGTGGCATTGAAAGAAGGCTCCACAGCCCTCTCCGGCGGTATCACCCTCAGTTATGCACTTAAAGCCGACGGTGGTTATTTCTTCTATATGAATTATGTTCCGGAAAATGCGATTGAAATCACTTGGGACAAGATGGGTTACAGCCGTATCTTTGATGTAGTCGATGCAGAAGGCAATTCTATCGGTAGAAATATCGGTATCGGTTCTTATGTGGGCAAACCGATCGCTCCGATCGAACCGGAGCCGGAACCCGAACCCGAACCGACACCTCCGCCTCCGCCGCCGCCCCCGCCGGTCGAACCGGACCCGATTCCTTCTCCGGTGGAAGGCAATATCTTCTGGGTCAACACACTGACCGATGATGCTGTTGCCAACAACGGTTTGAACTCTCTGCGTGAGGCATTCGATTATGCGAACTATTCCGGACAGTCGATTACAGTCAAATTTGTTCTTGACTCGATCAATGCGGAATATCTGCTCAGCGGAGCGTTGGATTTCGATTTGAACAACGGAATCACTCTCAATCAGGGGGCGATCACTGTCAACGGAGCTGACCTTTCCAGCCTCGGCGCAGGACTTCCGGAAATCTCCGTGGACGGCAACTTTGAAACAATGTTCACGATTGCCGGCGGTACATTGAATATGTCCAACTTCACCGTGGATGGCGAAGGACAGTCCCGTGCATTCATGATCGGAGCTGACGGCGCTGCAAATCTGACCAGCGTGGTCATTGTTGATGCAATGGCAAGTGCACTCGGCGGTGCTGTGATGAACAGCGGCAAGTTTACTATGAACGGTGGCAGTATCAGCAACAGTACAGCTCTCATGGGCGGTGCGATCTACAACGAAGGTACAGCCACTGTTCAGGATGTTGGATTCTACCGGAACGTTGCTATTGTCGGCGGTGCGATCTACAACGAAGGCGCACTTGCGATCAAAGATGTCACGCTGAATGAAAATACAGCCGTTGACGGTGCAGCGATCTACTCTGAAACCGATCTGACAGTTTCCGCATTCACCGCACATGACAACACTGCATTGAATGGTGCAGTGATCGCCGGAGACAAAGATATCGCTCTCTACAACGGTGTGATGAACGGCAACGAAGCCAAACATCTGGTCGATACGGAAGGCAAAGTTGCCCTGGTGACAATTTCCACACACGGAAATGAAACCGATGTTCAGATCATGGGTGATGATTCTGTTGATATCGTCAACTCCACGTTGACAGCCAACAGCGGCGTGATTGTTGAATCTGACGGAATGGTTCAGGTTGCCAACTCCCTGCTGATCGGTGAAAACAGCAATGTTGTGACTGTGGATGCCGACAGTATCCGTTCTGCTTACTCTCTGTACAGCAGCACCCCGCAGGCGACACTGGCATACTCGTTTGAAAACCGTTTTGATATGAACTTCACCAGAGTGTTCGGTGGCAACTTGAAAACGGATGGCCGCGGAGCTTTGCTTGTTCCGCATAATTCTCCGGCAGCGATGGGTGTCTGGACTTACTACGATGGCAATGAAATCCGCTTCTCCGTACGTCCTGAAGGTCTCTGGACAACCGGTTACTATGCACACAATATGACATGGATCTCCCTGACAACCGGAAGCCGTGTTGATTATGATCCGAGTGCTCTGGTTGTCGGCGACCGTGTTTCCCCGAGCATTGGAGCAACTGATACCTATACAGCCAGAAGACCGGATTCGGGACCGGGAGTGAATACCTCCTTCACCAATCCGTGGAATGGCGGTTACTATCAGGATGAAAAGAATGTTGTCTGGGATTACAGCACTGTGATCAGCCCGCTGTTCACGAACCCCGGCTTCAGCCTGACCTACGATGATGAAAATCCGATGGGCTGGACCAGTGAGTTGTACCGTGAACTGTTCGGCAGACCGTATAATGATACGATCTCAGTGATGGAAGGCAGAGATGACATCGGAACTGTTCCGGATGGTGAAAACATCAGCATTGATGTTGACGTGATTGAAGAAGAATTCCAGGAATTCCTCGAAACACCGTATCATGCTGAAGACGGTATTCCGCTGACGGATGCAGAAATGCGTGCGATCCGGAATGTTGTCATGACCGGTAATCATGCGGAAGAACTCGAAGTCAGCGAAGGAATCGGTCAGCAGATTGCATCTGCAATGCGTAAAGCAGAGATCTTCAAAGATGACTTTGACAAGGCTCTTGACCAGCTTCTCGGCGTGGATGCTTAATCATGAAAGGACAAAGTGTTATGAAAAAATATACAACAACGGAGGTTACGATGAAGCGGAAAGCTTCTCATGTTCTGGTGTTTGGAGCAGCGGCGGCAGCAATGCTGATCAGCGGTTGCAATACCGGTGGAATTGCCGAATTTTTCGGTTATACGACTGAGTCATCCAGCCGCAAAGAACGAATCAGAGTGGCGAGTGAACACTTCCAGGAGCTGAGAAATAAGAAACAGCAGAAAGACCTTGCTGCGAATAAACTTCTGAGTCTTCATGATTGTTTCCGCATTGCCGAAGAACACAATGCGGATCTGCAGGTGCAGAGAATGGAAAAGGCTGCTGCTGAAAAGATGAAATGGGCAGAAATCCTCGGATTGCTCCCGGATCTGACTGTCAGCAATGACTTTACCGGACGTTCCAATCAGGCAGGTTCATCCAGCCGTGCCATTGTCAATGATGGCGGAACTTACAGTTACAGCACCAGTACTGACCGCAATGTAAACAACTTCAATGTTGACATGGCTTTCAGTCTGTTGGATTTCGGACTGGCATTTTTCAATTCTCAGCAGGGGCATGACCGTGTTCTGCTGCGTGAAAAACAGGCTCAGCGTATGCGTCAGAACCTGCGTTTGGATGTAGCCAAAGCCTATTTCAAAGTTGCTGCTGCCCAGCGTGCGACTTCGATTACGGTCGATCTTCTGCAGCAGTGCAAGAGACGTGCTGCCATGATCCAGAGTCTCCAGAGAAGAAAACTGATCACACCGTTCCGTGCTCATGAAGAATTGAGTCGTTTGAATGATCTGGAAAAACGTCTTTCCAACTATATCCGCAACAACAATCAGGCTTGTGTTGAGTTGAGTTCTCTGTTGGGTGTGTATCCGACTGAAAACATCAAAGTGGATGATTCCGTGCTTGACAAGGCTCCTGTGTTTGATTTCCTTCCTGAAATTGAACTGTTGGAACAGATGGCGATTTTGAAACGTCCGGAACTGTATGAAATCGACATTCAGAAACATTTGAACATTCTGGAATGCCGCAAAACTCTGCTGATGATGGTTCCGAATGTCCAGCTTTATATGGACTTCATGAACAGCAGCAATTCTTTCCTGTACTATCAGTCCTGGTGGGAACTGGCTGTCCGTGCGGCTTACAATGCATTGAAGACCCCGCAGCACATTGCCCGTTATCTTGCTTACAGCGATCAGGCAGACATTGAAGAACTCCGCAGTTTTGCCCAGGCGATCGCCGTGATGTCTCAGGTTCGCATGGCGACAGCAGATATCAAATCTGCCAGAGAACGTTATGAGCTGAATCGCAGAGAATACCGCAACTTCAGTGCCAACCTGAAGAAAGCGGAAAGAATCAAAAATGTCCGCGGTTCTCTTTCTGAACTGGAACTGGATGTGCTCCGCATGACAACTGCCGAAACCGAAATCGAACGTCTGCTTGCCATGGGAGCTTATCACATTTCCTATTACCGTCTGTTGAATGCGGTTGGAATTGAAAACATGGATCCTGCCACTCAGGATGCCCTGAAGAAAGAGCTTGCTGACGGTAAAGTCCGTGCGGAAAAAGAACTTGCCCGGGCAAAACGTGAATATGAACAGAAAGTTCAGGAAGCGGAAACAGCCCGTATTGCCGGAATTCTGTATGAAGACGGATTGGCACAGGAAAAGGCGAAAAAAGATTTGGAAGCGTTTGAATATTTTGCAAGAGCAGCCAAAATGGGCAATGCGGATGCGATGTTCTCACTTGCCAATCTTTACAGACTCGGCAAAGGAGTCAAGCAGAATTACAGAGCAGCGATCCGCTGGTATATCCGTTCTGCCAATGCCGGTAATGTCAAAGCAATGATTACGATCGGCTGGGAATATTACAGAGGTCAGTTTGTCAAACAGAACTATGCTGCTGCGCTGAAATATTATACCATGGCTGCGGAACAGGGGGATGACCGTTCCTATTACTGGATGGGCGTGATCAATTACGATGAAGGCAGATATGATGAAGCAATGCGCTGCTTCAAAAAGATTGCCCGTAAAGGCGATACTGATGCGATGGTGCGTGTCGGCAACATGTATCGTGACGGCAAAGGTCAGGAAGGCAAAAACTTCAAGAAAGCCTTTGACTGGTTCCAGCGTGCTGCTGCCAAAGGTGATGCTTCTGCCATGAACAATATCTCTATGATGTATGCTATTGGAGAAGGTGTAGTGAAAGATCAGAAACAGGCTGACAGCTGGTTCAACAAATATGAAGCGGCTGCTGCCAAAGCGAAATAAGCATTGATCTGCAAGCGTTATTTCAAAAGACCCGGTTTTGACCGGGTCTTTTTTTTGGGGGTTATTTTTCCGGGTCTTTTCTGTATTTCCGAAAAAGTTTTGATTTTTTTATTATTTTCTTTTGCTTTCATCTGAAGTTATGCTACATTGTTACGTTTATCGTTATTGATTTTGAATTGGGAGTGGGCGAAGTATGGGTGAGAGTTTTGAAGCGAGATTGGTAAAATATTCTTCCAAAGAGATCTTCAAAAAAGCGAAACATCTTCTTCATGGGGGAGAGCTTTTATGTTGTCATGAAACAGCGGCGAAGAGTCTGCGTGCCGTGTTCCGTGATTCCAAAGGGAGTGTTACGCGTGTTGAAACATTCGGTTTTCCTTATGGCCCTTACCGGGTCGTGTGCAGCAGTTGTGGTTCATTGCAGGGATTGTGTGCCCATGGCAGTGCAGCTTGTTTGTATCATGCGAAATATACGATCAAAGAAAAAGGAGTCAAAGAGGTTCTGACGGATGCTCCTGCCCAATATGCCGGATTGAAATTTTCGGGGATGCCGGAGCTGCTGACACAGGTTCTGACGCCGCAGACGGCGCAGGTGATTTTGACTGCTGATACAGAGTTTCCGCATGTTCCGAGTAAATGGGAACGGATCATGTTTACTGTTCGCCTGACCATGTCCGGACGGGAATATACGGGGAATCTGAACAATTTGCGTCAGCTCCATTTCGGAAAGAATCTTGCTGCAGCCTTGAAGCTGGAAGCATTTCCGTTGCAGGATCGTCAGATCATCCGTTTTCTTGCGATCAATGCCCAACAGGAAGGGACCCGTCTTTCTCTGGATGCGGAACAGACGGCGGAATTTTTTCATTGTCTGGTAGGTTTTCAGAATTTCACCCGGTTGGGAGAAAAGGTAGTCGTGCACCGGGAACAGGCGGAACCGGTGGTTGTAGTGGAACGTGTCAAAGGGGGATGTCTGCTGCGTTCGGCTGTGATCGTAAAAGGTTCACCATTGCCATTGAATGAAGTGAAATTGATTGTGGGCAGGGCAGGAGCCTGGGTCGGTATGCTGGGTGAATACTGGTGGATCCCGGCGCAGATGGATGTTTCCTGGCTGCGTAACTTTTTGCGTACCACGGTACAAACCTGTGATTTGAAAGCGGCGAAGATGCTGGTTGCGTCCCAGCGTTTACTGCCGTTTAAATTGATCGTAACGGGGAGTGTGAAAGTTCGTGAGCGGAAAGTGAAACCCTGTTATCAGGCGTCGTTGACAGAGGATTCTGCATTGGAATTGGAGATTCTGTTTGATTATGGCGGACATCTGTGCAAAGCGGATCAGTCGCGTCTGGCATCATCGGGTGGACAGTTCTGGAAACGGAATACGGTTGGGGAAGAACGTCTGATCCAGGAGTTGGTCAATTTCGGATTTGAGATGTTGACCGGACAATCTACATCGGATGGTGAGACCCGTCTGATTTTGCGTGACCGTGAGGCAGTGGGGACTTTTGTGGATGAACTGATTCCGCAATGGCTTTCTACCGGGCGTGATTTTCTGATGAGTTCTGATCTTGCCCGTCTTTGCGGAGATGCGGGACGTCTGATGATCGAAACTGCCTTGACCGGGGAAGATGCTTTATACTATGAATTGACAGTTCATCTGAGTGTTGCTTCCAAAGCTGTTTCCTGGCGTGATCTTGTTACTTCAGCGAAAAATAATGAACTTTTCTTTTCTCCGGAGCCCGGTTATTTCATCAAAGTTCCGAAAGCGTTGCGTCAGTTGGCATCCGCGATGGCGGAGATCGTCCAGACCCGTAAGACACCGGAGGTGGTCGGAGAGGATGGAGTTCCTGCGGATGTTTTGCTGCTGCCCCGTGCTGCGGCGGTCTATTGGGCTGAATTGGCGTCGGATATTCCCGGTGCTGTGCCATTGGAATTTCTGCGTTTGAAAGCGGATCTTGAGTATGCTGCGAAAGAGGCATTGGATGGGAATGGATCTGCTGAAAACAGCCGTTTTGCCGGGAGTCTCCGCAAATATCAGCAGGCGGGGATGTTGTGGATGCAGTCGCTTGGTCGTCGCGGTTATAATCTGATTCTTGCGGATGAAATGGGATTGGGGAAAACGGTTCAGACTCTTGCGCTGCTTGCCTCTGATCCGGGTCACAATATGCCGGCTCTGATCGTATGTCCGACCAGTTTGTTGGAAAACTGGGTTCGTGAGGCTGAAAAATTTGTACCAACCAGTAAAGTGCTTGCCATTACCGGACCTGACCGGAGTCGTTTGTGGGAGAATGCGTTATTGTATGATATTTGTATCTGCTCCTATGCGTTGATCAAACGGGATGCGGATAAAGTGATGAAATTGAAATTCAAATATCTGATTCTTGATGAAGCACAGCATATCAAGAATCCTTCCACCGGCAATTCCCAGATCTGCAAGTCGATCATGGCGGAACACAAACTTGTGTTGACTGGTACACCGCTGGAAAATTCTCCGGAAGATCTGTGGTCTATTTTTGATTTTTTGCATCCGGGAATTCTCGGATCGCTGAATTCATTCCGTCGCCGTTATATTGCGTGCGGTTCAACTCCGGAACTGCTGACAGAACTTTCCGCCCGGATCGCACCGTTTATTCTGCGCCGGAAAAAAACGGAAGTCTATGCGGAGATCCCGCCGAAGACAGAACAGCTTTTGTATTGTGACATGGATGATGCCCAGAAGAAGTTGTATGACCGTTTCCTGAGTGAAAGCCGTCAGCGTTATAACCAGTTGCGTTCAGGAGACAGCCGGATCAGCCGTTTTGAAATTCTTTCCTCGCTGTTGCGGATGCGGCAGGTGTGTTGTGATCCTGCTCTGCTGCCGGAGGGCGGAGGGATTCGTTCCGCCAAGATGGAACTCTTGAAAGAACTGTTGCTTGAAACGATTGACAGTGGACATAAAGTGTTGTTGTTCAGTCAATTTACTTCGCTGCTTGCGATCGTCCGTGAATGGTTGGACAAGGAAGGAATCCGTTATGAATATCTGGATGGTTCCACTCGTGACCGTATGGAGCGGGTCGATTCATTCAATAACACACCGGAGATCCCGTTATTTCTGTTGAGTTTGAAAGCGGGCGGGCTTGGTTTGAATCTGACCTCGGCAGATACTGTGATTTTATATGATCCCTGGTGGAATCCGGCGGCAGAGGCACAGGCGGCAGACCGTACCCACCGTATCGGTCAGACCCGGAGTGTGAATTGTATCAAACTTTTGGTTAAAAATTCGATTGAGGACAAAGTGTTGGAATTGCAGCGTTACAAGGCTGGATTATTCAATGATCTTGTGGAGGCATCCTCCGAAGCAGCGGGTTCCATGACACTGGAAGACTTTGAGTTTCTGTTGAAGGAATGATTGTCTGATTGTCGCACACTCTTTGCAACGGTATGAATAATACTGTATATTTTATGCGGATTTTGTATTGCAAACTTGATTTTATCTTCTGATGAATTATTAGTTACTGTATCAGAGAAGAAATGAATAACAGAGGAGATTTGCAAGATGCGTATAGATGAAGCACAGTTACAGGGGATCCTGGATGATTTTACCGGACGGGGCGAGGAATGCGGTTGTCAGCTGGCAATTTACCGTGAGGGGAAAAAGATTCTGGATATCTGTTCCGGTCATACCACATCGGAACGGAATGAGAAGGTGACACCTGACACCTTATTTCCGATTTATTCCTGCGGGAAAGGGATTCTTGCAACAGCCATACACATGTTGGCAGAGAGAGGCGAACTTTCTTATGACTGGAAAGTTTCCGATTACTGGAAAGAGTTCGGTTGTAACGGCAAAGAGAACGTATTGTTGTGGCATATTTTATCTCATCGCAGTGGTTTGCATGTGATGCCGCCCGATCTGCCGCCAGCCACCATGGGCGATTGGGATACAATGGTCCGGATCATGGAAGAGATGACTCCGGTATGGGAACCCGGAACCAAGACCGGTTATCAGGGACTTTCGATCGCATGGCTTGCCGGAGAGGCCGTTTACCGTATGACCGGACGGCGTTTGAAAGATGTGATTCTTGAAGAAATTTTCAAACCATTGGGTATAGACAAAGATTTTTATTTCGGTACGACTCCGGAAATCGATTTGCGTTGTGCTGATGTGGATATTTCCGGAATGGGAGATCATCCGAGCTGGTCTAAAATCCATTTTGACTGCATGGAATGCCGTCGTGGTTTTATCCCCTGTTTCAATGGGGTCGCTACTGCCGCCGCTCTGGCAAAACATTATTCCGCTCTGATCACTGAAACTGATGGAGTCCGTTTTCTGACCGATGAAACATTGAAAAAAGCCACAACTTACTCCCGCTGGGAGGGACATCCTGCCGCACCGGGAGAATGGAGTACTTTCGGATTGGGATATGTTCTGAAAGGCGAAGGACTCAAGGAAATCTTCGGGCATGGCGGAGCGTTGGGCTCGGAAGGGCTTGTGCATCTGCCGACACGAACCGCTATTGCTTTCACCAAAAACAAAGACCGTGTGGATCATCCGAACCATGTGATCCGGGATCGTATTTCAGATTCTCTCGGTATTTCCAGACGTTTTTGGTGATTCTGTATTTCAGAGAAGGACACTATGAATATTGACAAAGAAAAATTACAGTTGGTCATGGATGAATTTACCGCATCCGGCGAAGAATGCGGCTGTCAGCTCGTGATTTATCATCAAGGGAAATTGCAGGTCAATCTTTTTTCCGGTTACACCTCGGAAGAACGGAAAGAAGAAGTGAGTCCGGAGACACTTTTTCCGATTTATTCCTGCGGGAAAGCTGTGGCAGCAACAGCGGTTCATATATTGGTACAGCGCGGACTTCTTTCCTATGAAGACCGTCTTGCCGATTATTGGCATGAGTTTGGCTGTAAAGGGAAAGAGAATGTGAGGTTGTGGCATATTCTGTCTCATCGCAGCGGGTTGCATAAACTGCCGGATGGAGTGACATTTGAAGATATGGCGGATTGGGAAAAAATGTGTCGTGTCATGGAAGGAATGACACCTGCATGGGAACCCGGGACCTTATCTGAATATCAGGCAGAATCGTATGCCTGGCTGTTGGGCGAAACAGTCCGGCGTGCTGTAGGGAAAAGTTTGAAAGAGATCATTACGGAGGAAATATTGGATCCACTCGGGATCGCCAATGATTTTTATTTCGGTACAACACCGGAAGCAGAAAAACGTCTTGCTTCAGTGGATTCGACCGATATGCCTGGGAATACCAGCTGGTGTGCCGATGTATTCAATACGAAATCATTGCTCCGCAGTTTCACCCCCTCTTTGAATGGAGTATCCAATGCGCTTGCGTTGGCAAAATTTTATTCTTCCCTGGTCACAGAAACAGATGGAGTCCGTTTGCTGAATGATGATATTCTCCGCAAGGTGACAGCACTTTGTCGTTGGGAACAGGATCCGATGCCGCCCAAAGAAGCATGGGCTGTATTTGCTTTGGGATTTATTCTTGGAGGAAAAGATTATGCCGAGTTTTACGGTCATGGCGGAGCTTTGGGCGGAGAAGGGTTTATTCACCGGGAAAGCGGACTTGCGGTTGCCTTTTTGAGAAACCGTGCATTGCGCAGCGATCCGGATTATCCTGTCCGCAACAGGATCTCCGAGGTGCTCGGACTTACACCACGTGTCTGGTGAGAAATCTTTTTTACAATAACCCCCCGGAATCATACAAAATCTCCGGGGGTTATTTATATCCTTTATTTTCAGTTTGTTGCGCCGGGATAGGTCCGGACAGTGGTCTGTTTGAAGAATTCAACCAGGCGGGCATTGCCTTTGATATTTTTGGTAGTTCCGTAATGCCCTGTGCGCGGATTGGTTGTCATGATTTTTCTGGTGGATGCCGGTAATCCGTTATAAATGGCAAAGACATTGGATGGCGGGCATAATTCATCGGCGAATCCTGTGCAGAAAAAGACTTCGCATTTGATATTCTGAGCAAAATGGACCATATCAAAATAGGCTGTTTCCCGGAAGATTTCAGGTGTTTCATATTTTTTATCCGTGAACGGGATCGGAATTTTCCGTCCGGATGCTTTTCCGTTGAATTCAGCAAAACACGGGACACTGATGATTGCCAATGAGACTTGCGGGTCCAACGCTGCTGCAACGATCGTTTGAGCTCCGCCGAGACTGCCGCCCATAACGATCAAATCTTTTCCGTTCCATTCCGGACGTGATTTTGCGAATTCCAAAGCCCGGAGGACGCGGACATATACATCGCGGAAACTCCATTTGTCCCGGTTGTTGATATCTTGATGCGGGTTGAAAAACTTTCTGCATGAATTGATATAGAACTGGCGGTCTTTTCCCACGGGAAAACCATGCCATGAAGCTGCCATTCCCAATGCACCGTTTTTAGCTGCCTGAATGGCAAAATCACGATTGGCATCGCACCATGTCCAACTCAGAAAATCGATTTGCAGCGGCAGAGATTTCTTTTGTGCTCCTGCGGGAACTGCAAGATATGCAGTAACCGGACGGTCAGTCGGAGAGCTTACTTCAACGCCATAGAGTTCGATCCCCGGTGTTTTGGAGTCCATTTTCCGGATTTTGACATTCATGGGATTCTGTGCAAGGATCGCTTTTTGTTTCTTCCAGAATGCATCGAAATCAACAGGTCTTTTGAGAGCAGTTTTGATTTGATCTGCCTCCCAGATCGCTCCGATTTCAGAGAGATATTTTTTTTTCGCCTGCGGCAGACCTTTTCCCGGATGCTGATAGATTTCTTTCTTCGTGTTCAATACCTGAAACCCGAGATAAAGCCAGCCCGGTTTCTCTGCTTTGTAACGGATCGTGACCGGATCACCATGGCAGGGGAAATCATATTCTTTGACGATCTGACCTTCCCATTTCAGGACGCAACGCAGGATGCCGTCATTGGCAAGAGCCGGTTTGCCAGCCCGGAAAAGCTGAGCCGTACAAACCATTTCTTCTCCTTTGCGGTAATACCCGTCGGCATGATTCAGTTTGAGATTCCGCAGTTCAAAATTCTGTACTTTTGCCAGTTCGTCTTCCCGGGTTAGTTCCATGCGGAAATCTGAAATGACTGCTTCGCCTTTTCCTTTCAGATCGATCGCAGGAAAAATCAGACCCGTCCACGGATTGCACTGAATACGGAAAGTAAATGTTTTCGGCTGTGGAGTCAGATCAAATACCGGCGTATTGTAAACCATCTGATGCAACCCGGATCGCCAGCCGATCTGATCCACTTTCTGTTTGTTTTTCTGATGTCGCGGATACGAATGATAGGCATTCAGCCGGATCGCAAGTTTACCTTTTCCGGAGGCTGTGATCGTGAATTTGACAGATGTTTTGGGTTCAACTGCGATTTTGGGAAGACTGTGACTCCGGAAGAATGAAAGTGTGCAGCCTTTATCTGTGTCGGAGCGCAGGATCACTTTGCCGCCGCCATTCTGTACGGAACTTTCATTTTTCCGGACGGTCGGTGTCCAATAGGGGCTTTTTCCTCCGGCAGCAAATTCTGCAAACGAACCGTTTGGATCGATCATTGTCATTTCGGAAATAAATACTGCCTGTCTCTTTTTTGTATTTTTCAGCTTGAACTCTACGGTGTTTTTTCCGGCATTCAGATGTTCCGGCATGAGAGTTAGAGTTTTCCGGTTCCATTCGATCACATAGAACGGCGATTTTGCAGAATAGATTTGTTTTCCGTTGATCGTGGCTTGCAGGGTTGCTCCCGGAGCGGTTCCGCATCCTTCCACATAGAAGAAGAGAGGTGCAGACGGCTTTTGATTCAGAGTGAAATCAGTGGACACTGTATTTTTCTCTGTAAGACGGATTGCAAAACGCGGCGGACAAGGTCTTGTGACCTGTTCCGGAGCGGAATCTGATTTCAGTTGCAGAACAGAAAAATACTGTGCTGTCTGAGTCGGAATGATTTTTGTCACACTGTTTTGCAGCCCATCTTCCTGAGCGTGGAGCATGATGGCTGCGGAAAAGAAAAATGCAAAGAGAAAAGTTGTTTTTTGCATGGATTATTTCCTTTTTATATTATTTGAATTTTTTGTTGTTTTCAATGGCGGGAGGACTTCCATTTTAAAGGAATAAACTTCTGTGTTTCCAGGACCGTCCAACAGAATTGTCGGGAAAATCATTCCTGTGGATTTTTCGCACTCGATCACGACCGTATATTCTTTGACCTGAGGAGTCAGGCGGAGATGTTGAGAACGGTATGTTCTGGAATACAAACCTGTCTGATACCCGATCGTTTTGATTTTCTGTGTTCCGTTCGGAGCCCGCTGATAGGCATAATATCCATTGAATCCGAGTTGCATATTTCCTTTTCCGGCAGCCTTGATCGTCATCCTGATCCTTGCAGAGGGGAGGAGTCCTGTTTTCGGGAGATGATGTCCGCGGAAGAAAGAAAACTGCAAAAGACCTTTGATTTGATTGCGAAATGTGACTTTTCCGTTTCCGGCAGTGATCTGATTGCCGTTTTTCGGAGCGGGCAGAGTCCATTGAGTCTGCTTGCTGCCATTCGCAAGGTCTGCAAAATCTCCGGAGGGATCCAAAACTGCGATTTCAGAGATCCTGATTTTTTCTGCAAGAGGTGTTCCCGGAGTGACCGTGATGAGATTCTTGCCTGTTTTCAGAGAAGAAGCGGGGATCGAGAATCCCATTCTGCCCCATTCATGTTTCGGGAAAAGAGGCTGACCGGAATAGAGTTGTTTTCCATTGACCGCGATTTTGAAAGAACTTTTCTGTGTGTTTTTTGCATCCAGACCTTCGATACTGAGGATCAGAGGTGCAGACGCTTTCTGTTTCAGTGTGAATTCCGCAGAAACTTTTTTGTTCAGGATCCGTGCCCAACGGGGAGGACAGCGGTCTGTGAAGAGTTCGGCGGGGGTCGTACCGTTTATGGAATTTGCGGTGAAATAGAATCCTCCGGGGAATACTTCTGCACCGGTCTGAAAGACCTTTTCCGGCTGAGTCAGGATTTGTGTCATCAGCGGTTCATTTGCCCAGTGCGGAACTGTTTTCGGAATGGTGAGTCCGGTGATCCCCTGCATCACTGTCCGGGAATCCGGATAGATCAGAATATTGGTGAATGCGCCGGGGAATTCGCGAGCCATCCGGATGTATTCGGAAAGACGTTTGATGAAAGCATCCAGTTCCGCTTTGTTACGGCAGCTTGCTTTGTTCCAATGGAGCAGATCCTCGATCAGATAGAGGCTTTTTTCGTACAGGACCCGTTTTCTGTATATTTTATTGTTTCCGACAGCTTTCAGAGCGTTGTCGAAGAGAACATAGATCCTGTCAAGAGTTTTTCTGTTGAGTCTGGATTGGATCTGTTCATCGCCGCACCAGATACCGAGATGGTATGGAGCTTTCTGATTCTGTTTGATTTCTGCTTTTGTGTGTTTGGAGGAGGAAGCGAACTGTTCGACCAGCAGATTGATTTCGTGGATATATTTTCCTGCGGGACCGTAATAATGATGATCGAATTCATACAATGCTTTGAGAGGATCTTCCCCCAGATTCCAGCGTGTCACCACAAACGGTGCGGCAGGACTGAATCCACGGTATTGGAACATATAGATGTAGGCATTTCCGAATTGAGAAAGATATTCCATGCGTTTAATGAACTGCAAGGGGCGTACATCGGAATAAGTCATATATCCGAGACGTTCCGGAACTTTTGCCATTTTTCCCCATGCTTTGATTTCATCCATTCCTTTTTTGTTGATCGTACATTCGACATGCAGTGTGCAGGGGAGCAGATTTGCCCCGAGACAATAGCAGAATGAAATATTGTCATAAAGCGGCAGATTCTTTTTTGGCGGTGCATGGCGTGTGGCATAGGCGTTGCGGACCAGCCGCATATCCGGACGGACTTTTGCCAGAAGAGGAGCGAACTTATTGGCGAAATCGAACTGGGATTCTGTATTGCTTTCTCTGCCGTCATTCATTTTGATGCAATCCGGGCAAAGACAATGCGTGGAAGCATCCCCGGTTTCAAAGGTGAGGATCCGGGAGATTGACTGATTTTTTGCATAATCCAGAAGATTTTTGATCATCAGATCCATTGCTTCCTGATTGGAAAAACAGGGATTGCTGCGGCAGGGGTCACGATGCCCGACACGTCTGCCGTGTTCATCCATCATGAAATATTCCGGATGATCTTTCAGATAAAGATCCATGGGCAGCAGGATATTGAAGATATGATCATTCTGTGTATTGGCAAGGTGATAGTAATCTACATCATTGAGGGTGCTGAAAAGCGGAAGATGACGCCCGCCGTTCATCACGTGCATTGCATTATCTCCGGTAATGGTTCCGTATTTGGGAATGACTCTGCGATTGACTGCTGTCAGTTTTTTGACAGAGCCTTGCGGTGGGATCTTCTGACAATCCCGTGTATAGAATGCGCATCCCATTTCTCTCCGCAAATAATCAAAGAGAGCCGCAGTGACACTGAATTCATCTGCAACGGTCAATACGATCCCGTTTTTTGTGACTTTCAGCAGCCATCCGGATTTCAATTCCGGGTCAATGGTAATCGAGAATGCCCCCTGAGCCGGATCGTTGCTGCTGACCATTTCCACCGGCAGAGCTTTTCCAGTCAGTTTCCACATCCAACCCCGCCAGAGAGCTGTTCCCCAGCGGATGAGATAATGGGCATCTTTTTTCAAAAGGAAACGGGTCAGTTTTCCGCCTTCGGGCAGTTCGATCGAGCCGCCGATTTCCGGATAGACTGCATAACAGCGGAAATCGGCGATGCGGTAGGTTGCTCCGGCAGCGGGAAAAATATCAATTCCGCCGAATGCGTAAGGTGTACTGTATTCAAAAGATTTCCAAGTGTCAGTCGGTTTCATATCATGCCCGGCGATCATGAGTCTGCCCTTGTCAAACATATAACGTCCGATCGCTTTGTATGATGCAGCCGGAGGATGAGGCCAGCCTACACGGGAGGCAAAAAGAACAGAACGTTTACTGTTTGCGTAGATCGGATGCAGAGGATCGGTATAACGGAAAACTGCGGTATTGTTTTCACATTCAAATGTAAAGCATTGATCTCCGGGTACATAACTGCGTTCCCGTATATGGAAATAGCGGGGCCAGTCGATCATGAACCATCCGAAAGCGGCAGTTGTCCGTCCGTGCATTTTGACCGGTTTGAAATCACTGGTCTGCAACAGATTCAAGGGAGCGTCTTCCACACTGTGGAGCGATGCACAACTCAAAATTGTTCCCAGAAAAATGAGAGTGGATTTCAATATTTTCATCATTTATTTCCTTTCTGTTCCAGTTTCATGGTGATTCCGTTGATTTCCAGTTCACCGTTTCCGGACAGAGAAATTTCCGGAACGATGAGTCCGGTATCTTTTCCGGCTGTAAAATGCCATATGGCGATCATTTTTCTTTTTCCGGTTTTGAATGATGTCAACGGTGTGATCCGGAGTTTTCTGCCGCCGAGGAAACCGCTGCGTTTTACCTTCTGTTTTCCATTTTTATCTGTTGCATACGCCTGATATTCATGGATTTTCAGTTGGAGATCAGGGGTATTTTCATCCTTTCCGGTAACCGTGATCTCAATTCTGACTTTGTCGCCGGGGTTGAGTGCAAAAACGGGTGTTTCTGCATCCGGCGTACTGGCGATGACAGGCATTTTTCCGGAAGAAGAGGAGAGAATTACTTTTCCTTTTTCTCTTTTGACATTTCCGTCAATGATTTTCCAAGTGGATTTTTCACCGTTTGCGAAAGCAGTAAAGTCTGAAGCAACATCATAGAGACTGATTTCTGTCAGACAGATCCAGCCCCATTGGGGATCATGACGTCCGTCTTCCTGATTGGCATAGCGTGTGGAGCGTGAGGGCAGATCCGGGGAGATATTGCAGACTGTGACATTATTTTCGCCTTGTTTCAAGAATTTTGCCGGAACAGAGAATGTCATACGCCCCCATCCTCTTTCGGGGAATGAGTTGAGTCCGCTGAAGAGTTTATTTCCATTGACCGTGATCTGAATAACGGCTCTTCCCGGTTTTTCATCATCCAGCCCTTCGACAGAGAGGAGCATGGAATCTGTCATGGGAGGTTGTTTCAGATCGAAGATCACAGATGCACGATCCTGCTGCATAGAAGGACGGCGCAGGGCAACAGTGATTCTCGGCGGACAGAGATAGTCATAGTAAAACAATTTTGCATTTGTCATCATTCTGTCGGCGGGGAAATACCATGCTCCGGGAGAGGGGACGGGATCGGTTCGGAATGTACCTGTCGGATTTTTCAGGAAATCCTGAGCAGCTTTTTCTTTCGCCCAATCTTTACCTGTATTTGGGATATCCAATCCTGCGACGGAGAGGATAAATTCTCTGCCGAGGAATCCGGGGATCAGAGTAGTGCGGTAATCCTGCGGGAACTCGGCGGCGATCCGGATAAAGTCGGCAAGACGGTGAGCAAACTGTTTGAGTTCTTCTGAACCGGAACAGGTTGCCCGGTTCCATTTGAGCAGATCTTCTATGAGATAGAAAGATTTTTCTTTGAGGATCCGCTGACGTGCGACTTTATCATTTCCGGCAGCCAGAAGAGCTTTATCGAAAAGTGCATAGATCTGATTGAGCATTTTCCGGTTCATCCGGTTATGGGAAGACCAGATCCCGAAGTTGACCTGTTTTTCTTTTGCCAGAGCTTTTTCTTCCTCTGTGTGTTTATACGCGGAAGCGAATTTTTCGACCAGAAGATTGATCTCATGGATATATTTTCCGCCTTTGCCATAGTAGAAATAATCAAATTCTTTCAGGGCGTCTTCCGCTTTTTCGCCGAGATTCCAGCGGTTGATGACAAACGTGACAGCAGGGCTGTATCCGCGCCATTGGAACATATAGACATAGGCATTTCCGTATTTTGCATAATGTTCCATCCGTTTGGCGAATTGCAGAGGACGGATATCGCTGTATGTCATATATCCGAGACGTTCGGGTGTTTTTGCCAATCTACTCCATGCCTCGATCTCTTTCAGACCTTTCTGATTGATTTCGCAGTCAACATGGAGGGTACACGGCAGGCGGGTTTCTCCGGCGCAGTAGCAGAAAATAATATTGTCGTATTCCGGCAGATTTCTTTTGGGCGTTTCATAGAGTCCATGATAAGCCAGCCGCACGATTTTCATATCGGGACGGTGTTTTTTCAAAATGGGAGCGAAGTCGTTTGTAAAGGCGAACAACGCTTCTGTGCCGCTGGAATCACTGCCGTTGAATTTGATGCAGTCCGGACAGAGACAGAGGCTTGCCGCATCTCCGGTCAGGAAAGTGAGGATTTTTGCCACGGACTGGTTTAGAGCGTAATCTTTCAGATTTTTCAGCATCAGTTCCCGGGCTTCCCTGCTGGAAAAACAGGGATTCGTCCGGTAGGGATCCTGATCGATATAACGTTTTCCGTTCCGGTCCAACATGTAATATTCCGGATGTTTTTCTGCATAGATCTCCTGCGGGAGGATCACGTTGAATACGTGGTCATTATGAGGATTGGGGAGATGATAGTAGTCAACATCGTTGATCGTACTGAAAATCGGCAGATAACGTCCGCCGCTGAGCGCATGGATACTGTTATCGCCGGTGAAAGTTCCGAAACGGGGTTTGACAAGATATTCCGCTGTGGGGAGTTGTTTGACCGAAGCATCTGCGGGGACTTTCTGTGCATTGTGATAATAGAAAGAACAATTCAGTTTTTTCCGGAGATAGTCATACAAGGCGGGGACAACTGAAAATTCATCATGGACTTTCAGGACAGCACCTGCATTTTGAATGGAAAGCTGCCATCCTCCGGGAGGGAGTTTATCTCTGAGAACAACAAATGCACCGGGAGACGGAGTTGCTTTTTTCACTGTTTCGATCGGCAATGCAACTCCGGTCAGTTTCCAGAGCCATCCGCGCCAGAGAGAGATCCCCCAGCGGGTGATGTAATCTGTTTCCTCCGGCAGGAGAAATTTTGTAAGTCTGGTTCCATCGGAGAGAAGAATGCTTTTTCCCTCCATCGGATATACCGCATAAGTGCTCAGTGAAGAAAAATTGAATTCCGCACCGGGGACAGGTCTGAAAGGTATTCCGGTCAGAGGATGATTGCTTTTGAAATAAAATTTCTGCCAATCTTTTCCGGGCTTCAGATTTTTCCCGAAAAGCCGGATCTCGCCTTTGTTGAATTTGATTTTTCCCTGAGAAACATATTCCGGAGCGGGAGGCGGAGGCCATCCGACACGGCTGCCGAAAAAGAGAAAATCATTGTATTGACGGTACATTTTATGCAGGGGATCTTTGAAACGGAATGTTGCAATTCCGTCTTTGCAGTCAAATTCAAAACAATCCTCACCGGAGACATAGGAAACTGTTTGCCGGATATATTTGAATCTCGCCCAATCCAGAAAGAACCAGCCAAATGCGGCAGTAACTTTATTGTGCATTCTGACAGGCTTGAATTCTCCTGTCTGAAGCAGATTGACCGGGGTGTCTTTGACGGCTGCATTCCCTGAAAAAAGAGCCAATAATCCACTTAATACAATGATTTTTTTCATGTATGTTATCTCCCAGAGAGAATTTTTGTGCTTATCTGCCGGAAATCAGGACACCTTTCTGTGTCCATGTGCGCTGCGGCAGGGAGGAACGGGGGACAGATTCAGTTTTGACCCCGACAAATGTGGGATAGAAATAATTGTTCCAATGTTCCTGATGAGAGAGTGTGGCAACGCTTCCATCCATGCAGGCAACATTGACCCGTTCACCATGGACGAGGTAAGGTGCAGCCAATGCTTCACCGGTATGTGCCCAGGGGACATATCCACGGCTGCTCTGCTGGATCCTGCCGTTGATTTTGACTGCGGAGTCGAAGAGCAGGACTCTTTTATCCTGAGTTACTTTCAGCCCTGAGATTTTTGTGCTTCCGTTGTATCCATCGGTAGCAGGCGGAACATCCCGGACATAATATCCTTTCCCATAGTTGGTTGCCGGTTCTGTATTGTTTGTGCTGTACTGAGTTCCATAGACCTGAAGGTGCTGCCCTGTGGCATGGACCAGTGTTTTATCTTCGATCCGGGTTGCAGGACAGCTTGCAAACGTCATAGCACTGTTGTCTGTTGCCGCTTCCGGGAGCAGACCGGCATAGTAAAGCGGGAAAATGTAGGCTTCCTTGTATGTAGTTCCTGTTCCCATGGGCCAGAATTCTTTGTAGTCGTCAAAATAAATGCGTGCAAGCAAGCCCATCTGTTTCAGGTTACTGACACAGCTGATAGCCACAGCTTTCTGTTTTGCTTTATTCAGAGCGGGGAGCAGCATTCCTGCGAGGATTGCGATGATTGCAATAACCACGAGGAGCTCGATGAGTGTAAATAAATTTCCGGTAAGATGTTTTCCATGTGTTGAGAGGGATCGTTGTTTTGAGTTCATAATTTGTTCTCCTTATTTTATTATACTTGAAAAATCATTTTGCTTTGACCTGCGGAACAAATCCCAGGTCTCTGCGGATCGGTTCCATATCGAAAACGGGGAGGAATCCGCCGTCCGGGGTCTGATAACGGGACAAATCCCATTTTTGATATATTTCTTCGGGGAAAAGAGTCTTCAAAAGTTCTGCGACAGGCAGTTTACATGGTGCATCGGGACCGACTACATTGTACTGATGATATCCGGGTGTGAGCTTTGCATTCATAGCGGCGATCGTGGCGTTTACAACATCATCCAGATCGACGATCCCGAAACTGCAGAAGATCCGCTGCATGTCGATGTTGCCGCTCGGAGTGATCGTTTTTCTGTCATAAATTCCGCCATAGCGCAGAACAATGATATCTGCATCCGGTTTTTTCCGACTGTAATAACGGCAGATCTCTTCGAGCATTGCTTTGGAAAAACTGTAATGACTGCATGCTTTTGTTGGATGATCCGGGGGGATCGGGATGGAGTCCGGAATAAAATCGGGATCCAGACAACCCGATGCGCCGATGGAGCTTGCCGCCACGATTTTTGTGCAGCCGTTGTTGAAGAGATAGTTGAAAAGATGACAATGACCCGCCACATTATCGGAAAGGAAAGTAACTGCGGCATCCTGTTCCTGCGGGATCGGCAGACTGACCAGATGGATCAGACAATCAAATTTTGTGCCATTGAGTTTTTTCAGATCTTCCGGATTGGCAAAATTCCCCTGCACATAGTTGACACCGGGAACAGCTTTTTCCGGAAGAGGTTTCCTGCGGGAGAATCCAGTGACCGCATGACCAGCCTGAATCAATTTTTTTGCAATCTCCGGTCCGACTGTACCTGTAATTCCAGTGATCAATACTGTTGCCATTTTTATTTCTCTCCTTTTTGTTGTTTCAATGCGACAGTTGTTTCTCGCGGAATAACATCGCCACAGAGGTATTCGTAGTTTTCTTTCTGATTTCCGGAAAGCAGATCATAAATCTGACGGAACATGATTCTGCCTGTCTGATAATACGGCTCGTCCACTGTGGAAAGAAAGGGGGCAGAGAGTCTGCAGGCAGGGATATTTCCGAAGCCGAGAATGGAAAAAGTTTCAGGGATAAAAATTCTGCGACTGTAACATTCATGCATCAGCAGCAGTGCAACTGAATCATTACTGCACTGAACGGCGTCCGGATCAGCCTGGAGCAGCAGATCCGTTTTTTCCGGGATCTCTTCTTCTTCCGTTCTTATGATCTGCAAGGGCAATCCCTTTTCAGTCATGGCTTTTTTATACCCTTCTTCCCGTTCCTGCGAAATGTCGCTGGAGGTTCCGAAAAATACAATGTTACGATGTCCGAGAGAGAGGAGGTATTCAGTTCCTTTCTGAGCACTTTTCTGTTGATCGAACATCATTCTGCCCGTGTGCGGTGTCAGCCCGATGGAGGGGATCCCGTAATTGAAAAATTTTGAATCGACCTGATCGATCAGTTCTGGTTCCAGAGAAATCGCAAAGATACCGGCTACGCGGAATTTGATTGCCTTGAGAATCGCTTCATTGATATTTTTTTCTACCGGGATCAGCTTGATGATGTAATCATATTTGACCGCTTCATCCACACAGCCATGAATTGCGGGAAGAATGAAATCTGAAAATTTGGAAATAACAGCAATGACATTGCTTTTCCCTTTGACGACGGTATTGACCAGTTCATTGGGGACATAGCCCATACGTTCGGCTGTTTCCCTGATTTTCCGGATGATCGGTTCGGAAAGACGCATTTCCTTGTGTTTCCCATTCAAAACAAAGGAAACCGCGGTTCTGCTGACCCCGACCTCTCTGGCTATGTCTATCATTCTTATCATGAATGGTTTACCTTTTTTTATCGTTTGTAAAATATATGATTGCTAACGTATGTTATCAAAACAAATATAATACTGTTTTTGTATTTTTCAAGGGAGATTTGCTGAATTTTTCAAAAA